>JBMFOM010000028.1:0-19284 GCA_049969615.1 Caldifarciminota bacterium
TCCTCTCCTTCATACCCAGAGAATAAGGCAAGTGGTCAATCAGGGGCCAGCTAGAGGCCAGCCGGGTGAAGGATCACAAAAGGAGCTTGAGGCTGATAACAACAAAGATAAGAGGAAGATTGAAATCCGGAAACGAGACCTCCTCCTCCAGTCCTACAGGGCTGTCCGGCTCAACCTTGAGGACGAGGGCATGTTTCCGGAGGCGGGGGAGCTCTATGTGAGGGAGATGGATCTCAAACGGGACTACAGGGTTGGCGGCCGTAGCTACCGGTTTCTCCTATGGCTCTACAAACTCGCCAGCAAATACGGCGAGAGCTGGCTCAGGCCGTTGGTTTGGCTGGGTGTCATTGTTGGCATCTCAACCGCTATATTCACATCAACGGGAGTCAATGACGGGACCAGAGACATTCACTACCAGTTCAAGTTAAGCTGGGATTTCTGGATGGACTGGGAGAACTGGTGGCCCTTTGTCTGCGCTCTCAAATCAACTATTCCCGGCCTCGGGATGATGGAGCCGAGGCCCGTGGGGCCGTGGGGTGCCCTGGGGTCAATATTCACGACAGCAACAGGTGTTATCCTCATAACCCTTCTGGCTCTGGCCATCCGCAGGCGCTTCAGGAGATAGGCAGGAGGGTCTTTGCGCCCCCGCAATAGGGCACAGTCCGGCCCCGGCTACAAAGAGCCGTAGCTACCCATGACTAGAATTTCCCCTCCGTGAGCATCTTGAGGAACTCAGCGTTGGTCTTCGTGAGCTTCATGCGGTCCTGCAGGTATTCCATCGCGTCCACGGGATCAAGGTCGGAGATGACCTTGCGCATGAGCCAGACCTTCTGCAGGGTATCCGGCGGCAGGAGCAATTCCTCGCGCCTGGTGTAGGATTTTATCAGGTCAATGGCCGGGTAAATGCGTTTGTCCGCCATGTGCCTGTCCAGGTCAATCTCCATGTTGCCGGTGCCCTTGAATTCCTCAAAGATCACATCGTCCATGCGACTGCCGGTCTCAATTAGTGCCGAGGCGATGATGGTCAACGAGCCGCCACCCTCTATGTTACGAGCACTGCCGAAGAATTTCTTTGGCTTGACTAGCGCGGTCGCGTCAAGACCACCAGAAAGGGTCCTGCCGGAGTGGGGTGCGACAGCGTTGTGTGACCTGGACATTCTGGTTATTGAGTCAAGGAGGATTACAACATCCTTGCCCAGCTCAACCAGCCTCTTTGCCCTCTCAAGGGTTATATCGGCGACATAGACATGCCGGTCCGGAGGCATGTCAAATGTTGAGGAGATTATCTCCGCGTCAACGAGCCGCTCCATCTCCGTTACCTCCTCTGGCCTCTCATCTATGAGGAGGATGATGAGGTGAACATCCGGGTAGTTCGCCCTTATGGACTGGGCTATTTTCTGTAGGAGAACGGTCTTGCCTGCCCGCGGCGGAGAAACAATGAGACCCCTCTGGCCCTTGCCTATGGGAACAAAGAGATCAAGTATTCTCATGGAGAGGTCTTGCTCGCCGGAATCCGGCCTCTCCAGGGTCATCCTCTCGGTTGGATAATACGGAACGAGTTTCTCAAAGTCCGGCCTGTGTTCGGGAAACTCATCCGGGACAATACCGTGGACCCTTTCCAGCCTTATCAGGGACGAGAACCGTTCCTTTTCCTTGGGTGGCCTGGCGTATCCCGCCAGAAAATCCCCGCGCCTGAGGCCCAGCCTCTTAACTATGTTCGGTGAAACATAGACATCTGACGGGCTTGGGGCATAGCTATGTTCAAGGAGGCGCAGGAACCCGTAACCATCCTTGTGTATGTCAAGAACCCCTTCCTTGTAGTAGAGTCCTTCCTTTTCTGCGTTCTGGTTGGCGATGCACTGAATGAGCTCCGCCTTTTTCATAGAGGAGTAGTTGGGTATCCCCATTTCCTTCGCCAGCTCATATAGCTCGGATAGTTTCTTTCCCTTGAGTTCATCCGGGTTCATAGCATCCTCGTGTTGTTTATCCAAACCTGGAATGAGGCCGAAAGGGTCCTCGCGGCCCTCTCGGCTATGTGTATCCTCGGCGTAAAGATCTCAAAGTATTCTATAACCGGGCTTATTTCCGTGTCTATCTCTATGCGGTAGGATATGACCCTCGCGGTCGCGTCCACATCTATTATGCTACTGGTGGCCGCGAAATTGACCCTGTCGTGAATGTCATTCTTTATGTCATATGCAACGACCCTTGACCTATGGACATCCGCCTTGTCCGCCAGGATGAGGGCCGCGGTTATCGGCGTCACGGGCTCGCCTGTTTCCTCGTGGTGGTTGCCTATGGCTGTCGCAACATCCAGGGCGTCCTGAAAAGGCATCCCGAGATGCGTCAGGTAATCAAGGGCGAGGAGAGCGCCGGTTTGTTCGTGCTGGACCCTGTTTATGGCGCTCCCTATGTCGTGAAGATAGCCGGCTATCTCCGCGAGGCAGACATCCCTCTCCGGATAACCTAGCTCCCTCATTATCCTGCCTGCATCCTCGGAAACCCTTCCCATGTGCCTGTCGCCGTGCTCAGTGTATCCCAGCTTCACGAGGGCTTCGCGGGTCCTTGATATGAGCGCGGCTATCCTCTCGTCCCTTTTCAGGTCTTCAACGGTTATCATACAAGAAGGTTAAATCCTAAAGGCCAAAAAGGCCCTCTTCCTCTACTATTGTCCCCACAACCACATAGTCAGCCCCCGCCACGAAAGCCGCCTCTGCGGATTCTGGTGTCCTTATCCCCCCACCAACCAGGAGGGGGAGCCTAGTTTCATCCCTGGCGGCCCTTATCATCTCAGTGGGGACCGGCATGGATGCTCCTGAACCCGCTTCAAGGTATATCGCCTTGAACCCCAAAAGACAAGCGGCCATGATGTGAGCTAGGAGTATATCAATTTTGTCCCTTGGGATAGGTTTTGTGCCGGACACAAATTCTACAGCTGTTTGGCCCCCGGATTCAACCAAAAGGTATGCGGTGGGGACAACATAAAGGCCCATCCTTTTTATGTGCGGAGCGGCACGAACATGCTCGCCTATCAGGAACTCCGGGTTCCTGCCTGATATGAGGGATAACAACAGAATACCATCGGCATCTGGCGCCAGCTGGGTGGAATTGCCGGGGAATATTATGACTGGCCTCGCCATGTGTTCCCTGAGCGCCCTTACAAAACCTGGAAAGTCCTCTGAGAGCATCAGGCTGGTGCCGGCGAGAATTGCTTTGACCCTTTCCTCCGCGTTTATCCTCTCCGCTAGGTGCGGTATGTTGTCCCTGGGCAGGCGATCCGGGTCAACCAGGACAAAGAATCCCCTGTCTCTATCTTCCGAAAAGAGTTTCCTTAAGGTATCTGAAGAGGGCATTTTTTCCTTTTCTAACAGCGAGGGCCGCGAGGCCAGGCGCGCCAGAGAGTATCATGCGACCTATGTAGGTAGAATCAACGCTCTCAAGGGATCTCTCGTGAAAGAGGGGTTTGAGCTGTCCAAAGATGTAGTTAAGGTCGCCATCAGTAAAATCAAAATAGGCTTCCCTGATGGTGTAAGAGAGCTCATAGGCTTTCCTATCGGCCCTTGACCAGTAGAGCTTCGGGTATTCCGAAAGCCTCTTTGCAGAAAGATTGTCCTCGGAGAGGGCCTCGGCACCCACCTGGCCCGCACTGGCCCCGGAGACCATTGCTGGTCCTATTCCGCCGCCGGTTATTGGGTCCGCAAGCCTGGCCGCGTCTCCCGCGAGCATCACCCTATCGCCGTAAATCTTCAATTTGTGGCCACCTGTCGGGACAACAGAGAGTATCCGAGCCAGTCTCTTTCCGCCGGGGAAATATCTGCTGAGAAAGGCCTCCAGGTAGGGGAGCGGGTCAATCCTTTTTTTTCTATCTGCAACGCCAACCCCGGCGTTGGCGAGGCCATCGCGCTTCGTGAACAACCACGCATAGCCATGTGGAGCAATATCGTTGCCAGCATATAGACCAAGCCAATCGCCTGATATGCCATGGTCAGAAAGAAGAACCTGCGCGGTGTAGTGAATGTCGGCAATAGGGACATCAACGCCAAGGCCCATAGCCTTGCCAACAGCCGAAGCAGGGCCATCCGCGCCTACAATGAGCCGTGCGGTGATGCGCTCGTCCTTGCCAAGGTGGTTGAAGCTGACCTCAACGCCATCCTTTGTCCTCTGGGCAGCCGTGAACCTCGCGGATACCAGGAATTCAGCGCCCGCCTCCGCGGCCATCACGGCCAGGTCCCTATCAAAGATCCTCCTCTCAAGGATGTTTCCCACATGGCCGACGTGGACATGGAAGTATTCACCGGTTGGGCCATAGACCCTAACGCTCTGAACATGGTTACATATCCAGGCCTTCTCCGGCTCCCATCCCAAAGCCCTGAACCAGAAATCAGTTATCCCCTCAGCGCAGGCTATTTCGCCTGCAACCTGGCGCTGGCGTTCCAGAACCAGAACCCGATGGCCGCGGGAGGCCAATTCCCGCGCCGCACAGGAACCCGCGGGCCCCGCGCCAACAACAACAGCATCGTAGGATTCCATTTCGGGTTTTCAAACAGGGAGTCCAGCCTTCTCAATGATCTTGGTCCTTATCTCCTCCGCTATCTCCGGATGCTCCTTGAGAAAATCAACGGCTTTGTCCCTGCCCTGGCCTATCTGGGTATCCCCATATGTATACCAGGAACCAGACCTTTTGACTATGCCCTTTTCAAGACCAAGATCAACCAGTTCCCCGAAGGGATCTATGCCCTTACCATAAAGTAGATCAATCTGAGCGCTCTTGAACGGAGGAGCCACCTTGTTCTTCTGGACTTTGAGTTTCAAGGTGTGGCCAATGGCCTCCTCGCCCTCCTTGATCTGTCCGGAACGTCTTACCTCAATCCTCATGGAGGCGTAGAACTTGAGAGCGTTGCCGCCGGTGGTCACCTCCGGGTTTGCATATGGGCCAACCC
The DNA here is from genome assembly GCA_049969615.1 of Caldifarciminota bacterium. Lineage (GTDB taxonomy): Bacteria > Hydrothermota > Hydrothermia > JBDRYB01 > JBDRYB01 > JBDRYB01. The sequence continues at coordinate 4,941 of JBMFOM010000028.1, forward strand.
CTATCTTATATCTTATCTGGTTGATGAAAATCACAACAGCCCTGCTTTTGCTTACCGCGCCTGTGAGCTTGCGGAGCGCCTTGGACATGAGCCTCGCTTGCGTGCCAACCGTGATGTCCTCCATCGCCCCCTCAAGCTCTGCCCTCGGAACCAGCGCGGCCACCGAATCCACGACGAATATATCCACGCCTCCGGAACGAACCATGGTCTCAAGGATGTCAAGGGCCTGTTCACCATCATCCGGTTGGGAAACCCAGAGATTGTCAACATCAACGCCGAGGGCCTTCGCGTAGGCAACATCAAGCGCGTGCTCAGCGTCTATAAACATCGCAACTCCGCCCATTTTTTGGGCCTCGGCAATCGCCAGGAGCGCTATGGTGGTCTTGCCGGTCATCTCCGGACCGTATATCTCCACTATTCTGCCCCTCGGATACCCGCCAACCCCAAGAGCTATGTCAAGGCCAAGGGAGCCGGAGGGAATTACCGGAACCTTCTCAACCGGTATACCTCCTATGATCTGAACCGCACCCTTGCCATAGTTCTTCTCCACGAGCTTGAGCGCGGCTTCAAGTGCCTTTGCCCTCTCGGGGTCAGATTCCAACCTTCCGGCTTCTGGACGCTTTGAGCTGTCCGTAGCCTTCGGTTCCTTCTTATCCTCTTTTTCGGCCATATCAGCTTCTCCTTTATTTCCTACGTTTCCCCACACTCTCCCCCTCGGCCTCATCAATCCTGGGGGCAACCACCCCTTTCTGGGCCTGATACTTGCCCTTCCTGTCGCCATAGGAGCACCTAGTGATTTCTGTTGCCTCAAGGAATATCAATTGCGCTATGCCCTCGCCAGCATATACCTTTGCAGGAAGCGGAGTCGTATTTGAAATCTCTATTGTCAGATGGCCTTCCCACTCCGGCTCAAGAGGGGTTATGTTGACAACGATGCCACAACGGGCATAAGTGCTCTTGCCCAAGCATATCCCCAGAACATCCCTAGGTATCCTGAAGTATTCAAGAGACCGGGCCAGACAGAAGGAATTTGGAGGTATCACACACTCATTGCCCCTGAAATCAACGAGGCTCCTATTGTCAAAATTCTTCGGATCAACAACCGTATTCCAGACCTCCGTGAATATCTTGAACTCATCCGCCACGCGGATGTCATATCCATATGATGAAAGGCCAAACGAGACGACACCACCGCGAACCAGCTCCGGCACAAATGGTTCAATCATACCGTGCTTGGTCGCCATCTCCTCTATCCAGCGGTCTGACTTTATGCCCACGGCACAACTCCCAAAATCCAATCTGTTCCATCAGGGAGCAATAATCCCATAGTATTTCCTCTCAAAGGCCCTTCTCTCGCCGACCATTCGTTTGTTCAATCAACCGCGGCGATACACTCCATCTCCACCAACGCACCCTTCGGAAGTCCCGAAACTGCCACACAGGCCCTCGCGGGATACGGCTCCGAGAAAAAGCTGGCATAGACCTCGTTCACCCTTGGAAAATCAGCCATATCAACGAGGAATATGGTGACCTTGAGAACATCCTTCATATCAAGGCCCGCGGCCTCCAGAATAGCCGCCATGTTCTGAAGAGCAAGGCGTGCCTGGGCTTCCACGCCATCGGCGAGATTGCCCGTCTCCGGATCCATACCCAACTGGCCTGAGACGAAAACAAAACCTTCTGACTCTATGGCCTGGCTGTATGGGCCGACTGGCCTCGGCGCGCGCGGTGATTCAACGGATTTCTTCATGCCCAAATAATAGACCAGGAGCCATGGCCGGTGCAACCATTCTTGGGTTCGCGAGAGCAAAGAGAATCTCCCTGAAAAATCCCGGTGTCCTTAATAGGCACTGGCCTTAACACTTTCTTAACCGAACCCTCGTTATACTTTTTGTGTTGAAACGGCTAACTGATAGACTTGCTAGGGTCGCGTTCTTGTTTGCCGCAGGCGTTTCAATCCTCGTTGTGGCTGGCATAGTCCTCCTCTTGGGTAAGAACACCTTCATAGCCCTTAAGACCGTTCCGGTTACGCAACTGCTTTTCGGTACCAACTGGAATCCTGCTGGCTATACTGGTGCCAGCTATGGCACGCTCCCTCTTCTTCTCTCGTCAATCATGGTCACTACTGGGGCAATGGCAATAGCGGTTCCGTGGGGCCTGCTTGTCGCGGTCTATCTCTCCGAGGTGGCTACTAACCGCCAGAGATCATGGCTGAAACCCATAGTTGAGCTCCTCGCGGCTGTGCCATCAGTGATATACGGGTTCCTGGGTTTGGTAATAACAGGGCCTCTGGTCGCGAGGCTCACAGGCCATAGCTCTGGCCTCAACGCCCTGAACGCCTCTATCATACTCGCGATAATGATACTCCCAACTATAATCTCAATATCAGATGACGCTCTGAAGACGGTCCCGAAGACATACAGGGAGGCCGCAAGGGCACTAGGCGCGACCCGGTGGCAGACAATATGGGGAGTCGTGGTCAAGGCCGCGAGGCCGGGCATAGTCGCTTCAGTGATGCTCGGTTTCGGAAGGGCAGTCGGCGAGACAATGGCGGTTCTCATGGCCGCGGGCAACGCGCCGGCTATGCCGCGTTCTTTCCTTGATCCGGTGAGGCCGCTGACATCAACCATAGCAATAGAGCTGGGTGAGGTTGCCTGGAACACTGAGCACTATTATGTTCTGTTTGCCTTGGGGTTTTATCTGTTCCTGATAACAATGGTCGTCAACCTGATGGCCGAGCCATTCGTCAAGAGAATAAAGGAGGCCGCGTGAGCAGATGGGGCAGACTCATAAAAAAGATAACTGACGGGGCCGGAACAGCAGTCATAATGCTGTCAGCGATATTTGTGGCAATTGTTCTGGGCTACATATTCTCGTTCATAATCCTGAAGGGAGCCGGAGCGATCAGTTGGGAATTCCTGACGAAACCGCCCCTGAACAACATGACCGAGGGGGGAATACTCCCGGCCATTGTGGGCACATTTTATTTGGCTACAATATCAACCATTGCCTCCTTCCCAATAGGGCTTGGCGCTGGAATTTATCTCGCGGAATACGCCTCCGATAATTGGTTCACGAAACTGGCAAGGAGCACAACACGCAACCTGGCGGGGATCCCGTCAATAGTTTATGGGATCTTTGGGGTCGCGCTGTTCGTTCAGCTTTCAAGGATGGGGACATCGCTCTTGGCATCTGGTCTTACGCTTGGCCTCATGAACCTGCCCTGGCTCATAACTACATCCGAGGAGGCTCTTCGCCAGGTCCCTCACTCATACAGGGAGGGTTCGCTGGCGCTCGGCGCGACGAAATGGCAGACGATCTGGAAGGCAATATTGCCCGCGGCCCTACCCGGCATACTGACTGGCCTCATCCTGTCCATGTCGCGCGCGGCCGGCGAGACAGCGCCCATTCTCTTTACGGGCGTGGTATTCTATACACCACACCTACCTGCCAGCCCCTCAAGTCAGTTCATGGCCTTACCTTATCACCTGTATATTCTGGCAACCCAGCACCAGAATATAGAGGGAGTTCGGCCACTGGCATACGGAACCGCGCTCGTTCTCATAACACTGACCTTCATCTTGAACCTGGTTGCTTTCTTCATAAGGAAGAAGTTCACCGTTTTATAATCTGGCAATGTGTGGACAGGTCAAGGAACTTCTGGAATTCAACCTAGGCAAGTCCGGCGCCAACATAATCGCCGGACTGTTTTTCGCTTACATACTTTTCACCTTTGGTGCTTCCATTTATCTCTTCTTTTTTCGCCGATGAGCGAAACGCTCCTTACCTTTTTCAGGCCGTTCTTCTCCCTTGAGGGCGGGACAGAGACCCTCGTGTGTTTCGTGGCATTTATACCCTACCTGCTTGTTTGGATATTCTTCTACGCGGGGATTATCTGGTGAATCCCCTGGGGAAACTATTTAGAAAACGATGACAGGGTAACAGTCTTAAACTTCACCAGATTTATGTTGGCTGTAATAGCTCCCTGGCTTGATGCCCTGTTCGGTGTTAACTTCAACAGGATTGCCCTTCTTGTTGCCGGAGAGGGAATACTGGGAATGCTCGTGTCGGTTCCAACCCTCTTCAGATTTATGGGAGCAGAGATGGTAATATTCTCTTTCAGGGAATTCGCTGGCTATATGTTCCAGCTCGTGCCGGTCATCGTGAGCACTGCGGCCTTTGTGCCCATGTTTATTGACGCGTGGAGGCTTGGGATCGTAGGTAACCCCATCCATGATCCCCGGTGGTATATCTGGCTGATCCTGGGTTCATTGGGAGTAATGAGGAGCTTCAGGGGTGGGTTATTGGAGTAATCACGAACCTAAAGTCCTTATTCTTCCTCTGCTACTCAGGTTTTGCCTCGCCCTCCGGTCTCGGCCTTGAGGCGAGGAACTCAAGCCGCTCCCATTCCCGACGTATATCCTCCTTGAGGTCATCAATGAGCTTGGGGTCCCTGAGAATGTGCCTGAAACGGGTCTGTGCCTTCAGAAAATCCTCAAGGGGCCGGAATTCCTTAGGTCTGACGGTGATCCGGAAATAACCGTTCTCAACCTCGTAGAGGGGCCAGAAGCCGGTCTCCACCGCGAGATGGGAAATCTCTATGGTCTTTTCGTCCGGGAACCCCCAGCCAGGAGGGCACGCGGAGAGAACATTCAGGAACGCCGGGCCATCTGTCAGAAGACCCTTCTCAGCTTTGCGTGCCAGATCAAGCCAGTGAGAAGGTGAACCCTGGGCCGCATAAGGGATGTCATGGGCCGCGACTATCTCTGTGAGGGGCTTTCGTCTCTGCTGTTTGCCGGGAACAACCGTTCCGGCCGGAGATGTTGTTGTTGAACCGTGCCTGGGCGTCGCACCAGAGCGCTGAATCCCGGTGTTCATGTATGCACCATTATCATAGCAGACATAAAGGAAATCGTGGCCGCGCTCGAGCGCTCCAGAAAGTGCCTGAAGCCCTATGTCATAGGTACCGCCATCCCCAGCAAAGACCACGAACCTTATCTTCTTATCACCGGGTATCTTTCCCTTTCGGACCAAGGCCTTGTATGCGGCCTCTATGCCGGATATGGTAGCGCCGGTGTTGTCAAAAGCGCTGTGGAACCAGGTCACTGGCCAGGAGTTATATGGGTAAATGGAGGTCACGACCTCCATACAGCCAGTCGCGTTGACCACGACAACCGGATCATCCGTAACCGAGAGGATTATCCTTATTATAGAAGGAAAAGCACAACCCGCGCAGGCCCTGTGGCCTGGGGCCAGTTCGCGGCCCTGACGGGCGAGTTTTCTTATACTTATAGCCATCTCAGTTCTCCTTTAGCCCCACATAGTTCATGGTCTCCGGTATCTCTTTTCTGCCGGAAGCCATATCCAGAAGATCATTATAGACTTTCATGAAGTCCTCAGGGAAGATGTCCCTGCCACCAAAACCATAGTGATATGCTCTCAGGATGGGATGCCTGTCGTAGTGATAAAGCGCGCCCGCTATCTCGGAAAACATGGGTCCACCGTGGTTCTTGAAGGAATCAGTCCTCTCCATGATCGCAACGACCTTGTATTTACCTAGGGCCTGCCTCAGGCGCTCAACCGGAAGGGGTCTGGCGACCAGGAGCTTGATGAGGGCTACGCGCTTGCCCTCCGCGGCTAGAAAATCAACGGTTTCCTTAGCGGTTCCCGCGGCTGAACCTATTATCAGGATGGCCACATCAGCTTCCTGTGGCTCGTAAATTTCCATCCAGTCATACTTTCTGCCAAAACGTTCCGCGAACTCCCGGTAGGCCTGGTCTATGAACATAGGGGCCTCGGCCATGCCCTGCGCGAGCTTGCGTCTGTGCTCCATGTAAGTATCCGGGAGAGAAAGATGGCCAGCCATAATCGGATGATCCGTGTCCAGAAGGTTATACAGGGGCTTTCTCTCGCCCAGGTATTTCGCTATCTCAGCCTTGTCCAGGACATCAACCGGCTCAAGGGTGTGCGAGAGTATAAAACCATCCTCGCAGACAAAGGCGGGAAGGTTGGAGAGCTCGGCCGCGCGGAGAGCTATAAAGATGTGATCGTAGAACTCCTGGACGCTCTCCCCGTAGAACTGAAGCCAGCCGGAATCGCGCGAGCCCATGGTGTCCGAGTGATCGCCGTGGATGTTTAGGGGCGAATTCAGGGCACGAGAGGCTATGACCGTGACAATGGGCAGTCTCATGGAAGAGGCTATGTAAAGCATTTCGTGCATCAACGCGAGGCCTTGCGCGGCAGTAGCGGTCATCACCCTCGCACCACACGCGGAAGCACCAATACACGCGCTCATCGCGGAGTGTTCTGATTCAACGGGAACAAACTCTGTCTGGCACTCGCCGTTGTTGACATAGTCTGAGAAGCGCTCCACAACCTGGGTGGACGGGGTTATGGGATACGCGGCCACCACATCCGGGTTTATCTGCATCATGGCATAGGCCGCGGCCTCGTTTCCAGTCATGGGTATTCTGGGCATCACTTCACCTCCTGGACTATATCTATGGCCTTGCACTTGTCAGGGCAGACCTCAGCGCATATGCCACAGCCCTTGCAGTAGTCATAGTCTATCCCGATCATCTTGTCTTCCTTGACGATAATGCAGGAGTCCGGACAAAAAAGCCAGCAGAAGAGACAGTGATTACACCGCTCCTCGTGCCATATGGGCTTTCTCGTGCGCCAATCACCCGTCTTGATTGCCTTGGAAGTGCAGGGCTCAGGGATGAAGGGCGCGGGTTCAAGTTCCTTCCAGCTCTTCATATCTCCTTCACCTCCTCATATGCCTTCCTCAGGGCAGTGAGGTTTTCGTTCACGACCTTTTCGCCCTTGAGCCTGAACCTGGCCACTAAGGCCTCCTCAAGGGCATCAATGGGCAACAGGTCACCAAGAACCCTTGACACCGCGCCCACTATTGGGGTGTTGGGGATGTTCCTGCCAAATGAGGCAAGAGCTATTCCAGAGGCATCAACCGAGAAAAGCCTTCTGCCATTGACCTTTATTTTCTTCCTCAGATCATCAGCAGGAAGGACTGAATTGACCAGGATGATGCCGTTTGGTGCAAGCCCTTCCAGAACATCCGGGGAATCAATAAATCCGGAGTCAATAACCACGACCATATCCGGTTCGGTTATGCCTGAGCGGAGGCGGATTGACTTGTCGGATATACGGTTGAATGCCCTTACGGGCGCGCCACGGCGCTCAGGCCCAAACTCAGGGATGGCCTGGACGAACTTGCCTCTTCTAACAAGGGCATCGGCAACGAGTAGGGCCGCTGTCACGGTTCCCATTCCTCCCCGGCCGTGCCACCTTATTTCGTATAATCCTTTGACCTTCAAGGTAGTTGCCTCCTTAAAGATGGGAAAGCTAAGATCATATTATATGGCCAGAAGTTTCCATGAAACAAACCGCGCGAACCCCATGCTTGAATTAGTTTAGTGTCAGGTGTTACAATATGTCAATGCGGTGGCACACAACTGATCCGGATTTCTGGTTGACAATAGAGGGCCTTGAGAGGGCAACTTCGTTTTACGGCCACATGGGATCGTTCCTGATAGTTGGACTCAGGATGGGCGCGCTGATTCTCAGAGAACTTAAAACCGTGGGCCATTGGGCCGCTTAAGATACGTTGTTTCGCGGCAAGACCGCCGGTCTCCTGTTTCGTTGATGGGCTTCAGCTCTCAACCGGTTGCACGTTTGACAAAGGCAATATATCAACGGAGGACCAGGACAGGTGCGGGGTAATGGCAGAGCTTGAGAATGAACGCGGTGTATTGGTTATGACCGTGAGGCTAAGGGATGAAGTAAGGCAGAGGATAGAATCCTCCTTTGGTTAGTGCGAGGAGGTGGAGGCCGAGATTGAGAATTATCTCTTGGTTGCTCCGGATGACGAACTCTTCCGGGCGATCAGAGAGTCCTAGGCTATTTCTCCAAAAGCTTCCTGACCATCGCGAGGTTCAGTCTATCGGTTTCCGCGAACTTCATGGCCCCGTAGGAATTATCAAAAGCAAGGCCGCCGACATATTCCAGAAACAGCCTTACATCCTTGTCATTTGGAACTTTGCCTTTCTTTACCAGTAGAAGTCCCTCAATGGCGCGCAGGTAATTCCGTTGTTTCCTGCCCTCAAACCTGAGGAGCATGTAGTCCGGAATCTCTTCCCCGTAACGAATATAATAGGTTATGTCCCCGGACTCGTAATACCAGGGGAAGAGGAACAGGGGCACCAGCTCAAGAAACCCGTTTTCTCTCAGGGCCATTTCGGTCTTTTTAATCCTGGAAAGCTCATCATTCAGGTATTGGAGGGCTTTTTTCTCCTTTTTGGTTAGGGGGAAATTGGCCGTATCCGGAACATATTCCCTGAAAGCCCTAGCCAGGAAAGTGTCCACGGGTTCCCTGCCCTGCCTCTTTTCCAGGATTGCCGAGAGGAAAAGCAAACCGGCCTTCCTGGGACACGGCGTGCCCGACGGCCAAATGAGATCGTATTCCTTCGGATTCTCGCTGAATTCCTGGGCCAGGCCATCCAGCATTTCAGGCGGGAACTGGCCGGGCAGGCTGCTCCAGTCAAGTCCCTGGACAGAAACCTTGAAATCCTCTGATGGCTCCCAGTTCTTGAATTTCCAGGTTACCCACCCGTCAGTGAGAACATAGCCTGATGGTCCTATGACCCAGGGATAGACTGCTTGCCAGTCATAGGGGCCAGGCTGGGGTAATTCCTGGGGAATCTGAAATCGGAAAACAGCGGAGTCCATCTTCCCTGTCCAGGCCGCGCCAGTAGTCGCTATGTATCCCAGAGTATATGAGAAGCTCAGGGGCTCGACATTCCGGATCCAAGAGATGTTATACTCGCAAGACAGCTTTTTTTCTCGCCCGGCTCCATAGTTATTTTGGAGATATAGACCACCGTTTCTGATCCAGTGTCCTGGGAGAGCACAGCTGGTATCTCCACCCCGTCTAGGTATGCCTTGTAGGAAAGCTTGCCGGCCGCGGGCTCCGGTTTACCCGATGACAGGTCAAACCACTTGTTCCTGAAGGGAAAACCAACAGTGAGGGTTGTCTTTTCGGATGTGAGGTTCTCAAGGGTAAACCGGGCATTGAACTTCATAAGCCAACCCTCAAGTATTCTCGCCTCAACAATCTCGGAAACCAGTCTTACCCTGGTTTCTCCTAGGGGTTTAACCGACGCGCCATCGGGCGCAACCTCATAGACCGAATAGTTTGAGATGAGGTATAAGAGCCAGATCATTTCCTTATCACGGTCCTTGATAACCTACCCCTTCCGTAATCTAGCGCAAGGACATAGACTCCAGGCCTGAGCTCGGGGCCAAGCCAGATCGTTCCCTTGCCTTGGCCTTGCCACAGATCCTGAACCAGCGCGCCCTGTGAGTTGTAGAGACAAAGCCTGGCTTCCGAGGGCGCGTTCAGATCAACCCTGCATGAAGACGAGAACGCGGATGGCCAGGCCGAGAGGGTTGCTATTGGAAGTCCCGCGCCCTCCTCCAGCTCAAGGGGTATGTTGGCTATGATGCTTATGTCGTCTATGTAGGTTGAGTCGTCAGCCGGATCGGATGACCAGAAACCCCATATCCTCAGGCCTGAGAGCTGTTTGCCCATGGTGAGCCAGCTAGTTATGTTCCACTGCCGCCAGAGTGTGTCAGGAAAGACCACATCATCGTAGTAGCTCGCATCAGAATACATCAGGTCAAAGGCCTGGAGATAAGCGGGCTTGTTCGGTGGAGCCTGTCTGCTCCAGATGGTTATGGATATAATGCTCTCCACAGGTATGGGTTGGGCAAAGTCCTGTCTTATCCAGTAGTTGCCGGTGTCCGTCGCACAATATGTCCCGGAGTGAGGAAATATGGTCGTGATTACCCAGTGGTTTCCTGGTCCTTGATACCATGGCGCCAAGGCGCCGGTCTCAAACCCTGTGTTCTGCAGGAGCTCTTGGGGTGGCGGAAAGGTTTGGGCGCCCGGCTCGTTGGTAGGGACGGGCATGATCTGACCCGTGCCCATATCAACGGTAAAGCCACCGCTCTGGACTATCTGGCCCGCCAAAATCAAAGTCATGAACATTCTTTACCTCCCTTGTTATTAAATTATACAGCGTACCATTTACCATAGGCAAAATAAAATTCTCCTCACCCGACCCACTTTCAACCCCTCCTAGGTCCTTGACCGTCAAGGAGTTCGGCGAAAGTGCCGATGGCTCTGGGACTTAGCGAGGCAGGATTGGGGAATATGGAGAATATGCTGATTTTCAGCAAAATCCGGATCCCAGATCGTCAAGGCCGGGGCCGAAAAGGGCCGGATTCCGGCCTGAACTCGGCCGTGGGAGGGAATGAACCTTGAGACCCTGAGAAGGGTGAGAGACCCAAAGGTGAGAAGAGGCCCTGTCCTCCTCATCAAAGGCCGTGCCTTCAATCCATAAAGGGCTGAGATGTGTCAGGTGAGGCTGGGTTTCCAACAATACCTTCTCCTTGAACCGGGGGAATATTTTTCATCCATCCCCGTGTCCCTGGGCCACTGCGGCCCCAAGGGTTTCAGAGCTTTTGCTTGTTGGACAAGGGATTCAGGGGAAAAGAAAGCGTGAGATCTTAGACACACGAATATTTGATCCTGCACGGGGGGTGAGTTATAATTTGTTCCTTCAGAAGGGAGTAACCATGAACGAGGTGGTTCTCGTAGTCTACATTATTATCCTGAGCTTTCTGGTAGCCTTCTCTTTCAGGGCCTTTTGGCTATACTACCTCTACAGGAAACACAGGGGATCATGGCGGACTCGGACTCCTGAACAGCTTGACGAATGGCCTCGTGTCTGTGTTCAACTGCCCATGTATAACGAGTATACGGTTGCCGAGAGAATAATCAGGGCCGCGGCCGCTCTTGATTATCCGAGAGACAAGCTGGAAATACAGGTGCTTGATGATTCCGATGACGAGACCGTGGATCTGGTTAGGAAGGTTGTCTCGGAGCTTGCGGCTGGTGGTCTGAACATAAGGCTCGTTCATAGGGGTTCCCGCGAGGGATACAAGGCTGGCGCGCTCAAGCACGGACTCTCGCTTTCGGATGCGGAGCTCTTCGCGGTGTTTGACGCTGACTTTCTCCCTCCCCGTGATTTTCTCAGAAAGACGGTTCCCCATTTTCAGGATCCCGATATAGGTGCTGTTCAGACCCGCTGGGGATACGCCAATGATCTCTCTTCTCCTCTCGCTATGTTACAGGCTGTTGTCCTAGATGGGCATTTTGTGGTTGAACAATTCGTCAGGAACCGGGAGGGCCTGTTTATGATATTCAACGGCACCGGCGGAATATGGAGGGCCAAGGCGATCAGGGACGCGGGTGGCTGGGAATCGGACACCATAACTGAGGACGCTGATCTCTCATACAGGGCGCAATTGGCTGGCTATAGGATCCTTTATCTGCCGGATGTGGTCTGCCCATCAGAACTGCCCCTGGATGTTAATGCTCTCAAATCCCAGCAAAGGAGGTGGACAAAGGGCGGGGTTCAGACAATGCGCAAGATACTGCCGAGGGTCATGTCCGCGAAGCTACCATTCAAGGTGAAACTGGAGGCCTTCTTTCACCTTTCGGGCAACCTGGCCTATCCCGCGATGCTCGTTCTGGCATGTCTCACGCTCCCGGTCCTGCTCATAAAGACCTTCTCTGATTCCTACAACTGGTATTTTGCCCTGGCTGGATGCTTCATAGTCGGCGCGTTCGGATTTCCTCTGCTCTACATTACTGCCCTCCGGGATGTTTATCCGGACTGGACCAAAAGGGCCTGGTTCGTTCCGTTCATGATGTCCCTTGCCATGGGTATCTCGCTCAATAACGCGGCCGCGGCCATGGAGGGACTCTTCAAAAACGGGGGGGTTTTTGCGCGGACCCCAAAATGGGGAACCAGCAATGCCGGCCTTTACAAGCTCGCCGAGCGCAGGAGCCAGGCCATCTGTGAGATAATTCTGGGCATATACATGCTCGCTACATACATCTATTGCATAATAATGACCCAGCTCATCCTTGTGCCTTTTGTCGGACTCTATGCCATTGGTTTCCTGACCACCGGATTCCACTCATACCTCTCAACGCGTCAGGCCGAGGCTCTAGTCCGCGATGGGCTCAGGGTAATCCACCAGACAGGAGAAAAAAGATGATTGAACTTATAAACATCCTTTTGTCCCAACAGCAAGGCAGTGGCAATACAGGGAACACCACCGGTGGTGCTGGCAACCTGCTTTCGCTCATACTGCCTTTCGTTATCCTGATAGCGGTCTTTTACTTCTTCATAATACTGCCCCAGTCAAGGGAAAAGAAGAAGCGTCAGAAGATGCTTGATGCAATGAAGAAGGGGGACACTGTGACAACCTCCGGAGGCCTCATAGGTGTCATACAAAAGATAGAGGATGACATAGTGACCCTGAAGGTCTCCGAGGGGACAAACCTGAGGGTAGAGAAATGGGCCGTGACTCGGGTCCACGACGAACAGTAGGTGCCGCGGAAAAGAAGAGATGCCCGGCCAGTGAGAGCATGGTGGATGATAAGAAATCAACGCGTGGGGCAAGCAAAAGACGTTCAAGAGAAACGGCTGCCTCAACCTCCGAAAGAGAATCAACGGAGCGTCCGGTCGCCCGGAGGATAAGGTATTACGGGGATCCGGTTCTCAAAACCCCGGCCAGGGAGATCGAGGTCATAACCCCGGCTGTTCTGTCATTCGTTGGTGACATGATCGCAACCCTCATGAATGCTGATGGGCTTGGCCTAGCGGCCCAGCAGGTCGGTGAACCCTTGGCGGTCGCTGTTCTGAACCTGAAAGGATTTGACGATGTGGAAGATGATCTTCTTTCCACGGGCGAAATGCTCGTTCTCCTGAATCCGGACATAGCCGAGCAGGAAGGCCACCAAACCGACGAGGAAGGATGCCTTTCGTTTCCTGGTCTATATGTTCAGCTCACCAGGCCAGAAAGGGTTGTAGTTGTTGCCCAGAGGCTCATTGACGAGAACGCTGTTCCGGTAGAGATAGAGGCCAGGGGGCTTTTCGCGAGAGCCATTTGCCACGAAATAGACCACCTCCAGGGGAGGCTGATAATAGACAGACTCTCACCATTCGCGCGAGTAAGGGCCCTGGCCCAGTGGAGGCTCAAGCTCGCCGAGGCTCTCAGGAATAGTGAGGATAAAGAGTAGGGGGCGTTCCCCGCTTATCAGCCAACTCGGATTACTCCTTGAATTTGGTCTCGTTTTAGCTCCATGATTTCTCCGTCACAAGGAACCCCAAAAACCGCTTCTGCGGGGTTGAAGCATGAAGAGAAAAGGAGATTTTTTAACAAGGAGTCTGGATATGAAGAGGCTTATAGGCACACTGGCTATCCTCGTCGCGGTCGCCGCGATAACCGGCTGCAACAAGGAAAAAACCGACGAGGATCTGATACGGGAAGCGGTCATGAACTCGGATTATTTCGGTTCAAGGACCGTTGAGGGGCAGTCGTTGTATCCAATGGATACGAGCGACTACTTGACCTGGTGGAGAGATGCCACATCTCACCCTGATCCATATCTTGAGATACGCAGGGTTGATGACTCGGCTTATGTGGTCTTCTCTGCCAAGTCCATAGGTAATTTCAATATAGCCTTCTGGGACAAGGGAACCTATTCCAAACCATATGGAGACAGCGCGACCATAGAGGGAGTCGTCCAGAAGAATGACATGGGAGACTGGGAGGTCACCCATGTGACTGGAGTTCACTGGATAAGCTTTGAGAACCCGCCGGACTACATCATAGATAGCGTTTGGATGACCATAGGTGGAGTTGATACCGTGATAACCAGCCCAATGAACCTCTTCGCACTGGATAGCGTATTGACATTCACGGTCGGCTCTGATCTGCCAATTCAGTGTAAGGCTTACACATCAACCATGGACCTAGATGGTGCCCTGCACCTCTTTGGCCAGGGCGAGCACTACAGGCTTGATTTCGTGGATTCGGGCGCGTTCTTCTTCGCACAGGACACGGTTGGTCTGACTAAGAAGGGCGTCCACTTTCTGGGGGTTGACCTGTTTGACAAGGCCTGTCTGATGTATGCCGACACGGCTTACGAGTGCAGGGGTTGGCTGGTCCCGTTTGATGTGAAATAGCGCGTGCCAAGCGACAACCAGGGGCCCACGGGCCCCTTTTGATTTGCCCAGCAATTAATGAAACGGCCGAAAACCAGATTGGGGATGTCTCACGGGCCATCCGGGTCCCCGCCAGGATGTCGCTCAGGAACAAGTAATTTATATAGATCTAGATCTTCTAGAAACATGTTCCGGGGACGACAGGGTGAGGTTATTTTCCTCCGGTCGCTTTATGACCCGGA
>JBMFOM010000029.1:0-19211 GCA_049969615.1 Caldifarciminota bacterium
TCCTGTGGCTCATGGTTAGAATTCTATTTTGAGCGAACGAACCCATTTGGGTTAGATTTTTTGTGAGCGAACTCGCGGCCTGGACCCAATAAAGACCGCTGGTGTATAATTGAAGGATGAACCTGGTCATAATTCTCTGGCAGTGGCTTCCCATGCCTTTATTCGTTTGTCTGAAGATGGCTGACACGGTTGTGTTGGCTGGAGCGAACGATGTCCACGAGCAAGGCGACACCCGGTGGACGAGGTTTCTCGTGCTTGAAACCATAAAGGGGCGAATGGATCAGAGGGATACCTTCTCTCTGCAGTTTGCCTCTAGGAACACCGAGGGAATCTGGACATCGGTGTTCTACCCTAAAGCCATTTATTTCAAGGAACAGGGTCAAGGCGAAACGAGCCTCCTGCTCCTTTCGGAGACGGGAAACGGATACACCCTTTATCAGTATTATCCATACGCGGTGTTGGATCCTCCGGCAGAGGATCCCGGATTCGTTTACCGGATAAAGGCGTTGGTGGAGTTTGATAGGTTGAACCCGGACACAGGACTGATAAGGGAATGCCTGGGTTCTGAGCAGAGAATATTCCAGGAATCCGGACTCTATCTCAGCAAGTATGTGAGGGACACGAGCCTCGCCGGGGATGTCAGGGTTTTTCTGGAGAGCCCGGACGCCAGCCTTCGCGGCCTGGCAAAAGAAAACCTGAAGAGGTGGGGCCTGAAGTGGGGAAAATAGGGTTATGGAAGACCTCCTGCTTGATGTCTGCTGTGGCCCCGACGCCACTTATGCCATTGAGTTCTTCGCCGGAGATTACCTGGTCTCGCTCCTGTTTTCCGGGTCAAACATCCACCCGGAGGCCGAATACATTATCAGACTTGAGCAGGTTGAGAAAGTAGCGAGACATTACGGGACGCCTCTTCACACAAACCCCTATGAGCCTGAGGTCTGGTACTCCTTTGTCAGGGGACTTGAGGGTGAGCATGAGGGTGGCAGGAGGTGTCAGGAGTGTTTTAGGTTCAGGTTCGGTCTGCTATCACGAAAAGCCCTTGAACTTGGAATAAAGAACATCTCAACCACCCTTACCATAAGCCCGAAGAAGATGCCGGATCTGATCAACCGGCTGGGTGAAGAAACCGCTTCGGAAAACGGCCTGGTGTGGATCAGCGCGGTATTGAGAAAACGCGGAGGGTTCGGAAGGAGCCTGGAACTGTCAAAAGCCCTGAGACTATACAGGCAGAGCTATTGCGGGTGTGAGTTCAGTCAAAGAAGGTGATCCTGCGCAGGAAGTGGACTCTAAAGAACCCTGAGAAATCCCGGTTTGCCCTTTGTCCCTGTCTGTGAGCCTCATCATAGCCAGAAGAGAACCCTGAGTAAATGCTCTCGTGGCGGGATTTTTCAGGGAGGTCCCTCTTAGAACTCCGTTCTATTAGACAAAGTGCCCCTGGCTCAAACCAGTAAGTTATTACTACCTTATCAGGGGTCTCTTCTAAAACCATTTGAGGAAAGGATTGTGGGGTTTCCAAATACTTGAATCCTGCACGAGGACTAGCTTAAAATATCTTCATGCTCCTCGCGCTTTTGGTAATCCTGCCTGAGAAGGCCCTCGTTGATACCTTTGGCGGCTCCGGAGCGTGGTATTCCCCTGAGACAAGATCAGGAACGAAATCCGGCGTTTGGTTCAGCATGTTCTCGGAGGATTTTGAATCCGGCATTCTGCCGCCTGGCTGGAGCCTCAGGGACAGCAACGCGGACGCACAGACCTGGACACTGAGGCCATCGGCCGGTTGGCCCGTGACAGCCATGCCGCCGGCCCCGGGCAACTACATGGCCACATACAACGATGACACCCTCGGCTGGAATCCGGAAACCGAAGAGGAGCTTATTTCGCCCGCCATATATATCGGTGATCGGGATACCCTCCGGCTTATATATGGCCTTGGTTATCAGAATTTCAGGGGACAGGATACTTTTATGGTCAGGGCCCGGTTTCACGATGGCTCTAGCTGGGGGCCGTGGCAGGATCTCGCGCTTTATGACTGGGATGTGGGATCCGGACACTGGGACACCCTGGGTCTGTGGGCGTGGCTCCCCGCGGAGAGCCTTCAGTTCTCATTCCTCTGGTTTGATCACACCTGGCTTCACTGGGATTGGTATGTCGCTGTTGACAACATCTCGCTGGAATATCTCCTCTCGCTTCCGGTCAACCTAACCGCCTCGGAAATCCTTTCTCCGGATGCCCTTGAGAAAGAGGGGGCCGGGGTGGTCCCAGCCCTCAGGGTCAGGAACACCGGAAACCAGAATATCACTGATAACATAACCGCGAGATTCACGATCACCGATACATCCGGAATCCTCTATCAGGCTTCAAAGACAATTGTTGGTGGTCTCCAGGCTGGGGATTCGGTTGATTTCCTGTTCCCGGCCTGGACAGCAGGCCCGACAGGCGGACCCTACACCGCGACGGGGTTCCTGGTTTATCAGGACAGCTTCCCCTCGGATGACACATGCCGAAAACAATTTGGCGTGATCCCTGACTCCGTTCTGAAGAGAGTAACTGTGCCTTATTCGCCGAGCTCGCCTGCGATTGACGGGGTAATCAGCCCCGGCGAATGGGACAGCGCGACGGCTTGGGATGCTTCGGATTACCTGGCCAGGGATGGCAAGACTGATTACCCCGGCTCCTCCAGCATGATGGCAATCCACGATGCCTCGCTGATCTATCTGCTATACGATGTAGTCCTGGACACCATTGCCACAGATAGCGCGCGGGCATTCGTCTGTCTGGACGACAACGCGGACCGAACCTGGCCGGCCGATGACACGACCGAGGGCATAAACCGGATCACCAACCCGGATGTCTGGCTATGCTCTTGGTTCAAATCTGATTTCACCCAGGGGCCGTGGTATCAATCCGGCCTCTTGTCGTTCGCCTTTGGCCAGTCTGGCGGCCACGCCATCCTTGAGGTGGCTATCCCCATGGTCGCGCTGGACACCGGCCCGCAGTTCCTGGGCGCAAACCCTGTCCCAGACGGGGATTCAGCTCGGGTTCACATCTATTACCAGGACCCCTTGCTAGGCACGATCGCGTGCTGGCCCCAGGATGCTGGAGCCTTCTATAATCCCGCGCTCTATGGCGTGTTTTATCTTGAGCCTTTCTCGCGCACGGATGAATCGGCCGGGCCAACGAAACCCTGGCTATTTGCGCCATCGGTTGTCAGGGGAACGACCGAAATCACGCTTTGTCTGCCAGAGAGAACCGTGGCCTTTGTCGCGCTATACGACGTGACAGGAAGGCTGACAAATAGGCTCCTTGACGGAGAAACAGAGGCCGGGGTCCATCGCCTCAACCTCGGATTTCCCTCCGCGGGGGTCTATTTTCTGGTTGCCAGAACACCAAGCTGGTCAGAAAGGGTGAAGCTGGTCTCGGTGGAATGAGGTGATATATGGCTTAACCCGGAACATGCGGGAATTCTGGATCCAGATGTCATAGCAGGTTGGAAGCCTTGAATTATTGGGAAGAAACCCCTAAAAATCCCTGTTTGTCCTTTGTCCCTATCCGGGAACCTCATCATAGTTAGAAGAAAACCCTGAGGAAATGCCATTGTTGCGGGATTTTTCAAGGGGACTCTCTTAGAACCTGTTCTCTTGGACAAAGCGCTCCTGGCTCAAACCAGTAAGTTATTACTACTTTATCAGGGGTCTCCTAATTGTGCGCACGGGTTCTCTCAGTCCATAATTACGCGCATGAAGAGAGAGGACAAGAGGAGGGTTGTTACATGTGGGTTCTACGGAAAAGAGAAACGACCGGGCGAGGTCGTCCCCGCAGGCATGGTCTATGGCCCCCTCCTTGAAATACAAGAACTGCATATGGAAATGATGGAGGAGATTGCCTGCTGGCTCAGGGAACGGTGATCGTTTCAGATGGAACGGACTCCCCGTTCTCCGGGTAATCCAGCTTGTATATCCCAGGTGCCACAAGCCTGAACCCTATTCCCTCTATGACCATGTCCGGCGTCCTGCCAGCAAGTATTTCGGCAAAGCCGGCTTCAAATACCTTTCTGAGGATTGTCCTCCTGGTCCAGCTGTTTTTCGTGACATCCGGCAGACCAGCCATGTAGTCAGGCTTGTAGTCCTTGAAAAAGCCGGAGAGATCATCGCCCTTCTTTATGTAGACGTTGACCTTTCCATCGGTCACCCCATCAAGCGCGAGCACCCTCCTATCAGCAAACCAGGCTATCTGAACCTCTTTCGCGGCAATCAAGACATCCGACGGAGTGTTCTCTTTGAACCATTGGCCCACGGCCTCGTAATTCGCCCTACCGTAAGAGGTGTATATCACATTTCTCATCTTTCTGGCGAACCCCAAGGCCCAGAAGGGGATCATTAGAAGAAGGAGATACCTGATTCTGAGACCAATGCGCCTGGCACCTATCCCTGCGAGCAGAACAAGGAGCGGGATCGCCGGGACAATGTATCTCATACCATATGCGGTCGGGACGATGATCGTATAGAAGACTACGAAGAACGCTATTATGACCCAAGCGAGCCAAAGCCGCCTTTTGTATGCGAAAAGCGCGGTTATTGCCAGGGGCATGTGGGCGGCGAAGATGTAATACAGGCTGAGGCCAGTGAAACCCGTTATCCCAAGAGGAATTGCATACTCAGTAAAGGCGGCCTGGACCCTGCGTGTCTCCCAGGACGCGGGGAACGGAGTCATGGTTGAGGCATATATTAGGCCATAATAGACCGCGCAGAGGAACAAGCCGGGAAAAATCAGTTTGAGAATCGCCTTTGGCCTTATGATTACGAAAATCAGGGTTACCACGAGCAACTCAGGCCTCAGGAGCAGTGCTATGCCCATGACTAGGCCAGTCAGCCAGTTGCGCCTTCTCTTGAAGAGGAAAAAGCCGAGGGCGAGGCAAAAGGCCGCGGCCGCGGCCTCCATGCCTGAGCCGGCCCAGAACATGTAGTAGGGGTCAAGAACGAGGATGAATGGCAGGAGATAATCCTCTTTTTCCGGGGGTTTGAACTCTCTGAGCAGGACAAAGAGCATCATCCCCGAACCAAATGCAAATAGCAGTCCGAGCACCTTCGCGGCAATGTCCATGAACCCCTTCCCGCTCAGGAAGTAGAGGCCGGATAACATGAGGGTCCACAGGGGAGCGGTTGTCCCGCCGGTTGGCTCGCCAGGGTTGAACTGCATGAACATGCCGCGGCTCAGGTTCACCGCATACTGGTAGTGGATGTAAGAATCGCCCTGGAACTGGGGAAAATAGGGAAGGCCAGCCAGCAGAGTTATTGCTAACAGCAGGAAGGGATACCACTTGTTCATGGGGGAAATGATAAATCAGGGAGTCGGGGAGGATCAAAGGCTTTTGATGGCCCGGATCGCTATAGACTACGCAGCCAGCGCGACACCGAAGCAATCTGGAGCGAGAGCTCATAATTAGATCTACCGAAAGGGGGCCGGGGGGCTCAGAATTCAAAGCAAATAGAAGGCTTACATGGCCGAGATTGAGTTTTAGGTTGTGGGGCCTGAATTATCAAGAAAGTTAGCCCCACATTGCATCCTTTGTCCTATCTCCTGCGCAGGAAGCGGGTAAATCTCACGCGACAGGCACCTCACGCACGCGCCTACCAAACCACCACCATATTAGGAGGGTGGAAATTAGATAAAATCCCGCACCAAGGAGTATCGGTAAACTGAACCCGTAGCGTTCCATGATAAAACCAGCGGCTAGGTTTGAGAGAGAGAAACATCCCATCCAGAACAATGACATCAGGGCTGTAGCAGTGCCTCTGAGCTTAGGTCTTACTGACTCAACCGCATAGTTGCTCATCATTGGCTGTGCCATATTCATTAACCCACCTCTTATCCAGAATGAGATCGAGGAGATGGTAAGGTTCCAAGAAAAGGCAAGCGCCGCGTTGAAGGGCAAGGAGAGGGCTTGGGTCACTATCACGGTTCTTATCTTTCCAAGCCTGGAAACCACATAGGGCGTTAAGAGTCCGGAAAGGAAAAGGCAAATGCTCTGGACGCCATAGAGAATCCCTATAGCGCTGGTTGGCAGGTCAAACCTGTCCCTGAAATAAAGGTTTATGAACGGGACAAAAAGCCCAGCACCCAGACCTATGAATCCCTGGGTTATTCCGAGCTTAACAATGCCTCGCCAGTTGCCACGTAGTCCGGAGAGAAAGGTGATCCTCTTCCTGGCCTCAGTGATGTGTGGGGGCCTAAGGGCAAGCGCGAGCAGAATAGCCGCGAGTTGGAACCCCAGGCTGAAAACGAACGCCCACCTGTATCCCACGACCGAAAGCCATCCTCCCGCTATATTGCCCAGGAAACCGCCAAGGGTAGCCACAGACCACTGAGCCGAGAAAAGGAATGGCGCGGTGTCGTGCCCAACAAGCCTGAGCATAAATGGTGAGAAGGATGCTGAAGAAAGGGCCGAGGAAACACCAGTGAATGTCGCGGAGAGAAATATGGCGATGGGAGAGGGCGAGAGAATCAAGAGGAGTATGCCGAAACCCCCAGAAAGCAGAGAGCCAAAAAGCATGTAAAAAGGTCTTATTCTAAAAGAGATATAGGCTGATGGAAGGGTCAAGGCCGCACCCATGCCCATGGCAGTGAATTGCGCGAGGCTTATCGCGCTGTCAGGCCAGCTCATTTCCCGCAGATATAGGTTGAAAAGCAGGTGTGCGGCCGCGCCTCCCAACGATGAAAGGAGCATCAATAGGAGAAATATCCAGCCACGCTTGCCTATCTTACGTGAATTATCCCTATAAAGATTGAGAAACTCCTTGAGCGTATTGAACATTATAACCCAATTTCCTGCACATGATCATGTATTCGGAGAGACCAAATAGATCCGTGGCTATGCTCGTAAGCCCCATGGTTTGGGGAACCACCGGTTTTGCGGCGGCCTGGTTAATGTTATGGGGGCTGATCCCCTGGCAAACAACGTGCAACCATCAACGACCAACCTTTATAATTTGGCCATGAGCAACAGGTGGTTTATGATTCTGGCCATAGCCGCGCTCTGGGGTATAGGAGAATTGCTTATCTGGAGGGGCATGGCCGCGTTGGGCCTAGGCATGAAGTCTCCGGTCGTATCCGCGTGGGGGATACTCACTCTCGCGTTTGCCAGGGGAATTCTGCCGAGGCCGGGTTCGTCGTCCCTGATGGCGTTGATCGCCGCTTCCTACAAACTCCTTGCCGGAATAACTTTTCCCTGCGCTTTCGCGGCCGTGATGGCGCTTGGGATCTTCTTTGACCTCTTCATGAGCATAACCGAAAAAAGGTCCCTCTGGATAAGGGTTCCAACAGCCGCGTTGTCCGTTTATTTCTCCTTCGCCACCTTCGCGCTCGTCGCGACATATGCTCTCAGGTTGGGTTTCTGGGCATCGGGAGGCCTGCCTAATGTCTTGCGCTACACGCTGGTGAATGGTTCGTGGGCCGCACTGTTCAGCCTAGGAACTGCCATTGCAGGGTTCACCCTCTCCAGGCTCATAAAAAAAGCAGACATGCCCTTCTGGATCCCGGCGGGACTATATGGCGCGGGGTGGTTACTAGCCATATTTATTTAGACGTATGAGAGGATTGATCTTTAGTTTAACGATAGCAGGGACTTTTGGGTTCCTTCTAGCCAATGACACCGTGCTCTGGGAGTATCCAGATGGCTCAGGGGTCATTCCAATGACCGAGGATAACATCCAAATGGTTGCTGAGACGGTCATGGTAAAGGTTAAGAATAACACGAGGATGAGCGTTGAAGCCAGTTTCACATTCAAAAACCTCTCGGACAAGACCGTGAAAGTGACCGTAGGTTTTCCGTTCAATGAGAACTGGGGGGAACTGCTATGGGATGAGGGAGGCCCAAGCGTGCCCAACGCGAAGGACAGCCTCAGGTTCGTTTCCCTGGTTGATGGAAAGGGGGTCAACATCAGGATAAAACCAGATGTTACCAAAGGTTCCAAAAATCCCGATTGGAACAGAAGGTTCTTCTTCGTGTGGGATGTGGAGTTTGCCCCCGGTCAAACCAGGAGGCTGGTGACCAGATACGAGACTGACTGGGGCAAGTGGTATAATGTTGATGCCCAGTTCTTCTATACCTTTACATACATAACGAGCACGGGCGCCGCGTGGGTAGGACAAATAGGCGATGCTGTTATCTCAATTGAGATACCAACGAAACTGCCGAAACCAGTGTGGGGGGAGGATATGTTCGCCTACTGGAGGATCAATCCCTCAGGCGCGTCCATAAATCCGGATAGCTCAAGGGTGGTCTGGCACTTTACGAATTGGGAACCAGACGGAGACATAAGCATCAGCGTATTCGGCCAACAATATCATCCCTACCATCTCAGATGCATGGTGGTTGAGCAGGTCTGCAGTCTCATGGCTGACGAAAGGCCCCTGACTGAGGATGATATAAGAGGCCTGTTTATATCGTATGGGTTTCCCAAGATATACACCATTAGGACTATCATCAACACCTTTTACGCTAAGGCTGGCCACAAGTTCAAGGACAAGGGTTGGGACACTGTTTTCCTGGACTTTGATTGGTATAAACCGCGGAAAACCCTTAGTTTCAAAGACCTCCCTGAGAACTACCGGAAGAGCATAGAAGCGGCCAAAAGGGTTGAGGAGGAGCAGAAAGCCCTTGAGGAAAAGGTTAAAGAAGGCCCCTACGGCAAGTTCATGTCGGAGTTCGCCGTGATCTTCTTCTATCCACTATACTGGAATTTTGGAGAAGGAGATATAGCCCGTCTTCTCCCGCCGGATGAGGAGGACCAGAGGGCGTGGCTCCGGCTCGCCCGGAACGCGTTCTACGCCAGGGCCGGGTATCGTTTTGAGGATAAGGATCTAGCGGATTTCTTTTCCGTGATGCCTTGGTATAATCCGAACGCGGAGTTTGAGGGCCTGAGCCCGGAGAGCGCTGAGGCGGTCCTTAACATAATTAAATACGAAGAGAAAATGGGGTTCAGGTAAGGTCATGACCCTCAAAAACATGCCTGATAATACTCCCCGTGAGGACTCTTGCCTCCGTCACCCTTGTCACGAGCTTGGCGTTCACGGACTTAGTGGAAATGTGGGGGGTTCCCTAACGGGCACACAGTTATGCCCATAGCCAGCGAAGGCATAGCCATGGTCGCGGAGACAGCGCGCATAACCCCGAGCGAAAAGTCCATAGAGTGGTATTATCTCATGGATGTTCAATGCGTCTTCAGGGCAGGGGTGGAGGGCAAACCCGTTCCTGTCAAATTCAAAAACGCTGAGGCTAGCCCGCAGGATAAACTCTTGTACTGGCCCATAATCGCGACCTGGAACATGAGCTTTGATCCCGGTGAAAAGAAAAGGCCGATCAATACAGGACCGGGTGGGATGGCCTATAGGGAGACCCCTGATAAAGTAGTAATAACCTACTGGCTTGAGCCAGGAGCACTTCGTCCAAGAGAGCAGGGTTCTAGGAGGGGCCCCCTGAAAAATCCCGTCAAGAGGGCATTCCCTCAGGATTCTCTTCCATCTATGATGAGGCTCACGGATGGGGACAAAGGACAAACCGGGATTTTTCAGGGGTTTCATAGGGGTAGGACCGATTCAATCAAATCCATAACCCGTTCGGGCGCACTGTGGGATGAGAGGGACCTGACCCTGTATAAGGAATACCCGGCCTTACGGCAGAAATACCTGTTTCTCCTTGAAAACCTGGAGGCCGCGTTCGCGGGGACGAAATTCAGGGACTCCGGCCTGGACGCCTTCTTCAGGCTCACGGGTTGGTATATTCACGGAAAAACCTCGCTCTACAGCAAGCGAATAAAATCCATCCCCCAAAACAAGTCATCCAATACGGGAATGGCCTTTAGGAGCACCCCCG
Source organism: Caldifarciminota bacterium (assembly GCA_049969615.1). Lineage (GTDB taxonomy): Bacteria > Hydrothermota > Hydrothermia > JBDRYB01 > JBDRYB01 > JBDRYB01. Next base: position 9,872 of record JBMFOM010000029.1, read on the forward strand.
ATCTTACTTGTCAGGGGATGGCCTCATCTTTTGAATATGGGTAAGAAACGCAGAAAAAAGAGGCGCGGAAGCCTTTTCTTGATTTACCTTATTATAGCGGCCCTGTCGGCAATCCTTTCGATCTGCTTGTTCTGCTCGTTCTCATATGTCCTAACCCAACACGGCGCCATCAGCCCTTTTGAGAGATTCGGCGAGGGACTCTTTTTCTTCTGCGCGGGGCCGCTGATCCTGGCCATGCTAATCGCGATAACAGCGGGACTGATAGCCAGGAGATATGGGGACAAGCTCGCCCCTATCAATGACTACATTGACGCTGGAATTTCATACGCCCTGGAAGCAGAGGATGTCCCGGAAACGAAAGAGGAGAAGCCACCGGGGGATGAAACAGGCGGAAAGAGCTTAACCGAATAGGGGGAAACACTCTGATAAAGTAGTAATAACTCGCTGATTTGGGTGAGGAGCACTTTGTCCAAGAGAACAGGTTTCTAAGAGGTGTCCCCTGAAAAATCCCGCAATAACGGTATTTCCTTAGGGTTCTCTTATGGCTATGATGGGGCTTTCGGATAAAGACCAAGGACAAACCAGGATTTTTCAGGGGTTTCCGTGCCGCAAAATCTGGGTTCATAACACATGATCCTGCGCGTGAAATGGATTATAATTTAGCCGTGGCTGGAAAGGACGGCCTGCCAAAGCCATTCCTGAAATGGGCTGGTGGAAAGGCGCAGATCTTGTCAGAGCTCCTGAACCGGCTCCCCCCGAATTTCAACGATTATCACGAGCCGTTTCTCGGCGGGGGCGCGCTGTTCTTCGCGCTCGCTAGGGACGGTCGTCTGGCGGGCAAAAAGGTCTTCCTCTCGGATTCAAACCCGGAGCTGGTGAACGTTTTCCTGGTTGTAAGGGACAACCCTCACGAACTGCTTGAACTTCTCCGGAAATATCAGAACAAGAATACCAAGGAGGAATATTACGGGATACGAACCGAGAGGCCTCGTTCTCCGATCCGAAGGGCCGCGAGACTCATCTATCTCAACCGGACCTGCTACAATGGCCTTTACAGGGTCAATTCAGAGGGTGAGTTCAATGTGCCTTTTGGCCGATACAAAAACCCTAAGATCTACGATCCGGAGAACATTCTGGCCGCGAGCGAGGCCCTGAAGGATACTGAGATACTGTGCGAGGATTTTGAGGCTGTGCTATCCCGCGCAAAGCCAAGGGATTTCGTTTATTTTGACCCGCCATACTATCCCCTGTCTCCAACAGCGAATTTCTCGGATTATACCTCCAATGGTTTTTCGGAGGAGGATCACATCCGCCTTGCCCACGCCTTTGCCGCGCTCGCTGAGAAGGGTGTTCTGGTCATGGAATCAAACTCGGACACCCGGTTCGTGAGAGAACACTACGAGGCCTGGCGCATCGCGAGGATCAAAGCAATGAGATCTATTAACTCAAAAGGAGACCGGAGGGGGCCGGTTGGAGAACTGATAATAATGAGCTATATCAGAAGGAGACGCGATGCCAGACACAAGAATCGGAAACCAATTCAGGAATGATCTTAAAGAGTATATAATCTCCTGGAATGAGGATATTGAGATATTGGAGGAGAAGCCAGTGGGCTGGAGGTTCGTTGGAATACCCAGAAAACTGGATCTCATCCTGAAACACGAGAGCAGGTATCTCGGCATAGAGGCTAAATATCAGGGTGGAGGTGGAACGGTCGATCAGAAGCTTATCTATACCCTTGAGGATGCCAAATCAAGCCCTATCCCCACGCTGGTCGTTTTTGCAGGAAAAGTGACAAGAGACATCAAAGCAAAGCTCGTTACCTCAGGCATAGGTTTAGAGCTTGAGTATGACCCTTCTGCTCCCAATGGAAAGCGATTGACGGATCCTTACGAGATATTCAGACAGAGGGTCTATATTGAGCTCGGACTTGATTGGTTCAAGCTATTCAAAGATAAGGGAACGACATGAAAAACATCGCCCTCCTCGGTGGAACCGGTTCCATTGGAAAGAGCACCCTTTCGGTCATTGCCCGGTATTCGGATCGTTTTCGCCTGGTCGCGGTCTCCGGCCACAGGAACAACGACGCTCTTCTGGAAATAGCCCAGCGCTTCAAGCCTGACGCAGTCGCGATAACCTCGGATGCTCCTTTTCCTACGGAGGCCTGGCGGTTATACAGGGGAACCGATGGCTTGGTTGAACTCTCGGAGCGTGAGGACTATGACATCCTGGTCGTGGCAACGACCGGCGTCGCGGGCGCGCTTCCAACCATAAGGGCGCTTGAGCGGGGCAAGCGCGTTGCCCTGGCGAACAAGGAGACCCTCGTCTCGTTTGGGCCCTTGGTTCTTGAGGCCCTCAAAAAAGGTGGCGAGCTCATTCCCGTTGATTCCGAACACTCAGCGCTGTTTCAGCTCCTTGAGGGCAGGAGGCACGAGGCCATCAGATTGATAATAACCTCGTCCGGCGGGCCATTCAGGGGCAAAAAGGCCTCAGCCCTGAAAAAGGTGACCCCAGCACAGGCACTCCGGCACCCGACCTGGTCAATGGGGCCGAAGATAACCATTGATTCCGCAACCCTCATGAACAAGGTCCTTGAGGTCATAGAAGCGCACTTTCTATTCGGTTTTTCGCCCCAGAACATATCCGTGGTAATTCATCCCACCAGCACTGTCCACGCTTTGGTCCAGCTCAGGGACAACATGCTCCTTGCTCACATGGGTCTGCCGGACATGCGCGTCCCCATACAATATGCCCTGAGCTACCCGGAGCGTCTCCAGTCTGATGTCCAGGAGCTTCATCTCGGCGACCTCATTCTTGAGTTCCAGGAACCTGACACCGGGACTTTCCGGCTCCTGCCCCTGGCATGGGAAGCTTTGGGCAAAGGAGGCACCGCGCCCGCTGTCCTCAACGCGGCCAACGAGGTCGCGGTCAATGCTTTTCTAGAGGAGAAGCTCTCTTTCCTGGGAATAACCGACATAGTTGAGATGGTCTTCAGAGAACACATTCCCTCGCCCGTGAAGGAGCTAAAGGATGTCCTTGAGGCTGATGTTTGGGCAAGGGAGAGAACGAGGGAAATCATTGGAAAATAGAGCCTGTCCCAGAATAGGGTTATTGAGAAGCTGTCTCAGATAAGATCCGCTCCGGGCCCCATTCTCAGAATTGAGGGGCGTCAAAAAATCGTATTGTGAGACAGGCTCAATCTGGGTTACAATGGCCATAGGCATTCCAAGACCATTTGGGAAAAGGGTCGCCTGTCCACCCGCGTTTGATCTATAGTTCTGCTTTGGAATATACTTCTCCAATGCCGGATCCTGTTTTGAATTTCTTTGGCCTCATCGTTTCTGTTTTCTTTGGCATAGTCCTGACCTTCCTCTACTGGCTGATGATATGGTGGCTTGATAGGTTTGAGAAGGAACCGCTCTGGCTTCTGACCGCGCTGTTTCTGTGGGGCGCGATAGTTGTTCCCGTTCTGGCCGTTGTCTTTGAGCTGGTGGCCGAAGGCATTGCCGGCATAGTTATATCAGGAACCCCACTTGAGTTCACCTCTGTCTCGCTCATAGCTCCAATAGTTGAGGAGATCTTCAAGGGAATCGGCGTCCTCGCGGTCGTGGCCTTCAGGGAGTTTGACGACGCGCTGGATGGTCTGGTCTATGGCGCGACTGTTGGCCTGGGTTTTGCCATCACCGAGAACATGCTCTATTTTTTTGGGAACTTCGTGGGAGGGGTGCCGGTTTTCTTCGTGTTCCTGCTTAGAAGCATTGTTTTTGGCCTGAACCACGCTCTTTTCACGGGGGTTTTTGGCCTTTTCCTCGGTTTGGCAAAGGTTTCCAGAAACATCCTCCTCAGGATAATCTGGGTATTTTTCGGATTTGCCCTCGCTCTCTCCATGCACGCTAGCCACAACGCTCTCGTTTCCTTCTTTGACATTCAAGGGGTCATCGCCTCAGCCGCTTTCTATTCCCTCACGGTCTTGCTAATACTCGTTGGGGCCTTCGTGATGCTTTATTTTGAGAGAAAGTGGATACGCCAATATCTCTGGGAGGAAGTCCAGAATGGCCTCATAACCCAGGAGGTCTATAGGAGGGTCTATAGCTGGTCTTGCCTGACCAAAGAGGCCCATGTCCTCTTCACCGGTGGTTGGGGAGCCTACATCAGAGCCAAGAACGCCAGACACCTCCTGGCCAGGCTGGCAATGAGGAAGAAGGCTTATCAGAAAACCGGCAACCCCGCTTATTTAAAGGATATTGAGGACATAAGGTCGCGAATAAGGAGAGCCGCTTGATCCTCCTGCTGTTGGCCCTGGACAACGCGGATTCCCTTCTGGCAAAAGCAATTTACCACCACCAGAGAAAGGAATATTCGGAGGCCCTGTCCCTCTACAAGCAAGTCGTCGCCATGGATTCAACCCGGGTCATGCCGTGGTTCGCGCTCGGCCTGGTTTATCACGAATTGGACAGCCTTCCCCAGGCCAGGCAAGCATATGAGAGGACGTTTGCCCTTTCGCCAGATGAGCCGAAACCCCTCTTCAACATCGGCATAACCTATGAGGAGGAGGGAAACATCCCTATGGCCCTTGAGAGCTACCGGAGGGCGCTTTCCGTGAATCCTGGATACCCAAAGGCGCTTTTCAATATGGGTCTTGATTTTGCGGAGACGGGCTTGCCGGATTCTGCCGAGATATATCTCAAGAGGGCCGTGAAATCCGATCCCGGCTATCACGAGGCCTGGTATAGGCTCGCGGCCTTCTATGCGAATAAAGGGAGAACCACAGACGCCCTGGCTGCGCTTTCAAAGGCTATGGAGATTGATCCTGGCTATGCCTTGCTCGCAAAAGAGGATCCTTCCTTCGCGAGACTCTGGGATGACGAGAGGTTCAAGAGGTTGGTCAGATAATCACCACCTCACCCCAACAGAAGTGAAAAGGTGGGTTTACCTCCACGGGTTTTGAAAAGCCCAGCTCATAGGTTGTCGTGGCCGCGTTGAGCCTGATGCCTATCAGCGCGCTCACAGGTTGGGCAGATACTCCCTGATCTCGTAATCCGTGACCTGTATCCTGTAGCGTTCCCATTCCTCACGCTTGTTCGCCACATACTTGGCAAAGAGCTCCGGTCCGAGCGCTTCCCTAACCACCTCGCTCTTCTCCATGACCTCGGTCGCGGAGTACAGGCTGTCCGGAAGGGCATCTATTCCGTATTCGCGCTTTGCCTCTTCCGGAAGGCGATATATGTCCTCCTCCACCGGCTCCGGCAGGGGATAATTTTTCTCTATACCCGCGAGGCCGGCCGCGAGCATCACAGAGAAAGCCAGGTATGGGTTGCAGGCCGGATCCGGCGCGCGATACTCTGCCCTGCATGAGGACGATTTTCCCTCTTTGAAGCCAGGAACCCTCACTAGGGCGCTCCGGTTCTTCCTTCCCCAGCATATATAGACAGGCGCCTCGTATCCCACTACAAGGCGTTTGTATGAATTGACCCACTGGTTCGTGATTGCTGTTATCTCCCTCGCGTGCCTGAGCAGGCCGGCTATAAAACCCTTCGCCACATCGGAGAGGTTATAGGGTTTGGAATCTGAATAGAATGCGTTCTCCCCTTCACGAAAGAGGCTCTGGTGAACATGCATGCCAGAGCCATTTATGCCGAAGACCGGCTTTGGCATGAAGGAGGCGAATAACCCGTGGGCCATCGCCTTCTCCTTTATTATGACCTTCGCGACCTGAAGCAGATCGGCCATGTAGAGCGCGTCAGAATACTTGAAATCAATCTCATGCTGAGAATGCGCGACCTCGTGGTGGCTAGCCTCAACCCTGAACCCCATTTCCATGAGAGCGAGAACCGCGTCCTTCCTCGCCGCTGAGGCCTTGTTCAGGGGCATTATGTCAAAATAGCCGCCCTTGTCCACCGGCGTCGGGTCCTTTTCGTTTGGAAAGTAGAAAAATTCCAATTCTGGCCCAACATAATATTCATAACCCAGGTCATTAGCTTTCTGGAGGTTCCTCTTGAGGACGCCGCGCGGGTCAGATTCAAACGGCCTTCCGTCCGGATACCTTATGTCGCAGATCAATATCGCGGTCGGGATGTTTCCCACGCCCTCCGGGAGAATCTTGAAGGTCTTTGGGTCAGGGAAAGCAATGAGGTCGGATTCCTCTATGCGCACGAATCCCTCAACGGATGAGCCATCAAACATTATGCCCTCCGATAGTCCTCTTTCCAGCTCTCCGGTTGTGATGTTGAATCCCTTGAGCCTGCCAAGCACATCCGTTAGCCAGAACCGAACGGCCTCTATCTTTCTGTCCTTTACTGTCCTGAGGATTTCCTCCATAAGCCGAAAATTTTCATGTATGACATTGGTCCGGTTCAACCAAACCGACTCTGCGTGACCCTTTGCCCGGCTGTGTTCTCTTGGTCCCATCCAAGAGGGGCAATGGGTTGGCGGTTTCGGAGCAAAAATGAGCCTGTCCCACTATGAGACCCCTGATAAAAGCAATAATAGCTTACTGGTTTGGGGGAGGGGCACCTTGTCCAAGAGAACAGGGTTCTAAGAGGGCCCCCTGAAAAATCCCGCTAGAAGGGCATTCCCTCAGGGTTCTCTTCTAGCTATGATGAGGCTCCCGGATGGAAATATTCAGAAATTCATTCACTACTGAGTTTGGCCTGGCACTGGGAGCAAACATGGCCGCGGGTTTGTCCAAAGTGCCAAGGCGGGAATGAATATATCATGATCGGTGCCTGCCAATTATTTTCTCCTTTTCTTGCCCCTCTTGCCTCTCAGGGACAGAAACACAACCACCAGGGCCAGCGCTGATGCCGCGCCGGCGGAGAAGGCGGCGATGGCCGGGTGCTTTCGGAAAAAGAGACCGATCTTGCCGCTCAGGGGCTTTATGGCGTGACCAGCCTTCAAAGACCACATCTTTGCCAGAGCGGAAGCCTCGGATGGGCCGAGAGCCAGAACCATCACGAATGCGGTGAAAAGCAGGATAAAAATAACAACGAATAGGGTCTGCAGGAGCTTGAGTAATCCCATCCACGAGATCTGTTTCGTGCCCCTCTTTGCCCTCTTCCATATCCAGATTATGACCCAGCCAATCGCGGAGCTCGCTAGGCCCGCCAGAATGGAAATGGTCCAGGGGTTTGACCAGAAGCCCTTACTCACTCTATCTTTGCCTCCTCCACCAGCCTTATCAGAGACTCGTCTCCGGTTGAACGGGCTACTTCCAGAGCCAACGGCTTCTGTCCCCACCTGACCAGCCAGTCTAGCGCGACAGGCAATTCCGCGCGATACTTCTCAACCAGTGCATTCCGGTCCCCTGGCTTAGAGTCCTCAAGCATTCTCGCTAGTCTCTTGCCGGATGGAGGGGAACCCTGCTTGAGCCAGGTCGCATAGGCTCCAGGGAACGGGGTCTTCACGCCCATGTAGCCAACCGGGAAATCTGCCACGAACTCCAGGTATGCCATTACCCTCGCGGAATCCGTTTCCGAGAGCAGTTTTGCCAAGGTATCCCCGTTGAGCGTTATCACATCCTGGTTATACTCCGCGAAGATGCGTGCGGATTCAATCATCTCTCTGAGCAGGGTATCTCGCCAGGCTGGGGACGCATCCAGAACATCCTCGGGCCAGAACATTGTCCTGCCCGTGTCGTCAGTGAACCAGATGTATAGCCTGCCCAGGGTCAGGATCGGGTCAGCGTTCCATCCCCTCTTGGGTAGAGATACCTTTATCTGGACCAGGTCCCCGGGGCCCGGCTTCTCCCTTCCGCCCCTGGCCTTGACCTTAGCGTAGCCCTCTCCGACCTCCTTGACGGTGCCCACAGCGATCATCTCGGTCTTCCCCCAGACCCTGTAGAACCCCACATCCGTGCCAACTGCAACGCCCCATTCCTTTCCCCTGTTTATCTCGCATATGAGGCCCTGGGTATCAACGACCTGGGCCATGATATAGGCCTTCTCGGAAGGGGGCCGGGCCGCAAGAAATATTAATGAAATGAGGCTCTTCATCCCTCGGTAAAGATCGCCACCGTTTTCAACCCGCTCATTCCCCCTTACCCAGCCTCGCCTCTGCTTTTGTCCTTATCTTGATCATCTTGTCCCGCATTTCCCTATGCTTCTTCGTGTCCTCCATCTCATCCAAGAGGTTGAGCGTAAAATTAGCGTATTCAATCGCCTCGTCGTATTTTCCCGTCTGGAACTTTGCCTGTGCGCAGTAGTATGTCGCCATGAGAACATTGTTGGGCCGATGTATCTGCTCGTTCAGGACCAGATAAACCAGCTCAGAATATGTCTCCTCGGCCTCGGCCCATTTGCCAAGAGAACGCTGACACGAACCCAATAGCCAGCGGAATGTCCTTGACTCCGGATACCTGGCGACCAGGTCCTTTGCCAGCGGATAAGCGTCCCTCATTCTGCCTTCGTTTATATAGACCCATGTAAGGGAGAACTGCGCGAGGTCACGGGTATAATCTCCCTGTCGCCAGGCCTTCTCCAGTTCCTCAATGCCCTTTTGCTTACGGGTCTCCTTATCTTTGATGAAGGGGAGCCATGATAATGACTTGGGCAATTCGGATATCGCGTAATCATACATTCCGAGGGGATAATAGGCATCGTATATGGTGGAATCCGCCTGAAGACAGAGGGCCAGGTTATCCACCGCATCCCACGCTATTGTCACCGCGGAGGCAGGGTTGTTCCTGCCCTTTCGGAAGGCCTTGAAGCCGATTGCCGCTCCCTTGTAGAAATATCCCCAAGCGAGCCTGCGGTTGTCCCCGGAGGCCTTAGCTGATTTTATGATAGCGTCGGCCTTCTTTTCGCCGGTCTTCAGGAGGTCGTTGAACTCCTTCTCCCTGGTGGAGACCTCGTAGTCAGCCATGTAGAGGTCCAGTAGCGCGGCCTTCAGAATGTAGGGAATCGGCTCGTCCGGGTAATCCGCTATAATCTCGTTCATGAGGGCTTCGCCCTGGGAATAGCGCTCCCTCATCCCGTATTCCATTGCCTCCATTGTCCGGTCGTGGAGGGCCGGATCGTCAGAGCACAAAAGAGCTATTGCCAACAGCACGAGGGAATTATAAGTCCGGGCCTGGCATGGGTTCAAGAACAGCGAGCACTGAGCCCTCATACTTTCTCAATCCACGGATTCCCTATCCTGCAAGGGTAAGCTCTGAAACCCTTGGGGCCGTAGTGGCCCAAGGACACGGGGATGGATAAAAATATTCCTCCGGACCAAGGAAAAGGCCGAGGGAATCCATGAGCTCTTCAAAGAAAGAAAAACATCATGAGACCCCTGTATATCACTTTACCCGGCCTCTATAATTTCTTCCCCTAAGAAAGCACATAGAAATATGTGGTCGGAG
>JBMFOM010000030.1:0-15646 GCA_049969615.1 Caldifarciminota bacterium
CCCCACAGAATAGTCCTCGTATGTGAATAGGTCTCGCTGAGAACCCCCTCTGAACATGGTGCCAATTTCCCGGCCTTTATTCATTTTAAGTCCTTACCTATCAATGACCTACGAAAAATGAGGTGTCAAAGATGGGCTTAAAATGCCGTAAAATTTGGGCACAACCCCGCAGGGGCGGAGGGAGAAGTCGGGTGGTTCGTGAGCCACACCTATATGCCCAGTTCCCTGAGAAAATCCCTGTCCTTGCGCCAGCCAGGCCTAACCTTTACCCAGAGCTCAAGGAAGACCTTTCTTCCGAGAAGATACTCCAGCTCTTCCCTAGCGAGGGTTCCTATCTCCTTTATGGTCTTGCCTCCCTTGCCAAGGACTATGGGCTTCTGTGTCTCGCGCTCAACATAAACGATAGCCCTTATCCTGACAATATCACCGCCCTCTCTGAAATCCTCTATTTCAACTGCTGAGGAGTATGGCAGTTCCTCCCTCAGCCTGAGGAATATCTTCTCCCGGATTATCTCGGCCGCGAAGAAGCGCATGTCCCTGTCAGAAACCTGATCCTCCGGGTAAAGCGGTTCGCCCTCGGGCAGGTATTTGAGGAGCTCGCGCAGTAGCACATCAATACCATCACCCTTCTCGGCTGATATGGGGATTATCTCACCGAAATCCATAAGCCTTGAGTATTCATCAATGAGCGGCAGGAGGGAATCCTTTGCAACGGTGTCTATCTTGTTTATGGCCAGGAGAACCGGCTTCCTGAGCGACCTGAGCCTATCAATTATAAGGAGATCGCGGCCATCGGGCCTTCCCGGCTCCGTCATCATAAGAACGACATCGGCCTGGTCAACCGTTGACCATGATTCCCTGTCCATGGCCTTGTGCAGGAGGTTTATCTTACGCTCAAGCACGCCTGGGGTGTCCAGGAAACCAACCTGAAAATCCCGACTGGTTAGAATGCCAAGTATCCTCTGCCTTGTTGTCTGCGGCCTGGGAGAAACAGCGCCCAGCTTTGTGCCGACAAGCCGGTTTATCAGGGTCGTCTTGCCGACATTCGGTTTGCCGATAATCGCCACGAAGCCAACTCTCATTTGGAAATTATAAACTGAATTATGACGCTAAAGCCTAGTATAATTTGAGCATGGGGAAAGATAATGTTATTTTTGCTCTTTCATCGGTTACGGAATTACTCGCGGCGCTTTGCAATATCTTCCTTATCGTATACATCATGTTCTTCTCGGAATCGCGGGTCCTCCTCAAAAACTTCCTTGATTTCGGCTTCAGATACCCTCCCCTGGGTCTGGTGTTCTTTCTCATAGTCTTTTTCTGGTTCTTCATAATTGCCGCGGCCATGATTTTCCCGTTTGCCATCCGCACCGACGCCAGAAAGAATGCAGATCTCAAATACCTCTACTCGGTGGCCGCGATCGGCCTCGGCCCATGGCTTGATGTCCTTGTGACATCAGTGAAGGACGGATTCAGCGCCATAAATCTTGACCGTGTCGCCGTTCTTTATCTGGGCATAGGCACTTTAGCCATGGTCTTTGCCGCCCTCTCAGGCAAAGCACTGTCAACCAGTGGTGCTTTAATCATCGCGGCTATAGCCCTTGCTGGTTTCGCGATATTCTACACGGGGCTGTGGATTGTCGGTGGAATGGGGAACCTCTTTAACATCCTCGTATGGCACGGCATAGTGCTATATTCGGGGTTCTCTGTATTTCAAGAGTGGCTTTGGTTTATTCGGGAAAAATAAATATCTCAATCTTGGCCCGTGATCTTGGGATCCATTATCAATAAATGAACTGGTGGAAATGGGGCGTTAAGGTTGGACAGAACCTATTACCTATTGAAGATTGATTTTGAGCCTTCAACTCGTCTATAATTTGATAATGTATCTCAATAGCAAAAAGGAGCGCGAGCTATGGGGCGAAAATTTCTGATGGCACTTGTCTTTCTGGTGGTGTTCGCCGTCCTGCACCTGACCGGCGACCTGGTTCCCATCAGGACCCCCCTGTTCGGTATCTCCGAGAGCGTGTGGGAGTACCTGAAGATGGGTTGGTGGAGCTTTGGCATAACCTACGGGATCTTCTGGGCCATTAGGCGGAAGGGTAGTCTATTCGCGATCTATACATATAAAGAACCCCCGCTGCCCCTTTTCCAGGAACCCATCCTGCAATGAGGATAGCCCTCCTCGGCCAACCCAACACGGGCAAAAGTACCTTGTTCAACAGGGTGGCCGGGGTAAAGGCCAGGACATCCAATCTGCCCGGCACCACGGTCAGGGTCAATGAGAGTGCGGTCCGGATTAACGGCGAAGAAATAATTCTGGTTGACCTGCCCGGCACCTACTCTTTGACCCCCCTTGATCCCGCGCAGGCTGAGGTTTTGAATTACCTCATGAGAGGCGATATATCCGGACTAATAATCGTCCTGGACGCGACCATGCTCGCTCGCGGCCTTGAGCTGGCACTTGAGGCAATGGAACTGGGTCTGCCAATGATCATTGTCCTCAACTTGTGCGACCAGCTCCACAGAAGGGGCATAGAAATTGATATGGCCGCGCTTTCGGAAGCCACTGGCGTAAAAGTGATCCCTTGTTCTGCCCTACACGGCAAGGGAATCGCTGAGGCCCTCCGGGAGGCTGTCTCCGCGGCCCGAAATGGACATGTCCCCCGTGCCCCGGAATATTCAAGGGATGTTGAGTCCGCGATAAAAGCGGCCATCGCGGAAACCGGAAGCAGGTTCAAGGCCATAAAGGCAATTGAGTGCCTGGATGAGAAGCTGGGATTTTCGTCTGATAAGGCCAGAAAAATAGCCTCTGAACTGGAGAGGACGCGCGGAATCCCCTCCTGGGAGATCATTGCCGCGGAACGCCACCACCTCGCAATGAAGACCGCTGAGGCCGTTGTCTCACGGCTATCGGAGAGGCCATCGGTCTCATCCCGTATTGACCGTGTCGTCATGCATCCGTGGTGGGGATTGCTCACCGCCATCCTGATATTCGGTTTCCTTTTCTGGATCATATTTTACCTGGGCAGGTGGATAGAGGGGATCCTGGTCGATCCCCTGGAGGCCTTTTTCTCACTCTTGAGCGCTCCTCTGGCCGGAACCCTCATAGGCGCTATGGCGAGCGGATTCCTGGAGGGAGTAGTTGGCGCAGTGGGCATAGTTCTTCCATTCTTTGTGCCGCTGATTCTCCTGACCTCAATAATGGAGGACCTGGGATACCTGCCCCGTGTCGCACACCTGGTTGATGGACTCATGCACAGGATAGGCCTGCACGGCAAGGCGGTCATCCCGTTCATTCTCGGCTACGGCTGTTCTGTGCCCGCGGTGGCCGCGGTCAGGATAATGGAAAGCCGGCGGGATCGCGTTCTGACCGGTCTGTTGGTTCCCATGATACCCTGCGGTGCCAGGACCGCCATCATACTCGGTCTGGTCGGCTATTTCTTTGGGGGCTGGTGGGCTTTGACGGTATATGTTCTCAATATAATTGTAATAGCATCAGTAGGCACCATTCTTTCCAGACTCAGAAAGGATGAGCCCTGGGGAATGGTAATGGAGATACCACCATACAGATTGCCCACATTACGGACGGTCTGGCTCAATGTCTGGCTCCAGCTCCGGGAATTCCTGGTAGTGGTCTTGCCCGCGCTTCTTTTGGGTTCCAGCCTCCTCGGACTACTTGATCACTGGAACATATCGGCATACATGAACACTGCCATTTCTCCTTTCACATCGGGTCTTTTGGGGCTTCCAAGGGAGCTGGGCGCACCTCTGGTTTTTGGGTTTCTCAGGAAAGAGTTGGCGCTTATTATGGCCGCACAGGCACTCTCAGTTTCTCCTACGGCCTTGAACGCCGCGCTCTCGCCCGTTCAAATGATGACCTACACGCTCTTCGCGGTTTTCTATGTCCCTTGCCTCGCTACAGTGGTGATAACCTGGCGTGAGCTAGGCTGGAAGGTCGCACTCGGCTCTGGGGGGCTCAGTTTGATCGTTGCCAGCTTTGTGGCTTTCCTGGCGAGACTTTTCGGCCTTGTCCTAGCAATTTTCTGAAAGGGTTTCTCCGTCGGGCACTCAGTTCTATACGGATCTCCGGGCCACTTCCCGAAAATGGGTTATAACCCAGATTGATCCTGCGCAGGAAATGATCTATAATTTGTATATGAAGACCTCTAATAAAGTAGCAGTAACTTATTGGTTTGAAATAGAAGCACCTTCTTCAAGAGAACAAGGTTATAAGAGGGGCCCCATGAAAAATCTCGCCACGAGGGTATTTACTCGGGGTTCTCTTCTAGCTATGATGAGGCTCCCGGATAGGGACCAGGGACAAACCAGGATTTTTCAGGGGTTTCGCATGAAGAGATTGAGCATTGTGGGATTATTCGCTTTGTCCTGCTCGGTCTTTGCGCCTCGGGAGCTCAACCTTTCTTACGAGGTTGCTGACAACGGCAGGAGTGTCCTGGTCTCATGGGATGCTGTGGATGGCGCTAGCTGGTATAGGGTTTCCGTGGATGGGGTCGCGGTGGACTCAGTCCAGGCTGGTTCTGGCACGAGCTTCAAGATCCCGAGTGAGCAAGCGGGCAAGGTGATAAAGGTTGAGGCGGTGGGCACCGACATATCCGAAGAGATTGACCTCTCACCATATAGAACCGAACTCATCCTGTTCTCAAGGGAGGATCCAGATACCCTTCACCCCGAGGCCGCTGGCCTTGATTACTACTACTTTGAACGCTACTTTATCTCGGACACCGCCAATTGGTCTAGGATTGACTTCTACATCGGGGACGAGAACGGGGACGACACGACGGACATTAACTCGCCCAGGGTCTATGGCATAAACAATGAGTATAACATGTCAGCGCTATGGGGCACGGGAAACTGCGCGCCGGACACGGGCTACGCGCTCACCACGGATCTAGTTCAGGGCGGAGAATATGCATTGTGGATGAGCTATGACCGGGAATGGGGCCTAGCGGATAACTTCGCGAGGATAGTGGTGGATTCCGTGGACTCGTTCCGCGTGGAAATAAGTATATACTACCAGATAGAATATGGCCTGAAGTGGGTGGGGAAATAGGTGATTTTGCAAACCGTACCTACTCACCCTTCAAGAGCCTCCTCGCGAGAGCCAGAGCCTCATTTGTGATCTTTTCGCCGGCTGACATCCTGGCTATCTCCTGGACGCGCTCCTCGGGGGAAAGTAGCCTTATGGAAACCCTCGCCCCCTTCTTTTCAACGAGAAAATGGCGTTCCGCCCTCGCCGCGATCTGAGGAAGGTGGGTCACGGTCAGGACCTGGTGGTGAGATGACAAATCCTCCAGCTTTTTACCAACGACCTCTGCCACTCGGCCGCCTATGCCCTGGTCAACCTCATCAAAAACCAGGACTGGAGTATCCTCAGCCTCTGCAAGCGCGGTCTCCAGCGCGAGCATAACGCGGGACAGCTCACCACCTGATGCAACCTTCACCAGGGGGAGCAAAGGTTGGCCAGGATTAGCAGAGAGCAGGAACTCACACCGGTCAAACCCGGTGTCCGATGGCTCATCTCGCCATATCTCTGCCCTGAACCTCGCGCCAGCCATCGCCATTTCCCCGAGCTCCTCCTCCACCCTTTCCGAGAGCCTTATGGCGGCCTCGCGCCTTTTTTCTGATAAATCTTGGCCTATGCGATTGACTTCCATTTCAGCCTCAGCAAGCTCACGCTCGGTTAAGGCTATATCACCCTCTCCCGTGTCAAGCCTGGCAAGCTTATTTCTGAGCTCGTCCATCATCCTAATGAGTCCAGGAAGGTCGGTCCTAAATTTTTCTTTGAGCCTGGAGATATGGAAGAGGCGCTGGTTGACGGACTCAAGCTCGTCCGGATCAAACTGGGCCTGATCCCTGAGGGCAAAAAGTAGCCTCGCGGCCTCTGATAGACTATCCTTTGAGGAAACGAGCACATCCATGGCCTCCCTAACGCTGGGTATGTCAGAGAACTCGGAGAGGCCAGAAAGGGCAGAGACAACAGAGGAATGTGCGGAGCCCTCGCCCTCATAAATGGCACCAAGGGCAAGCGTTATGGCGTCGGCCAAATGCGCTCCGGCGTTAAGAAAACGTCTCTTTTCGGAGAGCTCCTCTTCCTCGCCCTCTCTGAGACAGGCATCCTCCAGCTCCCTGAGCTGGAAGCGATAAAGTTCCTCTGCCTCTCGTAGGGCATCAATCTCCCTTTTCTTCTTTTCAAGGAGAAGACGCAAGGATTCCTTTCTAGCCCAGGCCGAGGCAAACGCGCCCCGCAACCCATCAAGTCCGCCTATCGCGTCCAGGAAAAACAAGTGATTGTTCGGGTCAAGCAACCTCTGGTTCTCACGTTGGCCGTGAAGGGCAACCAACGCACCTATCCTCTCGGAAAGCGCTGAGGAGGAAACAGGCTCACCATCAATAAATGATCTGGCTCTCCTTGATTTGCCAGAAAGCTCACGGCGAACGGAGAATCTCACATCGCCGGATGAAAAAACAGCCTCCACAAGCGAGATCGCCTCCCCGAAGACCTCCCAGTCTATGCGTGCACCCAGGACAGCGTTCAACGCGGAAAGGAGCATGGTCTTTCCGGCGCCGGTCTCGCCGGTTAGGACATTGAACCCACAGGATAGCTCAAGATGAGCCTCTTTGACCAATATGAAGTTCTCAACCCTGAGGGAAACTATCCGCATGTATCGGTTCCTCGCGTCCGGCGACAAAATACCAGCATAGGATCAAAGCCTTCATCCCCACTCAAGCTTCTTCCTGAGAACCGAGAAAAAGTCCGGCGCCCAGGGTGTCCTAACGAACCTGGCTTTCTGCTCTGACATCCTGACGCTGAAACCATCCGAGGATTCAAGCAAGAAAGACTCCCTCCCATCAGCTGAGAGGAGCATCTTTTCCCCACGGCTCTCGGCCTTTATCTCCAGGACAGTATCAGAGGGCAAGACAATTGGCCGGACGGTCAGGGAGTGCGCGCATATCGCGGTGAGCACCATGGCTTCAAGAGATGGATATAGTATGGGGCCCCCAGCCGCGAGGTTATAGGCCGTGGAACCCGTAGGCGTAGAGATAATGAGTCCATCGCCCCTGTATCTCAAGACAAAATTGCCATCCCTCCATACCTCTATTGTTAGCATCCTCGCCATGGTAGCGACCAGGGTTATGTCGTTAAGGGCTATGTCTCTTTCTCCTCCCTTCACGACCTCAAGACAGGCCCTTTCCTCGGATGTGTAATTACCCCCCAGAAGAGCCGTGGTAAGATGCTCCAGCTCTGCGAGATGGTAAAACGCGAGAAAACCGAGAAAACCGAGGTTGACGCCGGCCACTGGTTTCCCCATCGCATACCTGGCGGCCTCCAGAAGGGTCCCGTCACCGCCCAGGGAAAGGAAAACCGAGACATCCGCGGACATCCTCTCCGGATCCATCAGCCTTACACCCCGCGGGGCGCAATGGGCCAGGTTGGATGAGAAAATGGCCCTGTCTCCGGCAACCGAGTGAACGCCCGCAAGAGCCTCCTCAAGGCCATGGGAACCCAGACGCCCGATGACGCCGATCATGCCGAATATTCTAAAACTGCGGCGAGGCCGGGATCAACTGACCAAACCCTCTCAGAATATAGAGAACTCTGATAAAGTAGCAATAACTTGAAGGCATGGCATACCAAGCTTTTAATTCAACGACCACAGAGGGTAGACCCTACCGATGTCCGGAAAGGGCCTCAGCAATCCTCTTCTTGGTTATATCAACGAATTTCCCCTCTATTTCTACCCCTATTCCCCGGCGTCCAGTAAGCGCGCACGCGACCAGCGTTGAACCTGATCCGAGGAAAGGGTCCAACACGAGATCCTCCTTGTAGGTGAAGAGCTTTATGCAACGCAGGGGCAGTTCAACCGGAAATGGAGCGGGGTGGCCGACCTTCTTCTTGCTTTCACCCGAGAATTCCCAGAGACCGAGGGTCCAATCCTTGAATTCGTCTCCGGATATGTCCGGCGTGCCCCTGTCCGCACGACGCCATTCTTCTTTGAACATCACCGCTATCATCTCAACCGGGGCTATGACATAGGGCGCGGATGGGCTTTTCCAGCTTCCCCATGCGGTTCTCCTTGATATGTTGCCCTCGTTCCAGACTATGCTGAAAGCGTATCTGAAGCCGACATCCTGGGCTATGCTCACCAAATCGGCATAAACAGGTCTGAGTCCCATCTTGTTGGTATCAAGGGGAATGTTGAGACAGAGCCTACCATCGGGCTTCAACAATCTAAGAGCCTTCCTGAGCCACTTCTCGGAAAAATCAAGGTATTCCCGATATTCCAGAGCATCGTCGTGCGCGCCGTAGGGTTTCTGGATGTTGTAGGGCGGGGATGTGACAATGAGGTTGATGGAATCGGGCTTGAGCCGGGTCGCCAGGAAATCTCCTTCAATTATGACGAGCGAATTGGTTATCTGATACCTGGCCAAGCTGGATATGTTATATCTGGGCGAGCTCAGTCTGCAAACAGATGACCGACAACCAGGAATAGCAGGCCCTTCAAAATTTACAAAGACCTCCTTGGTATTCAAAATACCGAGAGTGCTGGCAGGCCCAGACTTTGTGGCGAAAAGTGCTCCTCCCCCAAACCAGTAAGTTATTACTACTTTATCGGAGGTCTCTTCTACGTTTTGTACCCTCACAAAAGCCTCCGGCCCTGCGCCGGGAACAAACAAGCTGTAAATATCTTACCTTACTGCAACCTTTGCCGTTCCAAGGCTATCGGCCCTCACTAGATATACCCCCGGCGAAAGGCTCACATCCCACCTGTCCTTCACTGAGGCCGAGGCAATTTCCCGGCCTGACGCGTCATAGACGGAAACCCGGCCAGCGTATCCTTCCGGCATGAGAAGAAGGAAACCGCCGGCCCTAGAAATCAGGGTGAAGGCGCCAGGTTTTCCGGAGGCCTCTCCGGTGGCAAGCTCCTGTGGGTAATTCAGAACAAAGACCTGACCGTTTCCAGACCTTCCGAGCCTGGTTGACTTTGCCGCGCCAACAATGATGTTCGGCCTGCCATTGACATCAGGGTCGCCCACCAAGCATGCAGAATAAACCCCTATAGTATCGTTTGCCTGCGCGCCATATATGTAGACAAGGGGGGTGTATGACAAGAGGTCTATGGTGGAGGGGAGAGAAACGGACCAGGGGATAACATATAGCTCGCCACAGTTAGGCCTTCCATTCCCAGGCCCATCACCCATCACCGCACCCACGATAATATCCGGGACCCCGTCATCAGTGGCATCACCTATCGCTGAGGCATCCATCCAATCATAGGGTTCTGGGCCATAGAAGACGCACCTATAGTCCCCAGCGGCCATATCAAGGGAGGTAGGCCAGCTCGTCCTTCCGAGGATCAGGTATATCTCGCCTGCATCGGTTCTGCCGTTGCCAAGGCTGTTGGATGAGGAGGCGTTTGCCAGGATGTCATCAAGTCCATCTCCGTTGACATCACCAACGAAGTTCCTGGATAACCAATCTCCGGCATCCGCACCATAGATAACCGGGTGGGCCCAGCTCGCCAGATCATAGCTCCCGGCTAGGGAGGGCGAGCCGAGGATGATGTGCAGTTCGCCAGCGTCCGGCCTGGTATTGCCGGGGCCATCGCCCAGGTAAAGCCCTATGATGAGGTCTTCATAGGAATCCCCGTTAAGGTTCCCATAGCCAAGGGTGTGTGCCCTAAAGAGATACTGGCTTCCTGTATAGTAGTGCATGTCATAGCTATCGGGATTGTAGAAAGCGGCGTTGGCTCCGGAAGGCAGTTGAATCGTCGCTGGCAGAGAGGCCGAACCCCAGATCACATATGTGCATCCGGCATCTATGCGCGAGCCATAGTTCGCGCCGGTTGCGGAGAGGACTACGTCATCGTAGGCATCCCCATTCAGGTTTGGCGCCGCGAGCATTGACGCCAAGAAAGCAGAACCATCGGGGTCGCCACCGCTAAGCTCTGTATTGTATATATAGACATTCGCGGAGGATAGGCTCATCGTGGAGGGCCAAGATGTCCTGCCATATAGGATGTAGGCCTCGCCAGCGTTCGTGTAGGCATTGCCCAGGCCATCGCCGTTGGAGACACCCGCCAGTATGTCCTTTATGGCATCACCATTGAAATCGCCAACCGCCACCTCAAATATGTTATCCAGGGCGTCAACTCCCGTTATAGTGACATCTGCTCCTCCGGTCATGTAGTAGTCACCGCTAAACCCGGCTCCGCCAAATAGGATATACACCCTGCCCATCGCGGATGAGGCATTTGGCGCGTTGAAAACCAAGTCGGTTATGCCGTCTCCGTTCACATCCCCTGTGTCTATATCCGTCCCACAATATTCGCCAGCCTCCGCGCCATAGGCGATCGCGAGAACGGCGGATGGGTTGGACATATCTATTTCCAGAGCCAAAAGGCTCCCCGCGCACAGCATCAGCGCTATCAATATACGCATATCACACCTCCATCGTTGGTTGGCCCAAAAGTATGGATCGCGGGCAAGGAAAAGTCAAGCTTGCGCGAGACTGAGCCTATTCTTCAGCCTGGCAAAATACACCCTATATTCCTCAATATACCTATCATCTATAAAACCCGGGAGGAGCTCGCCTGTAGCGAGGCTCCTTGCCCTGGTTAGTAAAGAACGCCTCTCGTATTCATCTTCTGTCGCGTCAGCGAGCCGTATGATCTCTTCAAGTTCAGCGAGGTCTGTCCAGACATCCTCCAGCTGATAATAATCCCTGTGTTTGATAAGAAGGGAGTGATCTCCTATTTCTTTTCTTATGTTATATATAGCTACATAGAGAAGTTCTTTGTTCTTGGGATTGAATTTCCGTTTTGGCCAGAGGAGATAAAACAAGTGATCCGCATGGATCCTGTGCCTGGGTGAGAGAAGGAGATAAAGAAAAGCCCTCGCGGCCTTCTTGTTATACCAATCCTCAACCCTGAGAATCTTTTCACCGACGAGGATCTTGGGGCCTTCTATCAACCAGGCTTTTATCTTGCCTTTTTCGCGGTCAGAATTATAGGCCTCCATCAGCGGCTCGGCCCTCCTGAGAAAATCGCCGAGAATGGGGTCTGCCTTCATGCCTGGGTAAAGCCGCACCATTGGGCCTAGAAACCTCAGGGCCCTCGGAAAGGCCGGGGCATCCGAGAGCCACGCGAGGTAGGCAGATGTGAGTCCAGCCACAAAGCCCTCCGTGAGCAAAGACGCCCTCTTGTAGCCATGGGCGGCCTCAAGAATCCCCTCCGCGGCTGGTGCGTCATCCGGTTCCAAGAGCGCCTCTATCTCCCTCGCCGCGGCCTGCTCGCCCCAGGAGCCTTTTCTCGCCAATCTGATGCAATTTCTAGTGAGAGCTGATGGCGGGGGTTCAATCCTCTTCAGTCTGGTTATTTCAAGCGCTCTCGCGCATGTTATTCCAGCGTATGGGGATGCAAACCTGAGGAAGTTCTTGGTCAGCTCCATATATGCCCTCAGAGAGAGCTCAATCTTTCCCTCAAGCCTCAGGAGGGCCGCCTCTGCCTCAAGCGCGCTATAACGGTATAGTCCAAGGGATTCCTTCAGGAGAGCGTCAAGCCTCCTCCTCGCGGACCCCAGGTTTCCGGAGAAGGTGTCCAGGATTGCCCAAACACAGTTTCCCCAGTAAGCGTTTACTGGAGTTGCAGAACGGATGAAGCCCGGTAGCTCCCTGCGCAGGGCCTGGTAATCACCGCTGAAAAACCTGTTCAGCAGTAGGTTCAACCTCGTGGCGGAAATGAACCCCTGTTCACCGATTTTTTCGTCTATCTCAAGGGCTCTGAGAAAGTAATTCTCAGCGGTTTCAATCTCGCCCATCATCCTATGTGCGGTTCCGAGCCAGTTGAGGAGACGGGTGGCGAGCTCTGGCTCGCATGAGACCCTTTGGATGAGCCTTCGGCCTTTCCTAATTGCATCAGGAGAGGCATATCTGTAGACACACAGGCAGACCTCAAGGAGCTCTGATGCCAAGGGATCGTCCTGTCGCGTGGCACGAATGTAGTCTGAGACCTCATCCCACTTCTCTTCCCTGATGAGCTTTACGCCCCGATCAATCCTTTCCCCGGTGTTCACCCCTATATTATTGAGCAAAAGCCGGGTCTAATTCAAACCCTGCAAGGGATTCTTGCAGTTCTCTTTCAGTTTTCTTTCAGGTGATTCCGTATAATATAGCCCTAAATGAACCTTTTGGAGGTGTGATATGTTTGAACTATGCGTAGCCCTAGTTGCGGGGTCCTGGACAGAGACGAGGCCCCAGGACTTCCTGGATGGCGTGTATAGCGATCTCCTCTATGTCTCAAGGAGATTGATGGTTGAGGGGGCCAACCCCTCTGATTCCGGCGCGGTTGAGTTCGTCCCAAGGTTTGACGCGAACAGGGATGGGTATCCTGACCTCTTCTCAAGCGCATATATAGGTTACAAGGCACGGATATGGTTCGGAGGGCCTAACGGATACTCGCAAAGCTTATATAGGGAGTATCCTACACCCGTTCAATATGCCGGCAATTGTGACATGGCCGATCTGAACCTGGATGGCTGGCCAGAATTTGTGGTTGCCTCTGGCTGGTCAATCCCCGGTCCCTCATCATCAAGACTGTTCTGGGGCTCAGCGGGCAGCGGCGGTCCGGATCCTAACACCTGGCTCAACCTGACCACAACAAAGTGCGAGGCTCTTTACATTCACGACTTAGACAAGAACACTTATCTGGACCTGATTTTCGGTGCGGAGGAAACCCTCACAAGTCTCCGGGTCTTTTGGGGCAACCCCGCAGGGTACTCTCTGGATAGCTCAACTACTGTGGGTTCCCGCGGCTGGGTTTCCCACAACATTGAGGTGGCTGATCTCAACAAGGACGGATACCGGGATCTGATAATGACACAGTCTAAAGTGGGAACAGGCCAGGACAGCGGAGGGGTGTGGATCCTCTGGGGAGATAATACCCCCAGGAACTTCAGTGATAACCCATCCCAGACCCTATTGAATCTGGGTATGGACTGGCACGGCATCACTGTCGCGGATCTCAACAACGACGGATGGCTTGATATAGTGGTATCAAGATGGGCTGTGACAAGCGCCGTTTCCGTTGTCTATTTCTCCAACGCCGGCTCATATAGCCCAGCGAACTCCATAACCCTCCCCACAAGCACTTGTTTCGGGGGAAGCGCCGCATACGATATTGACGGCGACGGATGGCTAGATCTGGTATTCTTCAGGGGATACAACGCTAATCTTCCAGTACTAATCTGGCACAACTCAGGAGCCTGGCCCTATTTTGCAGTCGGCGACACCGCGAGAATAGGCAGACAACTCACATATGCGGCTGGGATCTGTGGAGATTTCAATTGCGATGGGAAACCGGACATATTTGCCAACAGCGGCGATACCTCATTCGTTTTCTGGGGTGTGCAAATTAATGGAGCCTGCGACAGCGTTCAGAAGCTCAGTATGATGCCAGGCGATTATGATCACCACGGCACCTTCCGAGAACCCGGCAATGTTTACGATCGCTCGGGTATGGAGTGGTATGAGTCAGGAGTGTTCTCAGAGGCGAATCTCCAGGCCGAGACGAGAATATCCTGGATCGCGTGGGACAGCGTTCAGGCTGGTTCTGAGCTCAGGATGTATATCAGGACCAGGTGGGATGGGAGCTCGCCCTGGTCAAGCTGGCGCCAGGTCACGAACGGGGAGACCGTGTCTGAAGCTCCGTATTTCCCAGCAAGAGACATCCAATATAGGGCTGAGTTCAGGTGGAGGAACCCGGCCTGGCTTCCGTGGCTGGAGAGGGTGAACCTCAGCACATCCCCGCTATCATCTGAAGAAGCCGCCTCAGGTTCTGAGGGCGCTCTCAGGTTCGGTTCAGGCAATGGCCTGGTCTGGGTATCCTGGCCAGGAAGAGATGCAGATGTATCCCTCTATTCGGCTGACGGGAGGAGGGTTGGTTCAAAGGCCCTTGTTGAAGGGAGGGTTGAGTTCCGTGGCCTGAGATCAGGGGTCTATTACCTATGGGTTGAGAATCAGGATAAGGTGGTTAAGGAAAAGGTCCTCGTAAAGTAAAAACCCGTGCCCGGCCGGAGACCCTGCACCTCCAGTTTTCTCCGGCCGGGCTTTATTTTTGGCGATTCTGTTTCAGTTTTGTTTCAGGAATCCATTTATAATATGGCCTAAACCTTTTGGAGGTGCAGAATGAACTGTGTTATCATGCTCATGGCATACGCTTGGCCGCCGGGATGGTGGCCCATGTATGGCGCGGACGCCCAGCACACCAGGCTCCAGCTCATGAAGGGCAACATGACAGCTACCCCCAGTGTCATTGGACTCGGCATGGCCTCGGGCACGGAGAGCGAGGGTCCAGCCATCGCGGTGATCAACGGAGTGGGCTATATCTTTTTGGCAAACGACTATGGGGATCCGGACGCCGTGCTGGCTTACAGATATGTGGGTTTCTACGAGCTGGCCTGGATGTGGCCCTTTGCTAACGCCGCAGGGCAGGGCACCGCTTTGGCCGTGTGGGATATTGACAACAACGGGACCGTGGAGGTCCTGCATTCCAACGACTACACTTCCGAGGATGTCGGGGCAGTGTTCTGCCGGAACGCCACAACCGGAGCCTGGCTCTGGTATGGGCCATACGATCAGCCGGACCCCTCGTCACCCACCCTATATGACTTGGACGCCAACGGGACCATGGAGATATTCTTCGGGTGCAGGACGGACGATACGTTGTATTGCCTAAATTCCAACGGCACCCTGCGCTGGAAATCCCCAAAACCCTCCTCAAGCGCCGGGAACATGAAGTTTGCGCCCGCGGTCGGCCAAGTGGTTCCGGGCGGGAACCCGGAGGTCGTGGTTACATCGGGCGATAATATCGTCATGTATAACGCGACCACAGGGGCTCTGATAGCGTGGCTGGATATGGGCGCCGCCTACAGCGCTGTGCCCTCGTGCGCGCCCGCTATTGCTGACGTGGACAAGGACGGGACCATGGAGGTCTTCGTCGTCACTGATGACCCTGACTCCCTTTGGTGCCTCAAGCCATCCGGCGCGAGCTTTAATGTGGTCTGGGCTCAGCCGATCCCCTCAGGGGGTAACATCAACAAGCAGGGCATAGGCATAGCGGACCTGAACGGCGATGGCTGGCTTGATGTGGTGGTGGGTTCAGGCGGCGTTTCCAGCTCCTACCCCACCCTTTATGACAGGGTTCACTGTTTCAGGGGTTCCAATGGCGCATTGATATGGAGAAGCACTGTCCTGGCCGGGGATGTTCACAGGGGCGTCGCCATAGCTGACATTGACGGCGATAACCACTGGGAGGTCATAGCCCAGACGATCCCGGGCTGGATATACTGCCTTGCCGGGGAAAACGGGACAATTCAGTGGCAGGTTGAGCTCCCCTCGTGCGGGGATGCCCACGATGTCAGCATAGGTGATGCTGACAACGATGGGTGTTCCGAGATAGTGGTAGCCGGGGACGGAGGCTCTCGGCTCTGGGTCCTTGACAGGGCAGGGACGAACTGCGGCTCGGTTCCCGTTGAGGAAGCCAAGACCGGGGAACCTGAAATGAGGGCCTGGTTTTCCGGCAACTGCCTTTACATCATCTCGCCCCAGGATAACGCGGCCAGGCTGATG
>JBMFOM010000030.1:15741-19128 GCA_049969615.1 Caldifarciminota bacterium
GATGATCTATGACCCTGTTGGCCGGGCAGTTGTCCAGAGGGAACTCATGCTCTCGCGAGGGGAGAACTCTCTGAGCCTTGAACTAGAGCCTGGCGTCTATGTGGGGATCATCTCTCAGGGCAATAAAACCGCGAGGTTCAAGTTTGCGGTGAGGAGGTAGGCCTTCGCCACATCACGCGCTTTGGCACTATCTCTATGACCTTTCCGCTTCTGCAATAGTGGCAAAGGATCATTCAGGGGCCAGAATCGCGTCAATACATCAACGCATACAAGACCATGTTCACCCCCATCCTGAACGCTTGCTCCCTTACATGCTCCGGATCATCGTGCGCGGCAGTCCAGCCATCAGAAACATTTGAGTTATAAGTGTAATAGACCGCGAGCCTCCCCGCGATGAATATGCCGTATCCCTTTGGCGGGCCATCATAATGCTCGTGTATCTTGGGAGGGCCCTCAAGATCATAGAAAATATGGTATATGGGATGATCAAACGGAACCTCCTCCAGCTCTCGGTCCGGGAAGACCTTCTTTATCTCCTGGCGGAAGGACTCGTCCATGCCGTAATCATCGTCCGCATATAGAAACCCCCCACCTTCCAGATATTCCCTCAAAGCGGCGCGTTCGGAGTCTGTCAGCCTTATCTTTCCATGGCCTGTCAGATACAGGAACGGATAGCCAGAGAGCCCTGGGTCTGTCAGGGAAACGATCTTCTCTTCGGTCGCGAGCTTCAGGTTCGTCCGGGCGTTTATCTGGGCCGCAAGGTTAGGGAGAGCGTCCTGGTCATTATACCAATCACCGCCTCCCCCATATTTTACCCTTGCGAGGGCTATCTGACATAAAAGGAGGGCTATCACTTTGCTATTGGGAACACAGCGCTCCAGGACCCTGTCCTGGCCACATAGACACCGGGCGCCAGCTCAGAGGTCTTCCAGGTTCCTTTTCCTCCGGATAGCACCGTGCTGGCCACTAGTCTGCCGGATGCATCGTATATAGAAAGCCTGTGCTTGCCCTCAGGTAGGCAGTAGAGTATTCCGGCGCCGGGCGCCCAGAACAGCCCGAACCTGGCTATGTCATCCCCCCCATCGGAGACGCGGACCTGATAATCAGGGAGTTTCCACATTCCCCTGCCGTGGGTGGCAACGAAAAGGGCCTGATGCTGGTAGTCAAAGTCCATGTCGTATATCTCCGCCCCACACATCCCGGTCCCGAGCGTGTCCCAGGTCACGCCCTGATCAGCAGAATACAGGACAATTCCGCCCTCGCCCGCGACCATGATCATCGGTGGCCAGAGGTCGTAGTCAACGGTCATTGCCCTGACTAGGAAGTTGAATGTCTTTATGAGCTCCCATGTCTTGCCGGTGTCAGAGGTGTGATAAAGCCTGAACGATGTGCAGATATATGCCTCCCTAGGGCCGTTGGGGTTCATCTTTATGCTCTCTATTGGCTGATTTACCCCTGGAGACCTAGCAATCCATGTGTTGCCACCGTCAGTTGAAACAGAGAGCTTGCCGTCGGATGCTCCCACAAAGATTATGTTCGGGTTTTGTGGGTTGATCTCAGCAGATATGAGGGTTCCAGCACCCCAGGTCAGGTCCCCGGACATCAGGGTCCAGCTGATGCCGGAGTTCGTGCTTCTCCATATCCTGTATGTTCCGGCGAATATAGTGCTCCTCTCGGCCGGGTGAGTGAAGAAGGCTCCGGAGGCCCATGATGCCCTATCAGAACCGTTCCATGGGCCATGGGTGTCCCTGTTGTAATAACCGTTCACAAACCTGTATGGCCCGCCGAAGCCCTGGTAGGTTGCGAAAGAGGTGTCAAGCCCTGGCACAGCGTCTATCTCAAAGAGCTGAGGGCCACCATCGCCGGAGAGTATGACCCTCCAAACATTAGAGCCATCCCTCCTGGGCGAGCCATTGTCCTGGGTACCGCCTTGGAGAACCGATGTGTCCCGCGGGTGAATTGCTAGGGTGTAGAACTGGATGGTCCCAAGGCCCTGGTTCCTGTTTATCCAGCTGTCGCCGCCGTCTGTGCTCATCCAGACCCCGCCATCGCAGGATACCCACAGGTTGCCGTTCGCGTCAAATGAGAAGTGGTGGATGTCAGGGTGAACCCTGCCGTTTGGGGATTGATCGGTTATATCCTCCCAGGTATTGCCGCCGTCAGTTGTCCTCACTATGCCGTAATATCCACTGCCATAGGGGAAAACCCCCCCACCATAGACGATGTCAGGATTTGTCGGGTTGACTATCAGGCAGTTGTCATACCAGCCCTGGGGATAAAGGTAATCCGGCGTGTTTTCCAGCTTTATCCACGAGTTGCCCCTGTCCGTTGTCTTGTAGAGGCCATAAAGCCCTGAGTTGTTGTTGGTGAAGGATGCGTAGATTATATTGGGATTGCTCTGGGATATTGCCAGCTGTATGCGATAAAAGGGATCGGGGGAGCCCGGCAGGCCACCTTCCAGCCTGGTCCATGTCATGCCTGTGTCCCGCGAGACATAGACCCCCAGGCCATTAACCCCCGCGAAATACATGTTAGGGCTGTCAGGAGCAATGGCCAGGTCAGACACCCAGCTGGTGTATATGGGCCTGTCCCAGGTTACGCCCCTGTCCGTGCTCCTCGCTATGCCATTGTCCCTAGCAACCATGATTATATTAGTGTTAACAGGATTTACCACAATACGCGATATATAGCTCCCAGCATCCGAGACAGAGGCTATTTTCGTCCATGTCTGACCCCCATCCTCGCTCCTGTATAGTCCGTCGCCGTTCTTGGAGTCCCCGGAGTAGTGCATCTCTCCCATGCCGTAGTAAATCACATTCGTGTTCCCAGGCTCAAAAGCTAATGCGCCTGATGCCAGATTTGGCAATGCGTCCGTCAGCACCTCCCAGGTGTCTCCGCCGTCGGTTGTCTTCCAGACCCCGCCGCCGGCCGCGGCTATATATACAATATCCGGGTCAGTCGGGTGGTTCAGTACAAACGAAGTCCTCCCGGAGACGGTGCCATCAGACCAGTATTCCTCTGTCAGGGGCAGGGGGCCGATGAACTGCCAGTCCCCCGCCTTCTTTTTTCCAAAGGTGGCGCCCACGGGTGCCTTTTCCTGGTAGGCATTCGCCCTGGCAATAAGTGTGTCAAGAGGAACCCGCTCCGCGTCAGGGCCCTCAAGCGCGATAACAGCTAGCAAAAGTCCGGTCATAGTTCTAGATCATAAAGGCAAAAGGAGGGCCGAGGCAACACGGAGGCACGCGCCTGGACTGAGATCTCACGCTTTCTTTTCCCCTGAATCCCTTGTCCCACAAGCAAAAGCTCTGAAACCCTTGGGGCCGTGGTGGCCCAAGGACACGGGGATGGATGAAAATATTCCACCGGCTCAAGGAAAAGGTCGGGGGA
>JBMFOM010000031.1:0-18988 GCA_049969615.1 Caldifarciminota bacterium
CGGCCCTCGCCAGGAAACTGGTTGACCTCGTCTTCACAGTCCTCACTACGGGGGTCTATTATGAATAAAATATTGGAGGGTTGATAAAGTAGCAATAACTTGCTGGTCTGAACTAGAAGCACCTTGTCCAAGAGAACAGGATTCTAAAAGGGACCCCAGAAGAATCTCACCACGGGAACATTCCCTCAGGGTTCTCTTTTTGTCATGATGAGGTTCCAGGATAGGGACAAAGCACAAACAGGGATTTTTCAGGGGTTTCATAGGGTATTCACCAAAGCCTTGCTCTGCCTTGACCGATTGCGAGGGGAACACGTTAAGTTGTTGTGCCCTAAGAACTTACAGGCTATCCTAAATCGGACCTTACCTCTGGGGTGGGAATATGTGAGATCTCAGGGTCTCCAAGTGATAGTGCAGGAGGGACCTGCCCCTACAATGAATCCGTCAAATAACCAACAGCCTCAGCTCGCACATCTCCGCCACAGCATAGTGCGGCCCTTCCCTTCCCATGCCCGAATCCTTGACCCCGCCGTAGGGCATCCTATCAACCCTGAATGTCGGCACATCGTTCAGGATCACGCCGCCGGCCTCTATGGTCTCAAAGGCCTTCATCGCGAGGTTTATGTCGCTCGTAAAAACGCCTGCCTGCAGGCCGAACCTGCTGTCGTTCACGGCCTCAAGCGCCTTTCCGAAATCCCGGTACGCGTTTAGGGTTGCGACCGGGCCAAAAGCCTCATCCTTCCAGAGCCTCGCTGTTCTCGGGCAGTTCTCAACCAGCGCGGGTTCGTAGAACGCGCCATCCCTCTTGCCCCCGAAGAGCAAGACCCCGCCCCCAGAGACTGCCTCAGAGACCCATTCTCCGACCCTCCTGGCGTCTGCCTCGGTTATCATAGGGCCGATGTCGGTTTCCTCGGAGAGGGGATCCCCCATCCGTAGGGAGATCGTCTTTTCGCTGAAAACCCTGAGAAACTCATTCCTGATTTCCTGGTGGACGAATATCCTCTGGACAGAGATGCAGACCTGGCCCGAATACGAATATGCACCTGTGACGCAACGCTCGGCCGCGTGCGCGGGATCCGCGTCCTGGTGCACTATGACACCAGCGTTCCCGCCGAGCTCAAGCATGACCGTCTTTTTCGGCAGGAGGGATTTCAGCCTCCAGCCTATCTCGTCAGAACCCGTGAACGAGACCACCTTTATCCGCTCGTCCATGGCCATCTTCTCGGCTAACGCGGCCTTGGTCGGCAGAACGGATATTGCAGGCTCCTGCAGGCCTGCTCCCAGGAGGAGTTCCCCGATCATGAGGCCGGTTATGGGCGCGGAGGATGCCGGTTTCAGAATGACTGGTGCGCCCACGGCGATCGCTGGCGCTATCTTGTGAACAGCAAGGTTCAAGGGGAAGTTGAAAGGGGATATCGCGAGCACGGGCCCCTTTGGAAACAACCTTGCCAGGCCCGTTCTGTGCGGGTGGCCCGGGAATGTGTCCAACCGGATTATCTGGCCCACGCTTTCTTCAAGCGCGCACGCGGCAAGTTCAAATGTCTTCGCGGCCCTCGCAACCTCTCCCCTGGCGAGCTTTATCGGTTTATAGACCTCTGATGTTATTATCCTGGCGAAGTCCTCGGCTTTTTCCCTGAGGAGCGCCGCGGCCCTGAAGAGAACGGCCTGGCGCTCTGCCGCTGGAGTCGTTGCGAATTTCCGGAAATAGTCATGCGCCGCGATTAAAGCGTTCTCTATCTCTGTCTCGCCGGCCATGTGAACCCTGCCGGTTTCCCTGCCCTGCCAGTCTCTTGAAGACAGGAGGTTCCCAGTCTCCACTCTCTTTCCAGCTACTATGAGTTTGTGCTCGGTCATTTTCATATGATAAACCGGGGACCCTCGCGGGTTCACGATAACCCCTCGTTGGCCATTAACCCCAAAACCCTCGCGTGATAACAGGACACGGTCATAGCCCCTAGTGTCCGGTGTCTGACCAGCCATGGTTATGGCGATCCGCGACTGCGCCGTGGCGCTTCCGATAAGGCCTTCAACTTGAAATCCCGCGCTCCCTCGGCTTAAGCTATTCGCTCATGTTATTGGGCTTCCTGTTCCTGATCGGAACCGATTACTCTTCCTTCAGGACCCAGCTCTGGCTTTTCAAGAACGCGGGACTCCGGGACTCGGTCTATGTCTATACCCTTCAGAATGGCGATGTGGCCTATTTTTCGGTGAGGCCCCATTTTCAGTCCAGGGCCTTTGATCTATACGATAACTGGCGCCCGGCATATGCGGTCATCATAGCGATAGAGCCGGCAACCGGAAGGATCCTCGGTCTTCAGGCCTACAGCAGGTCGGAGCCGAGTAGCCCCTGGAATAAGAACCTGGCCATCAGAAACACCTTTCCAGCCGCCAGCCTGTTCAAGATAGTCACTGCCTTGGCAGTCATAAGAACAAAAGGCTTGTCCCCGGATGATTCCCTGACATACAGGGGAAAATCACATTCAATGAGTCCGCGCGTGTGGCTCAAGAGCAAGTATGTGACGAAAACGACATTCGCTGAGGCGTTTGGAATATCCTGCAACCCTGTTTTTGGAGTTCTGGCCAGGGATGTTGGCCGGGACGCGCTCCTTGAATCTGCCAGCCGCCTCGGTTTCAGGGTTGATGGAAAGAAGTTTAATCTGCCTGAGGAGCTGGGCTTTGGTAAGATTGAGAAACCCAAAGGTACCGATAGCCTGATGCTCATGGGCGCCGGTTTCGTCAACTCGTCCCTGAGCCCGCTTCACGCGGCCCTCATGGCCTCAGCAATAACCAACGGGGGAGTGATGATGAAACCAAACCTGCTGGACAGCGTGGTCAGCAAGGATGGCAATATGGTCTGGGTAGCGAGGCCGGAGACCCTCACAGTGGCAATGACTCCTGAAGAGGCAGGGATTATCCGAAATCTCATGCTCGCTACTGTGACCTGCGGCACATCTTACAGGGCTTTTTACGCATCCGATGGCAGCCCTGTTCTTCCGGGTGTGATCGCTGGCGGCAAGACCGGTTCCCTCTTTGGCAAGGACCCTCAGGGCAAGTGCGACTGGTTCGCTGGGTTCGCTGAGAAGGATAGGAATAAGGTGGCGATAAGCTCCCTTGTGGTCAACAGCACGAACAAGAAAACCAGGCTCAAGGGCTCTTATCCAGCCGAGGAGGCGATAAGGGTGCTTTTCGGCATAGAGGGCTCTTTGCCCATATGCGCTGAGGAGATCAGGGTGAACGAAAAAAGGAGGTGAAACCATGTTATTATTAACCCTGCTGTCCGCGCCATTCTCATTCCAGAAGGCAACGGTTGCTTGGAAAGTAGGGGAGGATAGTGCGGTCGCCTATATCGTGGATTACGGCAAGCGCGTCGGTATGTTCATATACAGGAAAGGGGAGCTCTCGGAGAGAGGCCTTGTTCTGGACAAAAAGGGTTGGAAGGTTGATATGAACCTCATGGAGTTCTCCGCGCAGGAGGGATACTTCAAGACTCCGGAGGACCTGGTGAATTTCTGGTGCACGGGAGACCCGGTTTCCCGTGGGGTTGTCCTGGGCCACGGCGGCCTTCAGGCGACCGAGGCCGGGACCGAGAATTACCAGGGCTACAATTGTGTCCTTTTCAGGATAACCGGCGAAGACAGCTCCACTGAGGGCAAATTGTTGCGCTGGGGAGGCCTGACCCTTTTCTACCAGTTCAGAGTCGGGAAGGAGTTATACGAGTGCTCAGTTATGAGACTGGACACGGTCTCGGCTATTCCAGAAGATAAGTTGAAGCTACCAGAAACCATATTCCCCGTAAGGTGAGAACCGGGAGGAGTAGGCCTGGGTTCTCGCGCCCAAGGCACTTTTGGTTGCGTTTATGAAGGTTTTTGTTGGTATAACTGGCGCTTCTGGTGCTATATACTCCATGAGGTTCCTTCAGGAACTCATGGGCCTCGGTGTGGAGGCCCATGTGGCAATAACCAGGTGGGGTAAGCATTTGCTTGAGGCCGAGGGTTTTTCCCTGGACGAAATAAAACCCCTCGCGGCCTCGGTCTCCGACGCGGATGATATCGCTCGTGCCCCAGCCTCCGGGACGGCTGGGTTCGTGGCTTTCGGGATAATCCCCTGTTCGGCATCAACCCTGGGCAAGATAGCCTCAGGGATAGGGGACAATCTGGTCACCCGCGCGGCGCAGGTCGCGCTGAAGGAGAGAAAACCCCTAGCCCTTTTGATAAGGGAGACGCCCCTCTCGCCTGTTATGATAGAAGCCATGTTAAGGGTTTCCTTGGCCGGAGCCATCATCATGCCAGCGGCTCCGGCTTTCTACCACAATCCCCAGACCATCGGTGACCTCGTTGATTTCGTGGTGAAAAAAACCCTTTTTGCTCTTGGTTTTGAGATTGATCTCTCAGACTTTTGGGAAGGAGAATGAAATGATCGAGTATCCAACCGAACCCTTCAGGATAAAGAGCGTGGAACCAATAACGCTTCCCTCGCGTGAGGAGCGGGAGGCCTTGCTTCGGGAGGCCGGTTACAACCTCTTTAAGATACCTGCCGAGAAGGTATTCGTTGATCTCTTGACGGATTCAGGAACCGGGGCAATGAGCCAGGAGCAGTGGTCTGCCCTAATGCTCGGAGATGAATCCTATGCTTCTGCCAGGTCATGGTTCAGGTTCAAAAAAGCGGTTCAGGAATTCACCGGCATGCCCCATGTCATACCTGTGCACCAGGGTAGAGGAGGCGAGAGGATAATAGCCTCAGTCCTTCTCAAGCCCGGAGATGTCGTTCTCTCCAACACCCTCTTTGACACCACCCGCGCCAACATAGAGGGAGTCGGGGCAGAAGGTATTGACATACCTTGCCATCAGAGCCACGACATATTCAGTGATTACCCCTTCAAGGGGAACATTGACCTGGACAGGCTAACTGATCTCTTGGCGCAGAAACCCGTGAAGATCCTTATCCTTACCCTTACCAATAACGCCGGCGGGGGTCAGCCCCTCTCCGTTGATAATGTGGCGGAAGCCGCCAGGTTGGCTAGAGATAAGGGTGTACTCGTGATGCTTGACATCTGCAGGATAGCTGAGAACGCCTATTTGATAAAAGAAAGAGACCAGAGATATAAAGATAAGCCAGTCTCCGAGATAGTTCGGGAGATCGCTGGTTTCGCTGACATAGTTTCAATGAGCGCGAAGAAAGACGCCATAGCAAACATAGGCGGTTTTATCGCCACCAGCGACGAGGGATTGGTAGAACGTTTCAGGACCCAGCTTGTCGTGTGGGAGGGTTTCCCGACCTATGGTGGAATGGCAGGCAGGGACATGGACGCGATTGCACAAGGCCTTTCGGAGGGTGTTGATGAGACCTATCTTCGCTACAGGGTTAGCCAGGTCAGATATGTGGCGGAGAGGCTCAGGGAATTGGGTTATCCGCTCATATGGCCCCCAGGAGGCCACGCGGTATATGTTGAGGCAGGAGAACTCCTGCCCCATATCCCAAAAAACGAGTTCCCGGGCCAGGCCCTCGCGGTTGAGCTATACAGGGAGGGAGCTGTGAGGACAGTTGAGATAGGAACCATGATGTTTGGAGATGCCGCTCTCCACGAGTTCGTGCGCCTAGCCATTCCCCGGAGGGTTTATACCCAGGCCCACCTTGACTGGGTCATAGAGACAGCTAGGAGGGTCATGGAAAGGAAGGACACGATTCCGGGATACAGGATAATCAAGGAGCCGCCAGCTCTCAGGCATTTCCTGTGCGAGATGGAACCTATTAGATCATGATACCACTTCGGGGTTCTAGGTTTTTGTGGACTTTAGTCAACCTTGTGTGTTCGCGTGCGTTTTCCGGATAATATGAATGTGAAGAAGCGCGTCCTTTCGGGAACTAGACCAACCGGAAAGGCCCACCTCGGCAACCTCGCGGGTGCGTTCTTCAACTGGGCGAGGATCCAGGACTCTGGCGAATACGAGACATTCTACTGCGTTGTTGATTGGCACTCCCTTACAACTGATTACGCGAACACCGGGGTGATAAGGCCCAACACCTTAGAGATGGTCAGGGACTGGCTTGCTGTCGGCCTTTCGCCAGAGAAATCGGTTCTTTTTCTGCAATCCGCTGTCCCGGAGCACGCGGAGCTGCACCTCCTGTTCTCAATGCTGGTCTCGCTGTCGAAAGCGCTCCGCGTCCCCACATTCAAGGAACACCTTGAGGACACGCGGGCAGAGACCATGAGGGATAAACTCCGGACAGAAACGGGCGATGTCTCGGAGATCATGAGAAAAATGAAGACAGAGGCAGTTGATAGCCTAACTGAGTTTATCCTTGGCGTGCCTGATCCCGACACAGTCAAACAAAAGCTCTCATCTGAGCTGTCAAAGCTAACTGACAGGGCATCCGAGGTGCTGGCCAGGAGCGTTGCTGATGTTGATTTCTCGGATATTCCAGGTTTTGAGGCAATATCATGTGGTTTTCTTGAGTATCCCATACTGCAGGCCGCGGACATTGCCATATACAGGGCGCACGCTGTTCCAGTCGGAGAGGACCAGGTCCCGCACATTGAATTCGCCAGGGAGGTTGTCCGCCGTTTCAACTCCACATACGGCCAGGTTTTCCCTGAACCAGAGGCCCTGCTCACGCCGGTGCCGCGCATTCTCGGCTCAGACCGGAGAAAGATGAGCAAACGCTATGATAATGGGATTTATCTCGCTGACCCGCCGGAGGTCCTTGAGAAGAAACTCATGGGGTTCTTCACTGATCCCGCGCGGATAAGAAAGAACGATCCTGGCCACCCGGACGATTGCCCGGTATTTCTTCTGATAAAGGCTTTTTTGCCGGAGAGGGCAGGGGAGGTCAAACCGGCGTGCGAGCGCGGGAAGCTGGGTTGTGTTGATTGCAAGAGGCGCGCCGCGGCCGGACTAAACGAGTTTCTCGCGCCAATGAGGGAGCGACGCGCTTCCTTCGGAGAGGAATATCTTCTGGATGTTCTCAGGGAGGGGTCCAGGAAGGCACGGAAAGAGGCTCAGGAAACCATGTCCATTGTGAGAAAGGCCATGAAGATGGACTGGCTGTAAAAATGGGCGGGCACGAGGCTCGCCCTCTACCTCACTAGGCCGTTATGTTGAGCGTTTCCCCCCACATGTTCCAGCCGTCAGCGTTGGGGCCTTTTGGGTCTATGCAATAGACCGAGCCAAGCTCTGTTCCCCAATAGACCTTGCCCTCTGAGACAGCTGGCTGGAACCTTATTGGTTCCCCGCGGTCATAGCACCAGAGCTCGCGGCCGTCATTGGTCGTGAATCTCTCTACCCTGAGGGGAAGGCTTTTCTCCAGGGATTCCTGGCCATCGCTCCCCCCGTATCCGATGGCCTGATGAGCCTCCTGTTCGATGGCGGTCTGTTTCTGGGCCTGGGTGTCCACCGGACCACCAGCCCTCACAAACGCGGCCACCAGAACCGCCGCAGAGGTCAATGGCTCTTGCCACACACAAAAAGGCCTTCCTCAGGACGAGGACATCAGCCCCCATGGACTTAAGCCAGCTCATTATCTCGCCGGATACTCTCGGTGAGAAAGTTTCATTTTTTCTTTTTCCTCCGGTTTCTTCTTTGGGCCGGGAGAATATTTTCATCCATCTTCGTGTCCCTGGGCCACTACGGCCCAAAGGGTTTCAGAGCTTTTGCTTGGAGGATAAGGGATTCAGGAGAAAAGAAAATGTGAGATATCAGGTCAGAGAGAGATGTTGAGGTTGCATGTCCACGCGAAAATGGTTTATAATCTAGCGCTTAGCTTTTTTGAGGAGGTTTCTTATGATATACTTGATGGCGGCTGGTGCGCTCTTCGGAGCCAACCCGGCCAGGACAACGGATGCGGAGACGCCCGCGCTGAGAATAGCGAGGGTGGTCTCCCAGAAGAGCGAGGGTAGGATCGTCCACAAGGGCGACAAACAGCCCTGGATACTCCTGGTGGACGACGATGGGTCAGCGGGCGGCGGCTATCCTCCTATAGAAGGGTTCTGGACCGCGGCCCTTGATGTCAACTATGCGGGCGAGTATGATGTCTATGAGGTGATGACCAATGGCGATGGTCCGCCCCTCTCAACCCTTCAGAACTACGATGTGGTCATCTGGTATACTGGTGAGACGTGGAGCTCCACTTATTGGGTGACCCTCTCGGCCACGGACGAGGCCAACCTGGGCCAGTATCTTGATGGTGGCGGCGCGCTTCTCCTGACGGGCCAGGACTACTTTTACGACAGGTATCCCTCTGCGGGCGACTTCCCTACTAGCAGCTTCCCCTATGTCTATCTCGGCCTCCAGTCGGTCCAGCAGGATGTTATTCCGCCTAATGGCTCTGCTTTCGCTGGTGACTACGACGGCCAGGCTGGGACATGCTTTGATGGGCTTTCCGGCCAGTTCAACGCGGTGGGCGTCTATTCCTCTGATGTGCCATGCTGGCTGGACGACATAACCCCCAGGCCCGGGGAGGCGACCCTGAACCTTACCGCTGACAGCGCGGGCATCTATATCTGCGATGTGGGCTTTGAGAGGTCCACCGGCACCTACAATGTCATTTATTCCAATCTGGGTTTTGAGGTCATAACGGATGTCAATTCCCGCGCCGCGATCATCAAGGCCGCTATTGATTGCCTCCAGATCGGCGTTGAAGAGAGTGTTGGTGGAAAATCCACTGCTGTGAAGGTCTGGCCCAACCCGACCTCCAGCAAGCTCAACTTTGCCCTGCCCTCAGGGACTGTCGGCGATATCAAGCTCTACGATGTCTCCGGGAGGCTCGTTGAGTCTGTCAAAGGCGTGAACAATGCCTCCTTCAACCTGAACCCCGGCGCCTACATCTATAGGGTTGTGGTTGGCGAGAAGGCCCAGACCGGTACCGTTGCAGTGAGATAATTCCCAAGTGAACCAAAACCAGCCGGGCCCCCCAGGGCCCGGCTTTTCGTTGCTAGTTCCTCCTTTCTGTCTAAAACCCCAGGGGAATCTGATCAGCCCCTGTTCCATAACAAATCGCAATGACATGCCTTCCTGCATTAAGCTATATCGGTGAAGCTGGTAGGACTCCTCGCCAGAAACGCCGAATCCTCCCTCGCTCCGAGGGTCATGACCGCATTCCTCAGAAAATCTAGGTTCTCCTATCACTACCAGCCATTTTCCGTTGACCCGCCACAGTTCAGGGAGGCCTATGAGGGACTGAAACTGCTTTCTGGCGTGGGGTTCAATCTCGGCGCGCCATATCGGAGCATTGCCGCGAGATACACCACTGTCCTGTCAGAAGAGGTCAACATAGTTGGTGCGCTTGACACTGTAGTCATATCCTCCGGAAGGGACACGGGATACAATGTTCAGGTCAGGGCCCTGGCGGATTTTCTCGCCGAGATAGGTTTTGTTTCTCGCGATGCCAGGATCATGGTCATAGGCGCTGGAGCCGCGGCCTCCGGAGCCATATACACCTTTCTCGCCGGTGGGGCTGAGACGGTCTGGGTAGTGGACAAGACCCCCGAAAAGGCATTTGCCCTCTCATCCAGGTATGAGCGCTATGGAATGGGTAGGGTTGTGCCGATCGCACTCTCAGAGTCCGAGACCCGAAACATCCTTCCGGAGTGCCAGCTCATTCTTCACGCTACTCCCCTGGGGAGTAGCGCTATACCCCGGCTTTTCCCCTCAATTCACTATGGTTCAATCAGACCGGATGCCATTGCCATAGACATGATCTACGATCCGGTGAACACCCCTTTTCTCGCGCGTTGCGGGCAGTTCACCGCGAGGACTTACTCCGGCATAAGGCTCTTTGCCCTGAGCCTGGCCAGGAGCTGGGAGCTCTGGACTGGTCGGAACGATTCCGAGGCTATCTGGAATACGGTCAACGATATTCTCGGTGCAAGGCTTCACAGGAACCCATGATTGCATATGAGTTATAATGAAACCCCTGAAAAACCCGGTTTGTCAGTCTCATCTAACCACGGGTAATATCGCTATCGCATAGAATTTTCCGTTCTTTCTGAAGAGGGCCATTTCGCTTCTGGTGTAGATGGTTTTCCCGGCCAGATAATCCCTTACAGCGCTCGCAGTTTCCCCGCTGAGCTCCAGCATAGCGAACGCCTCTGCCAGTGAATCTAGCGGGAGGTCAGGCCCTTCCCAGTCATATACCCTCCACCCAGTTGTATCTAGTTGCCAGGACATTACCCTGAGCTCTATTTCCCATGGAACCCAGTTTTCATTTGTTTTCGTGGCCAAGCTAGCAGCCGCCATCAGTGAGTCAATGAATTCGCCGCCCCTTTCCTTTAGACTGCCGACTGGGTAGCCATGGATGCTTATTTGTCTGACCTGGTTTTCCCTGGACATATTTATGACCAGCGAAGGCATATCTGGCGCTCCACCCACGACCGAGAAAAACCCTTCAAGTCCAGATTCCCACAGACGGTTGGCAAAACCGATTATCCTCTCCCTGTCCTCCGGGCGAACGCCCGCGTATCTGCAAAAGCCTTCTTCGTTTGTAAGCACGAAGACTCCGCCGTTTTTGAGTATGATAAGGTGTGGTGGTTGGAACATCAAATGCACAGGGACAAGCCCGCCCTGGTATCCTGCCGTTAGCGTCAAATCCGTGTTGGCCTGGGGTGTTTTTTCCGTGGTTTTGGGCGCGCACGCCATGAAAGCAATAGGAGCAAACATAAGCTTCCTCATTTCCAGAGTATAAAGCGACCTGCCTTTCGCGATCACTTAGGCCGGATAGCCTCCACTGGTGTCCACGCCCATCAGGAACTCGTAGTTGATCCGGCCCAGGATCTGGCCTCAGAATTATTCCCCTATGAAAGCTGATGACATCAAAAAAGTTGGAGTTGTGGGAGCAGGCACCATGGGGAACGGAATAGCCCATGTTTTCGCGCTTAAGGGTTATGATGTGGTTCTCGTTGATATATCAAAGGACATCCTGGACAAGGCCATCGCCACCATCACCGGCAACCTGGACAGGCAGGTAAAGAAGGAGATAATAAAGCCCGAGGACCGGGACGCGGCACTCGCCAGGATAAAGACCTCTACTGACCTCTCCGAGCTCAAGGACTGCCAGCTTGTTGTTGAGGCCATTGTTGAGAAAGAGGACATAAAGACAGACCTCTTCAAGAAACTGGATTCCATCCTGGGGCCTGAGGCCATCCTTGCCTCAAATACCTCCTCCATATCCATAAACAAGCTGGCCGCGGCAACAGGAAGGCCCGGGAAGGTCGCGGGGATGCACTTCATGAACCCGGTCCCCATGATGAAGCTGGTAGAGCTTGTCAGGGGCAAGGATACCTCGGACGAGACCATGGCCGTGATAAAAGAGCTCTCGGAGCGCCTTGAAAAGGTCCCGGCCATAGTCAACGACTCGCCGGGATTCGTCTCAAACAGGGTCCTGATGCCCATGATAAACGAGGCCGCGCATGTGCTCATGGAGGGCGTCGCTGAGCCTGAGGCCATAGACACGGTGATGAAGGTCGGGATGAACCACCCCATGGGCCCCTTGACGTTGGCGGACCTCATTGGCCTTGATGTTGTAGTGGACATCCTGAACTATATCCACAAAGAGAAAGGCGATCCCAAGTTCAAGCCAGCCCAGATACTCGTTGACAAGGTCAAGGCCGGCGAGCTGGGCAGGAAGACAGGGAAAGGGTTCTACACCTACCAGTAAACCCCTGTAAAATTCCGGTTTGCCCCTTGTCCCTATCCGGGAGTCCTGTTATAGCAAAAAGAGAATATCCTGAGGGAATGCCCTCGTGACGGGATTTTCCAGGGCCCATTCCTTAGAACCCTCTTATCCTGGATGGCGTAGTCCTGGCTCAAACCAATAAGGGTTATTCTGGGCCTGGACGGACCTTACTTTCTCCTCAGGGCCTTCGCCAGCTCGTTCACCCTCTTCTGAACGAATTCCTGCATGGCCTCGTAGCCTGTCTTGCCGCGGGAGGTGTTCAGGAAACCTATGTAATAATCAAGGGCTTCCTCGTAGCGCCCGGCTTTGTCCAGGAGAACCGCGATATCATAGTAAGTCTGGGGATTATACGGATCCTTTGTCAGAGCCTGTTCCTTGAGGGCTATCTCGTCCGGTGAAGGCTTTGTTTCGTCGGCTTGGGTTCCAGAGGATTTGTCCTTGCCAGTTTTGCCCTTGTCCGAACTGGAGGATTGCTGTCCGGTCTGGCCAGCCTTGCCCTGTCCAGATTGGCCCTGGTTGACTGCCTGGGCCCTGGCATAGGCGGATAACGCGCTGGGATTCTCGGGGTCAAGCTTAAGGACACGATTGTAGTATTTGACAGCCGAATCCCCAAGCCCCATCTCTGCGTAGCATGATGCCAGGTTCAAGAACGGGTCTATATACAGCGAATCAATCCTTATGGCATCTCGGAAGGCCTTTATCGCCTTAACAGTATCTCCCAAGAGGGCATAAGCCACACCCATGTTGTTGTAGGCCTCCTTGAAGCTGGGGTAGAGCTTTATGGCCTCAAGATAAAGTTCTACTGCTTCATCATATCTCCCCTGTGCGACCATGGTGTTTGCCTTCTGAAAGAGCTCATAATCCTGACCCCCGCCATAAATGAGCTCCATGGTCTGTGAGAGGAGAACGATTAAAACGCTATGCACCCTGTTCCTTCGGTTTTTCCATGGTTGCGGGAACCCACCGGACATTCAGGTCCTTCGCGGCCTTCACCTCGTCCAGCCGGCGCACGGGCGTGCTGGTGGGCGCATTTTTCAGGAGATCCGGACTCTCCTTTGCTTCCTGGGCTATACGTTTCATGGCCGCGATGAAAGCGTCAAGCGTTTCCTTGCCCTCGTTCTCGGTTGGCTCTATCATCAGGGCCTCGTGGACGATGAGAGGGAAATAGACGGTCGGCGCGTGGAATCCCAGGTCAAGTAGCCTTTTGGCCACATCAAGGGTTTTGATGCCGTAGTCCCTAAGTAGGTTCGTTGCCGCGAAAACGACCTCGTGGGTGCAGACGCCCGGATAATGCAGGTCATAGACCCCTTGCAAACCAACCCTTATGTAGTTGGCGTTGATGACAGCGTCCTCTGACATGCGCTTCAGTCCTTCCGCGCCAGCCATCCTGATGAAGGCGTATGCCTTGAGAAAGACATTGAAGTTGCCGTAGAAGGAGTGAACCTTTCCTATGGACTTGGGGAAATCCCAGCTCAGATAGAATCTGTCCCCGTCCTTGATAACCCTGGGTACCGGCAGATATGGCTCAAGCTCCTTGATCACCCCAACGGGTCCGGAGCCAGGTCCACCGCCGCCGTGAGGCGTTGAGAAGGTCTTGTGGAGGTTGAAGTGCATGACATCAACGCCCATTTCCGCAGTCTTTATGTAACCGAGAGCCGCGTTCAGGTTCGCGCCATCCATATAGACCAGCGCGCCCGCCCTGTGCGTGAGCTCTGAGACTTCCTTTATGTTCCTTTCAAAAAGACCCAGGGTGTTTGGATTGGTTATCATTATTGCCGCGACCCGGTCGTTGAGCTTTGACTTCAGGTCCTCCATTGAGATTGTGCCGTCATCCGCTGACTTGACCGCCAGGGTCTTGTATCCCGCGAGAATACTAGATGCGGGGTTTGTTCCGTGCGCCGAGTCTGGCATCAGGATTATTTCCCTTGGGTCGCCCCTGTCCTCGTGATAGCGCCTTATTATCATGACGCCGGTGAACTCCCCCTGAGCGCCTGCTGACGGCTGGAGGTGGACCGCGTGCATGCCGCTGAGCTCCCTGAGATACTCCGCGAGCTCCCACATGAGCCGCAATGCGCCCTGAACAGTATCAACCGGCGCGAGGGGGTGGAGATTAGCGAATCCTGGCAGGCGCGAGACCCTCTCGTTGATCTTTGGGTTGTATTTCATTGTGCAGCTGCCCAGGGGATAGAAACCGCGGTCAACATGGTAGTTCATGGCTGAGAGCCTGTGATAGTGGCGCACTATTTCGTTCTCGGAGACCTCCGGCAGGGGAGCCGGGGTTTTCCTGAGAAGCTTCTCGGGGATCATTTCCGAAAGCGACTTACGGGGCACATCCAGTCCTCTGAGCGAATAGCCCTTCCTCCCGGGCCTGGAAAGTTCAAAAATGAGTGCTTCAGGCATGGTGTCCTTCCTTGCTGTTTGGGGAAAAGTTTAAGGCCCGACCTGGGCCTGGTTCAAGCCTTGAAATTACCCCCATCATGCGGGAAACTTTGTCTATGAGCGATGGAGATTTGAGTCTGTTTCTTAAGATAAGCAGGCTCACCCAGAAAGGGCTTTTTCTCTTTCATCGGGGCTTCCTAGAGGAAGCCGAGGCCGAGTTCAGGAAGGCCCTTAAGCTGAAACCGGATTCCCACGAGGTGCGCGTGAACCTCGCTATAGTGTTAGCCGAACAGGAAAAATACCGCGAAGCGGAAATGGAGTTAAGGAGCGTCATGTCCATGGCGCCCCACCTGGCCGCGGCCCACTCCAACATGGGGTCCCTCCTGGACAGGATGGGCAGATACAAGGAAGCCGCGAGGGAGTTAAGGAAAGCCGTTGAGATGGAGCCGGAGAACGGAACCTTCCGGATGGAGCTGGGCATAGTGTTAGGGAAGATGGGACGTTATACAGAAGCCGAGAAGGAAGTCCGCGAGGGCATTCGGCTGGGGATAGAAGACCCAAACGCCCACCTTGTTCTGGCCATTATTTTGAGGGACCAAGGCAAGCTCCATGAAGCTGAGAAGGAATTCAGGAAGGTTATCAATGACGACCCGCGGAACACCAATGCGATGCACAACCTCGCGGGCATATATGCCCTCCAGGAAAAACACCCGGAGGTCATTGAGGTGTGCAAGAAGGCCTTGAAGATAAAACCCGGCGACCCCCTGATCATGAAGGTTGTAATGGACTCCTTGTTGCAAACAACTCGCTACGCTGATATGGAACAGCTGGCCAGGAAAGCCCTGGAGCGAGACTCCCAGAACCCTGATTTTCACTTCTATCTCGGCCTAGCGCTTCAATTGCAGGCCAGGGAAAACGAGGCCTACACGGAATTTCAGCGAGTGATAGAGCTGGACCCCTCCTATGCCTCGGCCTACTTCAAGATGGGTCTCATCATGGTGCACAAAAACAGGATCAATGAGGCAATCGCCTGGTATGAAAAGGCCATAAGTCTGGACCCGGATGTGCCTGAGGCCCTTTTCAACCTGGGAATATTGCTTTTTGACGAGGGCCAGACGCAAAAGGGTCTCTCTCTTATAAAAAAGTCTTTGCGGCTTTTCGCGAAGAGGGGAGACATAGAAATGGCGTTGTCGGTCAAGGAGCTCAGTGAAAAAATGAAAGATTATCCGGGGTTGACAACCACGGAGATCTGGAAGATCCTGGAACAATCCAGGAAACAGGAACAGAAAAACCAAGAGGAAATGATCGTGCCTTGCCCGCATAAATTCCGGGTATCTATTCCCCCAATATCCTCTTGAGGGCCTTCACCGCGCAGAACTCCCCGCACATGGTGCAGAAGTCCTCGGATGAGGCCTCGCTTTCGGCCCTGTATCTCCGAGCCTTCTCGGGGTCAATTGCGAGCCGGAACATGGTCTCCCAGTCAAGCCTTGCCCTGGCCTCTGACATGGCCCTGTCGTGTTCCCACGCGACTGGAAAACCCTTCGCGAGGTCGGCTATGTGTGCGGCTA
Organism: Caldifarciminota bacterium; assembly: GCA_049969615.1. Lineage (GTDB taxonomy): Bacteria > Hydrothermota > Hydrothermia > JBDRYB01 > JBDRYB01 > JBDRYB01. Next base: position 15,612 of record JBMFOM010000031.1, read on the forward strand.
TCCTGGTTATTATAACCCCCTCGCGGACATCCTGCGGCGTAGGCAATCTCAGGTGCTCGGCCGGCGTCAGATAACAAAGAAAATCAGCACCCGCCGCGCCGGCTATGGCCCCTCCAACCGCCGCGGCTATGTGGTCGTATCCGGGGGCTATATCCGTTGGCAGGGGACCAAGGATGTAGAAGGGAAGCCCTCTTGTCAGGCTCTTCTGTATCATTATGTTGGTCTCTATCTGGCCGAGGGGAACATGGCCTGGCCCCTCTATCATGACCTGAACCCCTCTTTCAAGGCACCTGGCGCCTAGCTCCGCGAGGGTTATGAGCTCCTCAATCTGGGGCCTGTCCCCAGCGTCCGCAATCGCGCCTGGTCTCATGCCATCGCCCAAAGAAAGCGTGATATCGTATTCCTCTGCTATGTCCAGTATCTCGTCAAACCCCTCGTAGAGGAGGTTTTCCCTCCCGTTCGCCTCCATCCACGCGACCAGCATTGACCCCCCACGCGAAACGACATTCAAAACCCTCCCACCAGCCTTCATGAGCTCCCATGCCCTCCGGGTCGTGCCAGCGTGAATTGTCATGAAGTCAACCCCCTCTCTTGCTTGTTTCTCCATGACCCGCAGGAAATCCGAAAGCGTCATGTCCTCCACGCGTTTTTGTTTTCGGGAGAGCTCAAAACCCACCTGATATATGGGGACAGTTCCGACAGGAATCCTGGAATGCTTTATTATCTCTTTTCTTATCCGGTTCAGGAACTGGCCCAGGGAGAGGTCCATGACCGTGTCTGCGCCGGCATCAACAGCGACGTGGAGTTTCTCTATTTCTTCCTTGACGACCATGTGGTATGGAGAAGAACCTATGTTCGCGTTGACTTTTGTCCGAAGGCCTTCGCCCACCCCAATCGGCCTCACATCATGCACGACGTTCTTCAGGATTACCACCCTTCCGGACCTTACCAGCTCAAGGACGCGTTCCGGCGCGAGGCCCTCGTCCGTGGCCACCTGCCTCATCTCTGGGGTTATGATTCCAGCAAGCGCTTTTTGTCTCTGGGTCATGCTTTCTCTATAACCGCGAAATATCTGTCGTTTTCGGCTCCAAGATCAACTAGCCGGTTGCCGGTTTCATGGCACCAGGCTGAAATGTCTATCGCGAAATCCTGGTTTGAAAAAAACACCCTTAGCCGCTCACCAGAGGTTATCCCTCTGAGCTTTGACGCTATATCCTCAAGGACAGATGAGCAATCTGACCAGCCCAGAAAGAGAACCTCTTCCTTTGCGGACACCTGATAATTATAACCCATTTCCTGCGTAGGATCAAACATTAAGGTGCCCTTGGTTCAAACCAGTGAGTTATTATTACTTTATCAGAAGTCTCAACCCTTTAAATCATTGATATGAAAAATTGCCCCATACGCTAGGAGCCACGGTCTTTCTAAGAATTCCTCTTTATTCCCTCTTTGGCCCATTTGTTGCCTGGGTCAAGGTTAAGTAGTCGTATCCAGCATTCAAGGGCCTTTTCCTTGTCGCCCTTTTCCTCGTAAGCCTTGGCTTTGCGTTCCAGTTCACATAGCCCCAAGTAGTACTTTGCCTCCGTGTTCTTGGGATTCTCGTTCAGGATCTGTTGGGCTATTCTGTATGCCTTATCAACATTGTGCTCCTCTTCGTAAGCCCTTTTCAGGTCGCCGACCTTGTCCAGCTTGGTCTCAAGTGATATGGTGGGTTCACCCAGACCCGTAATCTTTGTGCCACCTGATTCCAGGTTTATTTTATCCACCGTTGGCAATTGGGATGAGAGGTCAACCGAGGGTTTTCCGAGGCCGGAGGAGCTAGTCCCGAGGCCGGTTGTTTTGCCGATGTCTATTGTAGGCTCAGACATCTTTATATCGGGTTTCTTGACTCCAAGGTCAGTGTAGGTGGGCACTGATCCAGATGTGGTTTGGCTTTTCTGTGTGATGGTGGCGAGTTTCTCCTGGCGTTTTTCCTTGCTCTCTTTTTTGGTTGATTTTATGGTCTGTTCCAGGGCTAACAGTTGTGGGTGATCCGGTGCCCTAGCGAGCGCCATTGAGAGCACTGAGAGGGCCTCTTTGTCCCTTCCATCCAAGTATAACTGCTTGGCGTCGTTATAGGCGTCTATGATAAACATGTTCCGTATGATGTCGTCGGATAGATAGGAGATATACTTGTCGTCCCTAAACTCCGGTTCCGCCATCACGGCCTCAAGCATGGATAGTGCCTCGGAGAGGTTGCCCTGCGTGACCAGGGTTTCTGCCCTTGCCACTGATGTCCAACCCCGAAGATATTTCTGGCTCCTGGCAAGCCACTCTGTCGCCTCTGGGTCTGCTTTCTTTATGGTGAGGGCCTTTTTGAAGGATTCCTCTGCCCTAGCGTATTCCCTGACCTTGCCCTCTGTTTCGGTCACGAATTGTGCTGATGAGAACGCGGATTTGCCGCTGGATATGGCGTTGGTGTAGGTCTGTGACCTCTGCTGGAAAAACAGAAATACGCCTATGCCAATCAGGATCACGCCAACGGCTCCCAGGGCCGCCCATATGGCCACCGGAACCTTCTTACCACCGCGAGCCGCGAATATCTCGCTCTCTGGCTTTTCCGCTGGATCAACGAAAAGTAGCCTGGTTTTTCCTATGGCGAGTTCGTCCCCGGATGAGAGCCGTGTCCTTGCTAACAGGGGTTTCCCATTAACCAGAACAGGATTCTTTCCACCAATGTCCTCAACCTCAACCTTGTCGTTAATGATGTGTATCTGCAGGTGTTTTCTGGAAATATATGGGTCATCCAGCCTGTAATCAGTGTCCTCGCCGCGTCCGAGTGTTCCGCTGTCCTTGAGCTCATAAATCGCGCCCATCACCGGGCCGGAAAGTACCTTGAAGTATGGCAGTTCTTCCATGGGCAAAAACTGGGTCGCCTGTGAGCCTTCCTCAAGTGCAACCGGTATTTCCTTGACCAACAGCCTTCCACCCAGAAAGACTATCTTGTCGCCCTCAAAGAGGAGGATCTCGCCCATGAGCGGTTTGTCATTGACCTTGATGCCAGGATGTTTTACCTGAAGGAAGTAGCTCTCACCCTTCCTCTCTATGGTCATGTGCTCCGGGGCCAGAGTTGCAATCACCAGGTCCGAGCTCGGGGCTGAGCCAATTACAAATGGGACTTTCGCAACCGCAACCTCTCTCTCCACACCAGAATAAGGCAATTGTAATAACAGCTTCATCATCTCGTTCACCTCCTAGGATCCTAGGGGTAGGCCTATATTATAACTGATTTTCCAGGGTCAGGCAAGGCCTTTAACAGCTGTGATCCTTCACCCGGCTGTCCTCTAGCTGGGTGATCCTTCACCCGGCTGGCCTCTAGCTGGCCCCTGATTGACCAC
>JBMFOM010000032.1:0-18111 GCA_049969615.1 Caldifarciminota bacterium
GACGCTATTTATCCTTCTGGTCCTCTCCTTCATACCCAGAGAATAAGGCAAGTGGTCAATCAGGGGCCAGCTAGAGGACAGCCGGGTGAAGGATCACGGATTTTTCAGGGATTTTGAATCGTGAGTTTTCCGGGGCAGGCTTTGGTCAACTTGCAATTTGGTGTTTGTCTGAGAGCGTTATCAAGCTGGACCGCCCCGGATTATTGCGTTCCTGATGTTTCTCACGAAGCTCTGGTAATAATAAACCGAATGCAGGGTTGCCAGGACAGGACCCAAAATCTCATCAGAAAGGAAAAGGTGCCGAAGGTATGCCCTTGAGAAGTTCCTACAGACATAGCAATCACAGCCCGTATCAATTGGCTCGTGATCATCCTTGAACCTGGAGTTGCGAAGGTTAATTTGCCCATGCCGCGTGAAAACCTGGCCTTTCCGTGCGTTCCTGGTTGGCAGAACGCAATCAAAGAGATCAAAACCTCGCTCAACCGCGTCGGCTATGTCCTCCGGATAACCGACACCCATAACATAACGGGGTTTATCCTCTGGCAATATGCTGTCAAGGAGCTCAAGGACTGCATTGCGTTCCTCCCTGGTCTCGCCGAGGGCCAGACCTCCAGCCGCATAGCCATCAAAGCCAATCTCAACCAGGGCTCTAGCGCAGTGCTCCCTGAGATCCGGATAAATAGACCCCTGGACTATAGTGAACAACGCGCCACTGTGCCCGTTCTCCCTGAAATATCTGGCTGACCTCTCTGCCCACGAAAGGGTAAGGTCAACCGCCCTCGCGGCGTCATCCCTCCCGACCGGATACGGGGACGGCTCGTCAAGGGTCATGCGTATATCAGAACCAAACGTCTCTTGTAGATCGAGGACACGCTCGGGGGTGAAAAAATGGACCGAGCCATCCCTGTGGCTCTGGAACTGGACCCCATCCGGCATGACCTTTCTGAGCTTGGCCAGGCTATAGACCTGAAAACCGCCGGAATCTGTCAGAATTGACCTGTCCCAGGCCATGAACCCGTGCAGTCCTCCGGCATCCCTTATGAGATCAGGGCCAGGCGATATGGCGAGGTGATATGTGTTGGAGACAATCATCCAGGTCCCGGTCTGAAAGAGCATGGCAGGAGTCATTCCCTTGACGGTGGCTTGTGTAGCAACGGGCATGAAGCATGGCGTTGGAACCGGGCCGTGGGACGTGGTCATCGCGCCAGCCCTGGCGCGACCACGCCTGGCCTCTATGCCAAATCCGAATGCTGTGCGTTCGGAATCCATATCCTCAGAGCGGCCTTCTCGCAGGTTACCTCAAGGTTTCCGGGGCCGAGATGAAAAACCTCGCCGTCTATCTGTGTTATGGTCTGTTCTTTCAGCCGGTAGAGAGCTGACTCAGCCTGATCGTAGTGGACTTCAGGCATTTCAAGGTGCTGGCCCTTTGTCACTCGCGATATGTTTTGGAGGAGCTTAAAAAACGAAACAGGTTCTATTATGTGGACATCCAGGAGACCATCATTCATCCGTGCTCTGGGGAAAAGGACATAGCCGCCACCCATCACACGGCCTATTCCCGCGCCGGACATGAGGATTGGCCCAGAGTAGGCCAGCCTTCCGGCATTAACATCTATGTGGAGGGGCCGGAATCCACGAAATGCCGTTAGGGTTGAGACCAGATATAATGGAAAACCGGAAAGCCACTTAACCGAGTCTATCTTTCGCGCGACCATAGCGTCAAAACCTAGGCCGAGGCCGTTCACGAAAACTGCCGAGAATCCCCCTGTCCTGACGAGGCCAACATCAATGGATACCTCGGAATGTGAGCGGAGCACTTCAAGGGATTCCTTGAGAGTGAAGCTCTTTCCGAAAAGGCTCTTTGGCAGGTCGTTTCCCCTGCCGCAGGGGATAAGGGACATTGGCACACTCGTTCCAACCAGGGCCTCCGCGGCCTCCCTGAATGTGCCGTCGCCCCCCAAGCAGACGATTGCTTCTGCACCAGCGTCAATAAGGTCCCTGGTTTTCGCTGTTCCATCACCCCTTCTCTCCGTAACGCGGATTACCGGTTCGTGGGATATCTGGCGAATGTGATCTATTACATGTTTGGATAACTTGCCTGCCCTAAACTTGCCGGCCGCCGGATTAATTAGGAGACCGAGCCTCAGGGACATACCCTCTAGCTATTGACCGGTAGCGGTCACCATCCTAATGATGAATTCGGCCGCGTCGTCTATGTGTTCCGAGGTCTTTCGGGCAAGCTCGTCAACCTTTTGCCTCCCGCGCGCGAGGGTATCGGCGACCTCCTCTTGAATGGCGAGCAGGCCCTTCTTTCTCATCATCTCTGCCCTGGCCTCTGCCTCTGATTCGGCTCTCGCCAATATCTTTTCGGCCTCTTGTCTGGCCCTCTCAATGGTCTCCGCGGCCCTTTGCTTGCCCTGACGAACAAGCTCCTCGGCCTTGGATTCGGCCTCTAGTCTGCAATCATCGTTCCAGGCCACGGTCTCTGTTTTCATATCAGAACCTCTCTGCCTTCTTACCTGTAAACAATATCACAAGGCCAAAGCTTAAAGCGATGGCTCGCGGTCGTTCAAATCCTGCGTCTGCCATCTCCTTGAGGAACCGACGCTTTGGGCCGAAATTTTCCACTGACCTGGCAAAGTATCTGTATGCTGAGGTATCGCTTCCGATCAATCTTGCCAAGAGGGGAATGATGAAACGAGCGTAGAGCCTGAACGCGAGACACACCGCAGGATTATCCGGCAGGACCGATTCTAGCGCAACCAGCTTTCCGCCAGGTCTCAGAACCCGCATGGCCTCAAAGAGGGCCGTGCCTCTTGCCGGAATATTCCGTATTCCCCATGCTATGCTTACCGAATCAAAAGAGGCTGAGGCAAAGGGAAGGGAGGTAGCATCAGCCCTAACAAGCGGAATGGCGCCTGACTTGGCCCTCGCGGCCACGAGCATCGCAATGTCACCATCAAGTCCTATGACAGAAAGCCCTCTCCCGGCTGATGCGATGGCCATCTCACCGGTGCCGCAACAGAGGTCAAGAACGAGTCCGGAGCACTCGGCCGAGGCCTTGGCGCGCCAGCCAGCATCTAAGCCCAGGCTCATCAGCTTGTTCATCCGGTCATAGTTGCGGACTATCCGTGAGAACATACGGGGAGAACCGTCGTCATTCATAATTGTCTATAATCTGTTGGACAGGCCACAGAAACATCTCTCATATCGTTTAGCCCGGGATAAATCTCACGGGTCAGGTCGCTCACTAATAAGGGAACCAGACCAGCTTCTTTTGGCAGGATGATTCCCCGACGGTTAGGTTGACGAAATAGATACCTTTTGGCATCTTTCTTCCGGACTCGTCCATCCCATCCCATGATACCCAGTATGTGCCGGGTTCCATCTGTCCCCTGTCAAGAACTTTGATTGTCTTGCCCGATGACTCCACGACCCTGATCTCGGCCCAGGATGGTTTTTCTATGATGTAGATGATGCCGGCCGTGCCGAAAGCAGGATTGGGAATGAGTTTGATGCTCGTGTCGGATAGCTCGGGTTCGGACTGAGCGGGCTTCACCCTTCCGGAGGAGAGTTCAACCACTGAAGCCAGTTTGGGTTTTCTGATGATGTTCTTGCCTCCATCGCATGACCAGAGGGCAATTATGGAATCAACCTGTTCTCTATCCCCGAGTCCAAAGATGATGTCCGGGGAACCCATGCTCAGGGAGTTTATGGACGCGCCGACCTGGGTAGTTCTGATGAGATCTTGCGAGTAGAGAGTTATCCTGTCGCCCGGAGCCGGACCCTTTATCCTGACCTTGATGTAATTGCCCCTCGCGGTGATGTTCTCCAGAAGACGCAGGGAGCCATTTGCCACCAGGGCTATGTCAGGGTCGCCATCACTATCATAGTCACCAACTGCCAGGGTCCTGGCTCCGGTAAAGGCGTCCAGGCCCCACGAGGATGTTCTGTCAACAAACAGCCCGTCCTCGTTGATCATGAGAATGATCTTACCCTCCTTCGTGATGAGGAGAAGGTCCTCCAGGCCGTCCAGATCCACATCAGCGAATATGCCGTCCCTGAGGGGCGGTAGGCCCGAAAGCCATAGCTCCTGAGTAATATCCTGGAACCCTCCTGACCTGTTGGCGAGAAGATGTCCCCCATCTTCAGAGCACACGAAGAGGTCATAAAAACCATCGCCATCGTAATCCCCAGCAATAACACCCCTGGTTTCGGAGGCCCCGGCACTGAAGGATAGCCGGCCCATATCCTCTTTTGAGCCCTTTATGACCAAGATTCCCTCATCCTTCTGGGAAAGGATTATGTCCGGATAAAGGTCTCGGTTGAGGTCAATTGCAAGGGCAGAGAAACCGTCAGCGGACAGAGACGCCAGTTCCGGAGGCGTCTCGTTTCTGAAACCATTGGGTCCGGAAACCCAGAGCCTGTGGCCAGGCTCATTTATAAGCGAGGTGTTGAGCTCCAGGAGGTCAAGCCTGCCATCGCAATTCACATCAATGGGAATAAGTCTCCTGGTTGATCGGTCTCCGGTAAAGCCCATCTCCCCAGATATATCCCGGAATGTCCCGGCCTTTCGTTTCATAAATACAATGGGCGAGCCGAGGTGGGAGCTGGCGCCGATTATCTCAAAAGCCCCGTCGTAATCCATGTCCCAGGCCAGAAGGCCCAGCAGGCCCGGCACAGCCCCTCCCGTTTCCTCGGCAGTGGCGTCCACGAATTTGCCCCCCTTGTTCCGCAGGAACCTCGTACCTCCATCATCAGGGGAACCAGCAACGATGTCCAGGTCTCCGTCGCCGTCGTAATCGCAAAAGGCCACGGACCTGATGCCGGATACCCCCAATAACCCAGACTGAGGGGTGACATCACAAAACACGAACAACAACCACACTACCACAGGTTGATAATCATAAACCAAAAGTCACGGCCGATCAACTAAGCGCAGTCTCAGGTTTTTCGTCCTCTTCACGAGGGAAATTCTCGGGCGACCGGCGGATACCCCGGCAATTTCTCCAGGGGGCAGTTCAAGCAAAGTGGGCCGGTCCTCTTACACCTGGTCTTACCCAGCTGGACGAAAAGAGCGTGGAATTCGTTGAACATCAGCGTATCATGGGGAAGGTTCTCGTGAAAAAGGGACTGAACCCTCCCGTAGTCAGCGTCATGGTCAATAATATCGTGCCTGGCCAGAACCCTTATGGTATAGGTATCAACAACGAAAACCGGCCGCCCAAGCGCGTATAAGAGGATGCTGTCAGCGGTCTCCGGCCCTATTCCCCGTACAGATAACAATGATTTCCGGAGTGCATCGGTTTCCATAGCCTCCATAGCCTCAAACCCGCCGGTCTGCCTGAACCAAAGAAGAAAATCCTTTATCTTCCTGGCCTTCTGATTGAAATACCCCGCTGGCCTTATGAGGGCCGCGAGCTCAGCGGGTTCCAGGCCGAGGAGGGAATCCGGCTCAAAAACCCCGGCGGATTTAAGATTATCTATGGCCTTCTTAACATTCGTCCACGCAGTGTTCTGGGTGAGAATAGCGCCGATGCAGACCTCAAAAGGGGTTTCGGCTGGCCACCATTCCTGGGGGCCATAGGCAGACAAAAGCGTTTTGTATATTTCTCTAAGGGTATCAGCCGTTCTCATGACCCCTTATCCTCGCAACAACCCAAAGAATCTTTTCTTTGCTCGTGAGCACGGCTATCCAGAGAAAGGCTGTGACCTCCCTCGGAACAACGCGGGCGGACCCCTTCTTGTGCTCAGCGAACCGTGGCATGAATATCTGCACGACGAGCCTGAGGAACGCGGTCGCTACAAAAAGGATTGTGAAGTTATTGATTAAGAGGCCATAGCCCTTGAAATAGAGTCCGGAGAAGGCAGCAGCAAGCCACGAACCCACGAGGCTCGTAAGGAACGCGGCAAGACCCGTAGCAAATGAATATATGGCGACCGATGAGTCTCCAGATTCTCCGCGGTGCTCCATGAGCAAATATAGGGCCGCTAGGTTGATCCCAGGCCATACCACGCCAGAGAGGCCAGCGTCAATCCATATAGGTATGAGGTTTGTTCTATCGGCAAAGGGCCATACAAGCGGGGTTAGGATGGCACCGACAGAACAGAACCTGAGAACCGCCCTCGCGCCTGTTCTGTCAATTATCCACCCCCAGAGGATATGGGAAAAGAAAACACAAACGCCGGCTATAGCTGTGTAGAAAGAAACCTGGGTATAGGTCATGCCCAGGTTCTTGAACATATGCGCTCCCCAAAATGGCGATGAGAGGCCGTTGACCAGGGCCCAGACCATGAAATAAATGAGAAAAACCCGGTAATTCTTGTTCACGAGGGGCTTTAGCAAGGCAACGCCAGCGTCACGGAAGCCCTTTGCCTCCGGCCTCCGACCCTCATAGTGAAAGAAAAACAGGACGAGGGAGGCCACAGCCAACCCAAAAGCGATGACAAACAGGATGGTGTATCCTTGGAACTCCGCGCCAGCCTTTTTGTAATGATCCAGGAAGAGACCGGCTCCGATTGTTCCGGCGAGACTCACGATGGAGAGTATGCCTGAGCGCTGACCAAAATATCTTCCTCTTATCTCTGTTGGAACCAGATCAGTGAACCACGCGAGCCAGGCGTTTCCGCTCATAGCATTTGCGGCTAAAGAAACCCCAACGAGGAAAACGAAGATCCAAGCCTTGCCGGCCGGACCAATTGCCAACATAGGGATGAGGGGAGCCAGAAGCCAGATTGACCTGGAGAGGAAACCCGTCCAGATGGTGGTTCCTTTGCGTTGGCCAGTTGATTCAACCAGATAGGCGGCCAGGAAACCGAATAGGGTTGCCAAAAAGGAGAAAGCGCCCAATATCCCGATTTGGAAATCAGAGGCGCCCAGGAGAATAGCGAAGGCAATGGGATAGAGGCCAATGGTGTATGAGTTATGGAGGGCAACTGCCGCCCCCTCAAAGTAGGAGAGAAGCAATGTTCTTTTTGTCGGAGGGGAAAGCTCTGTCAAGGATGAAAATTATAAAGAAGCAGGTTAAAAATTATCAGCTACGGCAACCAGGCCCATGGTTTGAGGGCTTCTGGTTCAAATCAGTAAGTTATCGCTACCTTATCAGGGGTCAATCTTTCTGAGCTATAACAAGAGACAATGTACTCTCGCCTATCTTCCCAACATCTTCTCGGCCTTCTCCGCGCCTTTTTTCGCGTCCTCGTGTTTCGGGTCAATCTTTAGGACCTCCTTCCAATAGAAGAGGGCTGTTCTGTAGTCCTCGTTGGCATAGGCTTCCACACCCTTGAGATACAGTTCCCGAACCTTTCTAGATTTGCCAGAGGACTTTTCGGCAAGGGTATAATAATCCTTTAGACCCGACTGGAAACGCAGGGAACAGGTCTTTCTGTATAGGCTTAGAACGGATTCCAGGGGTTTGGAACCAGGGAATTCCTTCACTACTGTTTTGACAGCCGAAAGCGCGTCGTCCGGCCTCATGGAAACGGGGCCAGAAAAGAGAATATCTGAGAGAAAACCCGCAGCCTCGTCGCTCAGCTTGGCCTCAGGGAGCTTGGCGGCCAGCCATTCAGCGAGCGCGGCAGAGTATGCCCACGCGAGGCAGGCCTTCCTGGCGCTCTCGGCGGACCCATCTTTTTGAAAGGCTAAAATGAGCGCTTCTGCTCCTGGCGGGAGGTTTTCCTTGATGACCTTCAGGCCTGACCAGTTGTTCAGGTCATGTTCGGCCATCGCGAGCGGGATCAGGGCATCCCGACCAAAGATCGCTTCCCTGTCCCCGGGAAACCTGATGTGGCCGAGCAATTTCTCCTTGTCTTTTTTGGAAAGCTCGGCAAAGATGGAATCGTTGAACGACGGCTTCTGTTCAGAGAGCCAGAAGCGCTTGCCATCCTTTTCAACCAGGACATCCGGGCAAAGACCAAGCCCGTAACCTAGTCCGACGACTCTGACCGCGGCCAAAAGCGCAAAAACCAGCCAATTCAAAATTCCAACCTCCTCTTGCCGCGTTCGCGGACCACCTTTGCCCTGGTGGGCGCAGTGGTTTTGCCTCTGATGATGAACCGGTTGACATCCTCGTCAATTAGAAATGTGTCAGCTCTTATGTCCCGGAGGAGCTCCTTTCGTTCGTTATCCGGCATGAGCGCAAGCCTGATGTTCCAACGAACCCTGGCCTCCTCGGAGAGAAGGTCTGCGGCCTTATTTGTTTTGCCTCTCTTGAGGGACCTGATGAAATCGGAGACCTCCCGAAAACCAGGGGTCTCCTGTGCGGCCGGGGTGAAGTTCAGGTCTTTTTTGCCCCAGGGCAGTAGGTCACAACCCCCTGTCATGGTTATAAACACTGCAAAAACGGAGATCAGCAAAAGGTAGCGAGCGGACATCTTTCTCATTTTGCTTGCCTCCCCAGCGAAAGCAGGTATTTTCTCATGAACTCGGTTATCTCGCCATCAAGGACAGCATCGGTATTGCCGGTCTCGTGGCCTGTTCTGTGGTCCTTGACCATCCGGTATGGGTGCAGGACATAGCTCCTTATCTGGTGGCCCCAACCTATTTCGTGTTTCTCGCCGGTTTTCGCCTTCATTGCTTCCTTCTGAGCTTCTCGCTCAGCCTCGTAAAGCCTGGCCCGGAGGATGCGCAGGGCGTTGATTTTGTTTTGGTGCTGTGAGCGCTCCGATTGACAGGAAACGACTATTCCAGTAGGTTCATGTATTACCCGGACAGCTGTGTCATTTTTTTGCATGTGTTGGCCACCCGGACCAGAGGCCCTGAAGGTCTCGATCCTCACATCGTTCATGTCCAGCTCAACCTCAACCTCCTCAACCTCCGGATAAACGAAGACTGAGGCAAAGGAGGTGTGCCTCCGGTGCGCCGCATCAAACGGACTTATCCTGACGAGCCGGTGAACGCCCCGTTCCGCCTTCAGGTAGCCGTAGGCATATGGTCCTTCCGCCAGGATAACAGCATCCTTTATGCCGGCCTCGTCGCCAGGTTGATAATCAAGGGTCTTGACACCGTAGCCCTCCCTCTCGGCCCACCTGAGATACATCCGGAGAAGCATCTGTGCCCAGTCCTGGGATTCGGTTCCGCCGGCGCCGGGGTGAATGCTCAGAATAGCGTTCTTCAGGTCGTCAGGGTCAGAGAGAACCAGCCTCAGCTCAAGTTCGTCAAGGTCTTTCTCAATAGTTTCTATTTCTGCCGAAAGCTCTTGAACTGCGGTTGGGTTTTCTTTTATCAGCTCGTCCAAGGTCTCAACCTCCGATTCCAGGCGGCCGAACAGATCAAGCTTCTCCCTTATCGCGGCCAGCTCGGCCATCAAAGCCCTTGCCTGGCCCTGGTCAGCCCAGAAATCAGGAGCGCCTGCCAGAGCCTCTATCTCACGCGCTCGCGCGGAGAGGGTCTCTGTATCAAAGGAACCCCCTGAGCTCGGAAAGCCTCTTCTTCAGTTCCTCCATGGTCCCAAGTCTTCAGATTTACTGGTTCATCATGCCGAGCATGGCACATCCACCGCTGAGGATACAGCATATTCCTATGGCGATAATGAGGACAGCCGCTATGCCTATTATCAGCCATATCCACCACTTGCTCTTCTTCTCTGGAGGGGGCCCTCCCACCACTTCTCCGGTATATGGGCCTGATGCCACGGAAGAGGTCGGGGTTTCTCCGGGGCCGCCGAGCAATGCTCCGCATTTCACACAATACCTGGACTCGTCAGGGTTTTCAGCTCCGCAGTTTGGGCAGTTTTTCACAACAAACCTCCATGCTAGAAAGCAATTATAAACGCCATGGCAAGGCCCATTCAAATTGAAAGGCCGCGGTCTGGAACCCATTTTGAGATGGTACATCAGAGGAGAAAGGACTTCCCGCTGAGACCTGGTTGAATCCCAGATTGAGCCTGTCCCAGAATGGGGTTATTGAGAGGATATCTCATGTAAGATCCGCTCCAGGCCGCATTTTTAGAACTGGAAGGCATCAAAAAATTGTATTGTGAGACAGGTTCAACCTGGATTATAAACTTTCGCGATACTTGATCGTACATCAATAAAAGGTTAATAATATGGTGCTAGCTGACTGTGGAGGTGTAATTATGAGTATAGCTATACTGCTGCTTTCAGCAGTGATAACCGTGCCGGCTGAACCGGCACAGGCAAGCGAGGCAGGGGTTGTTAGATTGGCCGAGAGGGCCCACCCGAACATGGTCGCGATCGCACCAGCCGCCATGATGGCCGTGTCCGCGGATGACATGACCAGGGTGGAGAGGGTTCCGGGCTCTGACAATGCCCAGGTCGTATCCCAGGTCATCGGGGACAACGGGTCTGGCGAATATGTGCCCTTCGCGGGCGCAGGCTGGAGGTGGAACGAGGTCTATAACGCCACATACCCCCACACGGACGACGGCCCTGACTACTGGCCTTCCATACGGGAGGATGGACTGGGAACCCTCTGGGCAGTGTATCAGGGAGTCAACGCAAGCTACAGCTATGACACGATTTATGTGTTCTGCTCTACGGACAACGGCTCAACATGGCTGTATCGCGTCGCGATATCTGGCTCTCCCGCGAACTATGACCCTATTTTCCCTCAACTCTCCGTTGACAGGGTCGGGAACTGGGTCTATATCGCCAACATCCTGGCAGAGCAGGACGGAAGCGGTCAATATTATACGGACGGGACCCTGTGGGTGACCCGTTTCCAACACACCGGCGGCGGCGCGATATCCAACCTGGGGACATACAAGTGCGACCCCCAGGGCTGGGGTGGCCTCTACTTCGGGTGCGCGGCCGCGCCGGACGGCTCAGGCTCATCCTACCTGTATCTCTGCGGGATGGACTGGGTCGGCTCCGGAGGTGATTACTTGGTTGACTACTACAGGAGTTCGGACCGCGGCGCGACCTGGACATATGTGAGCAGCAACGACATGGGGACCAGCATAACCAACTGCATAGCGGGCACCCCGATAAACGGCGGCACGGGCGCGCTCATAGGCTGGATTGAACCGGACGACGCGAACAACGGCGATGGCAGTGGGGCGAACGAGAACGACTACGATTTCTACTGGCGCGAGCTCACCAGCTCTACCCACCCCACCTATTACTTTGATGCCGGCGGCGCTTATTTCAGGGGACTCTTCTCCATGGCGGCATACGGCACGATGTGGGTTGCTCCTTTTGACGAGGCAAGGGCCGCGAGCAACTTTGACGCCTACTTCTACTACTACGATGGATCCTCCTACTGGCTCTACACCTGGGACAACACCGCGACGGATGTCCGCTCGCTCGCCACGGACATGATCCCCCAGAACAACGCTGTCCTCATGTCCTCATATAGGCAGTCATCAGGTCTGAACGGAAGGCCCTATTTCGCCTGGGCAACAACCGCTGACATGGCCATCTGGTATCCCTACTCCGTGTGCGACTACGATGTCTTCAACGCGGACGCCATAACCGTTCCCTCCGGCGCCACCACCAAGCACACGGATGTCGCCGCGACGCCCGTCGCCTTTGGTGGCTACAGCTGGCAACCCCACATCATGTGGAGAAGGACATCCGGCGCGGCTGGCGGTGGAGACCCCTGGCATTCCTGGCCTGATCCAAGTGTCGGGACAGAGGAATCCGCTGGGGGCCCCGGCCTCTTCGTGGCATTCGTTGGCAAGGGCATAGCCTATTCGGTTCCCGGCAAGACGAATGCGAGACTCTCCGTCTATGACGCGACGGGCAGAATGGTCTGTGGCACCGAGAATACCCTCTCGGGCAAGGGCATCCTGCAACTGCCTGACTTGAACCAGGGGGTCTATTTCTTCACCTTCACCACGGATGAGTTCGGATCAACCAGGGGCAGATTTGCCCTGAAATAACCCGTCATCAAACGAAAACCATGGGCCGGGCCCCTCGCTCGGCTTTTTGTTGCCTTCACGGCCCGGGAGGCCATATAATTTGCATGTGATACTGCTCGCAATTCTCGCCACTGAGCCGGAATCCACAGCAACAGCGCCTCCACCTAGCGCGCCCTTCCAGACCGAGTATTTCTCATACGGCAGGCTCCAGATGACGCTTCCTTTGCCCTGCGTGATTGACACGGTCAAGGGCAGGGACTACACCTGGTATGCCATCAAGACCAAAACCTGGTCAATTCCGCTGAACCTCCTGGTGGGCTACAGCCTTCCCAGCAAGGGCTTCACTGATAGGAACGACGTCGTGATAGCAGGAAGGGAGCGCAAGGACCTGGCGGGGACAAAGGGTATGGCAACCTGGGGGACATACAAGGACAAGTCCGGACTCTGGTTTGACTTCACCTCTTCCAAGCTCTTCGGGAAGGATGTCTTCCTCAGGGTGTGGTATGAGCGCGCGACTGAATCCGACACAATGAACCTCAGGAGGGCCATAGAAACATTGGAGGTTATCAAACAGTGATAAGGGTCTCACTCATCGGCCTCGGAAACTGGGGGAAAAATATACTGCGTGCCCTCATTAGCCTTCATAGGGCAAGAATTGAGATGATCTGCGACACGAGGGAGGATACCTTACAATCCATGCTCGGAATATATCCAACCCTCACCGGCACCAGGGACACGGACAGGGCAACCAACGGCGTTGATGCAGCTATTATAGCAACGCCATCGCCTACCCACTACGAGATAGCGAAAATGGCCCTTGAAAAGGGCCTCCATGTTTTTGTGGAGAAACCGATGGCCATGAAAGCGGGGGAGGCAGAGGAGCTGGTTGAACTATCCGAGAAAAAGGATCTGATCCTGATGCCTGGACATATCTTGCTGTTTCATCCGGGCATCAAGAAGCTCAGGGAATTGCTTGACGCCGGAGAGCTGGGAAACCTCTTTTACATATACTCCCAGAGAACAAACCTGGGCGTTGTGCGCCAAGATGAAAATGTGATCTGGTCCCTTGCTCCGCATGATATATACATTTCCAACTACCTGATGGGCGCGGAACCGGTTTCCGCGACAGGTTTTGGCAGGGACTTTTTGCAGGATGGGGTTGAGGATGTGGGTTTTATCACGCTTGAATATCCAGGAGCCAGGTTCTCTCACATCCATGTCTCATGGCTTGATCCGAAGAAGACCAGACGACTGACCGTTGTTGGATCAAGAAAAATGGCTGTCCTTGATGATATGGAGGAAGAAGAGAAGCTCAAGGTCTATGACAAGGGCGTTGTGGCAAAGCTATCCCCGGACGAGATCCCGCCAGGCACATTTCACATAAGATATGGGGACATATATTCGCCCAAGCTGGACAAGTCTGAACCCCTCAACGCGGAGCTCGCGCATTTCCTGGATTGCGCCGAGAGCAAAACAAAGCCTATTGCCGACGGAAGGGGTGGCCTGGCAGTGGTCAGAGTGCTGGAAAACATTTCGGCTTTACGTAAATAGGCGGTCCCGCTCGCGCCTACTCCAATGTTTAGAGACCTCTTCTAGCTACCCCTATGTTCTGAGATCCGCATAAAATCAAGGTTTGGTTTCTTGGAATGGTCAGTTTTGGTCAAAAACATGGTGCCGACATATTCCTTTATGTTTGCCAGAGTAAAGACCGTCATCAGAGGAGGCAAGGCTCTTCGCTACCTCCAGATAGTTGAGAACATCTGGGACAAGAAGAGAAAGAGGGCCACCCAGAGGGCCGTTTTCTCCATACCCGGGGCTGAGGGCCTTGAGCTCCGGTGCCTACACAGGGCGCTTGAGATCTTGTATGAGAACAAGGAGATGATAGAGAGGGCCTTCAGGACCCCGAAATCATCCCTTGAGACCTCTGTTCAATACCACCATTCTCATAGGATAGGTTTAATTTTGGTACAGGTCGTCAGCCTTGAATTATCAATGGATCGGCCCACCTGACATTGCTCAGTTTATTTCTGGAGCCCGGCCGTGGCAAAACTGGGCTCATTAAGAAACTAGAACTGTTGCCTTGGGTATGTTTGGTTTCCTCAGATACTAATAGGTGATCCTGCGCAGAAAATGGGTTATAATTTGTGCTTGCAGGAACCAGATCTGATTCTCAGAAAAAACACCGACAACGACGCAGGTTGGAGCCTATGTGCGGGATTCACGGTCATAGCCGGGCCATGTGCGGTTGAGTCCCGTGAGAGCCTCATGGAGATAGCTCACCTCGTTTCCGAGGAAGGGATAAAGATAATGCGCGCCGGGGTCTTCAAGCCAAGGACCTCACCATACTCCTTCCGTGGGCTTGGTGAGAATGCCCTACTCATGCTATCCGAGGTAAAAGAGAGGTTTAGGCTTCAGGTTGTCTCCGAGGTCATGTCCGCCGAGCACATACAGATCATGTCCCCGGTCATAGACATATTCCAGGTTGGTTCCAGGAACATGTTCAATTACACTCTGCTTGAGGCGGTTGGTGGGGCTGGCAGGCCGATTCTGCTCAAGAGAGGAATGATGGCCAGCATCCGGGAATTCCTATGGTCAGCCGAATACATCGCGCTGGCAGGCGAGCGGAGGATAATTCTCTGTGAGAGGGGCATAAGGGGTTTTGACACCGAGACCAGAAACCTGTTGGACCTCTCGGCAGTACCAATATTGAAAGAGAGAACATATCTGCCGGTCATCGTTGATCCCAGCCATGGAACGGGACGGCGTGAACTGGTCATACCCATGGCCCGGGCCGCTATGGCCGCGGGCGCGGACGGGGTGATGGTGGAGATTCATCCTGAACCCGACAGGGCGTTATCCGATGGGCGACAAGCTCTGGACTTCACTGGGTTCAGAAGGCTGATGCGGGAGCTCAGAGCATTATCCCGCGCGCTTTCGGAAACAACCGAGGAGGTTTGAAATGTTTGTTCTTTTGATTCTATCTCAGACGCAGTTGCAGATCACGGGATCGGGCGGTTTCCGGGTCTCGGTTCCATCGGAATGGAGCTTCTACCAACGCGATGCCGACAGATTCGTTGTCTCTGGTCCGGCATGGGGTTTTGGTGGCATTGTCCGCTCAGGCCAGTTCGGGATTGGGATGAATTTTCTCACGGCCGGCTACGGGACAATAGAGGTCCACGACAATGAGACCGGAGATGTCCAGGAAATAGAGGACGCTGATGTTTCCAGAACTGACTTTAGCATGGAGGGGAGGTTCTACCCCTCCGAGTTTTATCTGGGTTTCCTGTTCAATTATCACTCCGAGGAATGGGCCGCCGATATTATCTGGCGGTTTAAGGAACGACACTCTGGCAATTCCTTTGGACTCGTGCTGGGATACGAAATGCCCCCGAAGCATATGGGCATAGCGCCGTTCATGCAGGGAAGTCTGGCCTATACGACAGCCACCAGAAAGATAACATGGGGCCAGGCCTCTGACACTGATGATGGCCAAGGCGCGCGGTTTGCTGGCGAGGTAGGACTCGCTTACTATTACAAACCGATATACCTGAACCTGGGTTTCATGGGTCAGGGATTCGTCGCGGAGTTTGGGGACGACAGCGTGACATCCCACTCTAACATGTGGGGGCTTTTCTTCGGAGCAGGGGCGTATTTCTAGCTATACAGGAGGGAAAGCAACGAACAACCTAAAACGGGCAAGTATAGCCCTTGTTGGCCCGTGGCCCCGGCCATGGGGAGGAGTGTCAGCCCATCTGTTCAGACTGGCCGGGAGGCTTCGCGAGAATGGGTTTGAGGTTTCCATTTATGACGACACGGGCACCCACTCTGGCGAGGGCATTTTCCCCCTGAAGGGAGGGTGGGTCAACCGGTTTGCTCTCACGGCGTGGGAGAAGGTCATTCACTATCACTCCCACAGCTGGGGAACCCGGATGAGGCTCTCATTGATGATCGCCAGGGGCAAGAGGGTGGTCTTTACGGTCCACAGCCTGAGGAACATGCCATCCGGCCCAACGAGAAGGAGGCTGGAGTTCAGGCACATGATGGCGAAAGCTCACTTTATTGCCGTGAACGAGGAAATATCGGCCCTGCTTTCGGGAATGGGGGCAAGGAGCGTTAGGGTCATAGGCCCCTACATATCCCCACCGGACTGGGGGGAGCCACATCCTGAGGCAAGGGCATTCCTTGGGTCACACGAACCGACTATAGTTATGAGTGCCTTCTCATTCAAAACATGGGGAAAACGCGACCTCTACGGCATCCTTTCAGCGCTGGATGCTCTGGCGCTCCTCAAAAACGACTACCCGAAAGCCGGATTGATAATATATCTCTCGCAGATCGGCGAAGAGGGGCTTTTCGGTTTTTTCTCCGATAGGGCGATGGAACTCGGTCTGGAAAGAGACATCCTCATCAGGCTTGACGCGGAGGAACCATTTCACACTTGCCTTCCCCTTGCCCAGGTTTTCCTGAGGCCCACCTTCACCGATGGCTATAGCCTTTCCATTGCCGAGGCCCTTGAGCTGGGTGTGCCTGTCGTGGCCTCTGACGCTGTCCCCAGGCCCGGCGGCGTCATCCTCTTCAGGGCCGGCGATCCCGCGGACATGGCCTTCGCTGTAAAGAAGGCCCTCTCGTCAAAACCCAAGAAAATAAACCTGGATTCGTTTCCGAGGACCCTTGAATTTTACGACCGGCTAATGAGAAGAACGGGATAACGAATGAACATATGGCCATCATAGGCCTTTCGCACTGAACCCCGAACAAGCAAGCAGTCTATTGCTTGACGAACCGGAGCGTCCTCGCGTCGCCGCCTGCCTCAAACCTTAGATAATAAATCCCCTGGGACAGTTCAGAGACAGGAAGGCTGAGCTCACTCTGGCCCGCGGAAAGGCTCTTCTGTAGCCCAGAGACCTGCCTGCCGGATAGGTCATAGATGCCAACCCTAGCGTCCGCGTCCTTGGTCAGTATGTATATGACCCTGATCTCATCCACTGCCACCGGGGATGCGAGCCTCACCCCGAAAATTGGGCCAGCGTTCCCTCGGGGGCTCTCGTCCACGACATCATAAAGGGGCTGTGGTGAAGCAAAGAAATAGGTTGTCGCTGTGAAGCTCTGGTTCGGGTTCAGATATATCGGCGTGCCATCATATCCCCACCAGTAGGCTACGGACGCGTCGGTTCCACCGACATTCCTGTTCTGAGCGGAGCAATCCAGCCACGCGTTGCACCACAGGCCGTTGCCAAATGGTTCGGAATAGTCTCCCCAGTAAGCATAGGAGAACCTGTCCGGCTTCGTGGGGGTCATGCCATATGAGGAATCGGATATGTTGCCGTATATGTAGCGGGTCCCGCCGCCATAGACCTCGGAGACGACATAGTACTTGAAGGGCGGGCTATTCCAGCCTTCCTCATCCTGGCGCCAGCCGTTCGTGGGGTCCCAGAAATACGCGCCGTCGTTGCCCGCAACATTTATGTCAAAGAAACCCCTTATGCCAAAGTTCCTCCCGGAGGCCGAGCGGTTGGTTATTATGACGGTGTAGCGTATCCGGCTGTCCTCATAGACTGTCCCGGTCATCTCTATCTCCTCGGTTATGTCCATGATGCCGGATATGCTCCAGGTTGTCCTGACGCCGGCGGTTCCATTGAAGTTCCCCTGGCCTGTCCTGTATGGGTAGGCGTCTTCCAGGGTGTAGCCTGGGGCTCCAGAGACCAGATCAAGCATAGGCCACTCAACGCAGTCTCCCCACACGTCCGTCTCGCAACACTCGTTGTAGCCCAGGATGTATTCCCTCGCGCCAGTGTAGTCACGGACTGTGGTGTAGCTCCACCAGGGAGCATCGTAGCCGGAGCTGGGCGGGACATAGAACAGGATGTTCAAGTCATTTCCCCATGGGTGGCCAGCGTTGGTCAGGAAGCTGTAGGTTCCTGGCCCCTGGCAATCCACCTCGTCCGCGATTATACCCTCATACCAAGTATTAATCGCAGATATGCTTTGGACAGAGGCTTCTGGTTTCAGGCTGGTTCCGTGGCCGTGTAGATAGTCATACTTTGTCGCGCCACCGGCCATAATGGCGCAGGTTATCAGGGTGATCATCTTATCACACCTCCCTTTCTAGTTTGAGATGATAAAGTAAAACACCACCTGTACATCCAGTCATATATTATAACTATTATAACCGATTTGTCACGGCCGATCAAGGTCCCCGCGTTCCTCACCCGACCCACTTTCAACCCCTCCTAAGTCCTTGTCCATCAAGGAGTTCGGAGAAAGTTCCGATGGCTCTAGGACTTAGCGA
>JBMFOM010000033.1:0-16810 GCA_049969615.1 Caldifarciminota bacterium
TTTGTCTTGTTTATGGGGGAGGGCCATATTTTGGCCCAAAACCCCATCTCCGCGCCTACTGAGAGGGAATGGAACCCAGGCATTCATGTATGTTGCGAGGAAATTTTTCCGCGCATTATAATTTCCTGCTGGTTTATGGATGGAATACTCACTGCCATAGGCAACACCCCCCTGGTGGAACTGGAGGCTCCCCGGGGCGGCGCCAAATTATTCGCCAAGATAGAGGGCGCTAACCCAACCGGTTCGGTCAAGGACAGACCAGCCCTCGGAATGGTTATGGGCGCGGAGCGCCGAGGAATCCTGAAGCCGGGCAACACTATCATAGAGGCTACATCCGGTAACATGGGAGCGGCGCTCGCAATGGTCGCGGCCGCGAAGGGATACAATTGCGTAATAGTCTCGCCAGAATACACATCCGAAGGCAAAAAGAGGCTCATAAGGAGGCTTGGTGCTCAGTTGATTGAGACTCCGGAATGCATCAGGATACCTGGGTGCATGGATATGGCTGTTCAGATGGCCAGGGAAAACAAGTGGTTCCTCGCTGATCAGTTCAGCAACCCAGACAACCCGGCATCCCATGTCAGAACAGCGGCCGAGATAATAGCTCAACTGGGCCAGGTTCCGGACGCCCTGGTCCTCGGTTGGGGAACCGGCGGCACTCTAACAGGTATCGCAACTGCGATGAAGGCTGTTAAGCCGGATTGCAGGGTCTTCACCGTTGAGATAAACGAGTATCCCCATATGATTGAGGGTATTTACTACGATTTCACTCCGGTCAACCTGAAGCGGGAGCTCATTGACGAGGTCATCGTCATATCATCCGCGGAAGGAATTGACGCCGCCGCATACCTCAACAGGAAGGGTTATCCAGTTGGGCTTTCCTCCGGAGCCGCTTGGATCGCGGCAAAACGCGCATCCGAGGCCCTCGGTGAGGGAAGGGCTGTGGTTACCATTTTCCCAGACAGGTGTGAGCGGTATTCGGTTCAGGATTGAGCCCCCCTGCGTTTCTGGGTATTCTTCTCTTTAGCAAACCGTTTTATTTTCATTCTGGTGGATGGGTCCCACAATCAGGTTGAAGTCGCGCTCGGCCCGGCAGGATAATTTTCCCATGAAGGATATACGTCAGGATTTTCCCACCCTTAATCTCAGGGTTGGTGAGCGTCCGCTCTGTTATCTGGACAACGCGGCCACCACCCTCAGGCCCACACAGGTGATAGAGTGTATGGATAGATTCTACCGGGATTGCAACGCCAACATTCACCGAGGCATATATCACCTTTCCGTGAAGGCAACCAAGATGTATGACCAGGCTCATCAGCGCGTCGCTAGCTTTATCCGCGCCAAGGCCTGGCAGGAGATAATCTTCACCAGGAATACAACCGAGTCAATAAACCTCGTTGCCTATGCTTTTGGAGATGCGGTAGTGCACGAGGGTGATGAGATAGTCACAACTGTGTCCGAACACCACTCAAATATGATCCCTTGGCAGAGGCTAGCCGCTCGTAAACGCGCCAACCTAAATTACATACCGGTCAAATCAGATGGGACCCTTGACCTGGATGAGGCCAGAAAGCTCATAACCCCAAAAACCAGAATAGTTGCGCTTCAGCATGTCTCAAACCTTTTGGGAACAGTGCATCCCGTTTCTGATGTAGCTGAGATGGCTCACAGGGTTGGTGCGCTCGTTGTCGTTGATGCCGCTCAGTCGGTGCCACACATGCCATTTGATGTCCGGGACATCGGAGCTGATTTTGTCGCCTTCTCCGGCCACAAGATGCTTGGCCCCACAGGTATCGGTATCCTATGGGGAAGAGAGGAGCTGCTACGGGAGGGAGATGTCTTTCTTACGGGCGGCTCAATGATCTCCGAGGTCACCCTTGAGGGCGCTAAGTGGAACACACTGCCCTGGAAATACGAGGCCGGGACACCAAACATATGCGGTGCGATTGGCCTCTCTGCGGCAATAGATTACCTGGAGAGCATAGGGCTGGATGAAATCCTCGCTCACGAGAAAGATCTCCTTGAATACGCCGTGGAAAGGCTTTCTTCGCTAGGTTTTGTAAAGCTGTATGGCCCCGCACCCGATCGCCGGGTCGGCATAGTCTCCTTCAATGTTGAAGGCGTTCATCCGCACGATGTCGCGCAGGTCTGCGACTCTTTTGGCGTAGCGGTTAGGTCGGGTCACCACTGTGCCCAGCCCCTCTCGGTGGCAATGGGCGCTAGTTATGGCACCGCGAGGGCCTCTTTTTACCTCTATAACACGAAAGATGAGGTTGACGCGCTCGTTGAAGCGCTTATAATGGCAAAGAAGGAGCTAGGATGAATCTCTATCCCGAAAAGGTCATGGACCACATAAAAAAACCCAGGCACAGGGGAACCATGCCGGATGCGACCGTGGTCGCGGACAATGGCAACCCTTCCTGCGGGGACGAGCTGGCCTATTACCTCCGGATAGAGGAGGGAAGAATCGTGGACATAAAACACGATGCCCGAGGTTGCGCCATATCAAGAGCCGCGGCCGACATTCTCGCGGACATGGTTGAGGGGAAAACGGTGGAGGAGGCGCTTGCCTTGACCCACGAAGACATAGTAGGTGCCATGGGCGGAATATCTGAGGGCCGGATATCATGCGCGACCCTGTCCATTGATGTGCTACGCGAGGCGCTGGGGAAGCTGAAGGCGTTATAATTTGGCTGAGGTGGACGATTACAGGAAGAGGTCATATCTCTCTGCGGCCGAGGCCGCGGGGTTTCTCGGCCTCACGGTGGCCCTCGTCCATGACCTCGCTAAGGAGGGAAGACTGCCTTACAGGCGCGCGGCCTCCGGACAAATGCGTTTCAGGTTGGAGGATCTGAAGAGATACTTGGAGTCTACTAAAAGGAAGAGCAGGACGGTCCCGGGCCTTCCTCGGGAAAGCATTTTTGAGCTGGACAGCACGACTCAGAGGGTATATCTGAAAAACTCTCAACAAATGGACGATCTGCCGGATAACTCGGTTCACCTGATGATCACATCCCCGCCCTATTTCAACGCCAAGATGTATTCACCTGAACCCCTGGAGGGAGACCTGGGCAACATTCACGACATGGATGTCTGGTTCTCAGAGATAGCCAAGGTCTGGACCGAGGTTCTCAGGGTCCTTCAGCCAGGCCGGAAGGCTTTCATAAACATAATGAACCTTCCGGTAAGGCTTGAAAATGGTTTCAAGACCCTCAACCTGGTTGGGAAAACAATAGAACTTTGCGATAGCCTCGGGTTTATCTTCAAGAGGGACATAATCTGGCAGAAGACCAACTCTGTAAGGGCGCATTTCGGCACATATCCTTATCCCGGGGGAATTCTGCTAAACCACAATCACGAGTTCATCCTTGAGTTTGAAAAACCTGCGCCTAGCGGTTATCAGAAATACGCGCACCTGACGAAGGAACAAAAGGAGGCCTCTCGGCTGGACAAAGCCTTCTGGATAGAGATAAAGAAAAGCGATGTCTGGGTCATGAAGCCTCAGGGATCAGGGGACAGACGCAATCATGTTGCGCCATTTCCTTATGAACTGCCCTACAGGTTAATAAAAGCCTACAGCTATGTTGGCGAAACTGTTCTTGACCCGTTCCTGGGATCCGGTACAACTCTCCTTGCCGCGGCGGATCTGCGGAGGAACGGCGTTGGTTACGAAATAAACCCTGAGATTGCCGAGGTGGCGATAAAGATTCTAAAAACACGTCAGGGAGTTTGTTTGGTATGAGAAGCCTTTCTGACGACGAGATTGAAAAGACCTACGAGATGATCAGCGATTATCACAGGAAATAGAAATATTTGAAGCAACACGGAGTAAAATTGCCGAAACTGAAGGGTCCAAGGGGATATACCCAGGCTGCCCTCGTCCTGGTTTATCTTGCGCATGGTTATCCGAATACGCGGTCAGTTTCTAAGCGCGAGATAACCGAATTCATCCGGCAATATTACCCCGATGTGCCTGATGTCCAGGAAGGAAGGCATCTTGCCGCTCAAAAAGGGTGGTTCATCGTGGCAGGAGGACGAGACAACAAGGATGTAGTGCTCAAGCGGGACGAGTATAAGCTTATGAGCCTGAAAAAGCCCTATCCGGGTTTTACTCATAGGAAAATTGAAATGGAAGAGGAGGATTGGGAGAAGA
The DNA here is from genome assembly GCA_049969615.1 of Caldifarciminota bacterium. GTDB lineage: Bacteria > Hydrothermota > Hydrothermia > JBDRYB01 > JBDRYB01 > JBDRYB01. Next base: position 4,154 of record JBMFOM010000033.1, read on the forward strand.
TCAAAAAGCGCTACAATTACCGATGCGCTACCCGTGGCTCGAAGGAAGGGAGACCTCATCTGCATTGGCCAAATACCAAAACGAAACTACAAAAGGCCCATAAGGATCCAAATAAAGATCTGGGCCCGGGCAACATCATTCCTCAGTGCCAGAAGTGCAACAGGGCCGATAGAAACAACTGGGTCTACGATAACAAGGGCCGGGTGATCAAGCTGGCTAATCCACAGGTAATCAAAAGGTCGGATCGAAAAGTCCGGTGGGAGGTCTATAGGATACTCTACGAGGAGTTTAACGGAGTGAACTCAATTAGCAAGGAGGCTTCAGATGAATGACGAATTGATAGATAAAATAATCCTTGGGGATGCGGAGGAGGTCTTACCTAAAATAGAAGACAATTCAATAGATCTTGTTTTAACTGATCCACCCTACTTTCTGGACAAAATGGATAACAACTGGAACCATGAGACTGTATCAAAGATAACGGATTATTGTCATACCGTTAAATATCTTCCACCTGGGATGAAGTTTGACAAGGAGCAGGGTAAGAGGTTTTACGAGTGGTATCTGAAAATATCAAAGGAGATATACCGAGTCCTCAAGCCAGGTGGGTTCTTCTTCTCCTTCTCAAGCCCCAGGCTTTATCACAGGATGGCTTCTGCTGTGGACGACGCAGGCTTTCTGATAAGGGATTGCTTTATCTGGCTTTATGTTCAGAATCAACCCAAGGCCATGTCCCTGGATCACTTCATTGACAGGCTTGATTGCGACGGCGAAACAAAGTCCACGTTGAAGGAAAAGTTCTCAGGTTGGAAAACCCCACAGGTAAAATCATGCTTTGAACCCATAGTGATGGCCCAGAAGGACTATGAAAAAACATTCCTGAACAACATGCTCAAACACGAGGTCGGTCTCCTGAACACCAATCTTCGTATAGGAAAAGGTGAGGATATGTTTCCTGCGAATGTGGTTACCCTAGAAAGGATAACTGAGCTCTTGGACAAGCACTTTCTCGTGGGGAAACCCGAAAAGAAGGAAAGGGGCGATTTTAACACTCACAGGACGGTAAAACCCCTGGCCATATGTGAGTATATCATCCGGTTGACTACATTTGCATCCTCAGCTATTGTTCTTGACCCGTTTGTCGGTTCCGGTACAACCGCGGTAGCTGCAAAAAGGTTGGGTAGAAGATTCATCGGGATTGATGTGAATCCCGAGTATGTGGAAATCGCGCGGAAAAGACTTGATGATTCCGAAATCATTGAACACGCTAAAGAAAAATCAGGGCTGTTTTAATGAAAGTCCTCTTTCTCTCTGACCTCGGCCCGGATTCGCCAGCTGACCATGGCCTATCCGGCCCCCAGAGGTTCGCCAGAGCATTTTCCTCGGCAATATCCGGCCGTGTCTCGCTCACAATCGTCAATCTCAGCGAGGGAAACAAGTTATCGCGTTCCTTAACCTGTCTAGGGGGATATGATATATACCATGTTTCCGGGGTTTCCTTTCTTGAACCTCTCCTCGCGGGGTTTCGCTCCGGCAGGAGGCTCATATATACTTCACACGGCATACTAGCACATGAGGCCAGGGCTGGTTACCAATACCCGAAGAGAATGTTTTGGGCAGAGAATATTCTCGTGGGCAAAGCCAGGGCAATAGCTTGTGTGTCCAATTCGCTTTGCTCCAATATGGCGCGGGAATTCGGGCTTGACCCCCAAAAACTGACCGTGATCCCCCCCGCTGTTGACCCCTCGCTTTTTGAGACCGAGCCTCTTGACTCCGGCTTTCCGTCGCCATACATCCTGTTTCCGGGCTCCGGGCCGACAAAAGGCCTCCAACACGCCATAAAGGCTTTTGAAATCGCGAGGAGGAGTGTTCCCGACTTAAATCTGGTTGCTGTCTCCGAATCTTCTGGTCCGGATAAGCCGGGTATCATATGGTCAAATCCTCTTCCCACAAATATTCTCGTCGGTGCTTATCTGCGTTCCGAGCTCATCCTCAATACCTCTGAGTACGAGACATTTGGCCTCCCAATAATTGAGGCCGCGGCGCTCGGCAGGCCTTTCCTGGTCTCGGAAGGTTCCGGGGTTTCGGATTTTGTTCGTCAGGACTTCCCTGAGCTGGTCATTGATCCGGAGGATCACGAGTCCACAGCCGTCCGGATCGTGGAGGTCCTTGAAGATCCGCCGTCGCCAGACGCATTGAAAACCTGGGCAGACCGGTTTTCACCAGAGCGTATTGCTGAGGAATACATGGGCCTATACAGGGAAGTAGGCGCTAATTAGGGGGAATATACAGATACAGGGTTTCCAGTTCAAACCAGGGTTGCGCGTTCGGGAATCTCATCGGCATGACCTTCCTTTTCTCCAGCCTGAGCGAGGGGTCATCCAAGGGCCTGGTGAAAAGGCCAGGCATCCCTGAGAACGAGGTGTCCATTTCCTGATAAAATGACCTGGGGATCCTTACCCGTCCGGGCGCGGCCCACCACCACAGACTCCTGTCAACCACTACTGAATCACCTGCATATTTCATCATCTCACCCATGGCCTCGGTCAGGGCAATGTTGGTTTTTCTATCGGAGAGAACCTGCCTAGCGAGCCGGAAATCCTCCGTTGCGACTATCAGGGCAAGCAAAGCCATGACCCACCTGCCATTCCAGAAGGACTCCATGAGTGCTCCGGCGAACAGGGGGAATATCAGCGGATAAAACAGCATAGCGAAAGAGGCGAGGTTATGTGGAGGCGCGAGGCCCCTCGGGAAAAGGGCTATCCAAACGAGTCCAGAGAGGAAAAGGATAACCAAAGGTCTTTGCTCCCTAATCCAGTAGTATGCCGAGAAGAGAATGGCAATAGCGCCTGCTATGGAGGAAACAAAATAGAATGTCCTATTATCCGCGGCCGGGCCAATTATGCAGTGAAGGTTCCTGAACACGAGGTTCTGAAGATAAAGGTGTAGGGCATAAAAAGGCTCCCTAAACAATAGAATGGGAATAAAGCCCTCGGTATAGCCGGACTGGACATCGGACCGAGGCAAATGGCCCAGGTGCGGAATTATATTGTAAAAGATGAAGAAGGCCGCTGGAATCAAAAGGCCAATCAAAAACCAAGGGAGCGATTTCCATGCCTTCCTGACCAGCAGATATGTGAGTATCGCGAGCGAGATAAGGGAACCCATGACATAGACCGATGGCAGAAGCCCGGTCAGGAAGCCACAGGCGATTGCCCAGCCTCGGCCATCCCTTTCCCGCAAGGCAGTGTAGAATGCCATTCCACTGAAGCCCACTAGCAGTGGCTCAGGCCTGATCACATGGCAGAGCATGACGAAAGCGCCGGAGAGCGCTATGAGAATGCCGGCGAGAATTCCGGTTTTCTCTGACCAGAGCCTCCGCCCGATCAAATAGACCGATATGATGATCAGGATTCCGCCTAGCAAGGAAACCAACCTAGCGGAGAAAGGATTTATGCCGAATGCTTTGAAGCATAGGGCCAAAGCCCCGGCGTAAACCGGAAAACTGAGAATACCATATCCGACATCGTTGAGAGTGGTCCCGGGAAACATCGTGGTCTTCACGATCCCGGATCTGAGAAATCCGAGACCAACATCAGCTATCCACGCCTCGTCTGGAGATATGGTCAGCGCGGGATACCAGGATAATGTCAAGAGATTCACCAAGAACCAGGCGGCCAGGAAGATCAGAAATGCCCACCTGAGAAACAGTGCATTCGCCGAGAACCCTTTCAAAAGGTTCACATTATACCGTATTCCAGCCACCGCGCATCCACCTTTTCCCTTATATCGGGTGACATCTCCAAGGCATCCGGCCAGGGTCTATCGTGCCCCTCTTCGGGCGTTTTTGTCGTTGCGTCAATGGCCAAACATAGCCCATCAGCGGAAACAACGCCATCCCTTCTGGGATCAAACCTTGAGAAAACCCCCCAGAGTAGCTCCGCATCTGAGAAGATGTTCACATCCGAATCCGTTACGAAAAGGAGCCTTGGCTTGGCTTTTGCCCATATCCCGTGGATCAGCCTCTTTGCCTGGCCTGGCCCATTTTTCTTAATGGAAATGAAGAGGACCCCGGACTCCCACCTATAGGTTATGCCCGGCAGTTCTGTTTGCCTCCAAGACAATTGTTTTCGCCAAGGCTTCGTGGTGCTATCCAGACACACCTTTGAACCCCGGTCCGGATAAGGCGATGATATGTCCAGTGTATCGGCAGGCCCCTCCGGAACTATTACCATATCCTCTGAGGGAAGGAAATTTTTTGATACCTCAAGCCAGACTGAACCCAGGTCGTGGGGATCAACGCATTCGTCAACTATCACAAGGGTCTTTGTGAGGGCCATCGCGCCCAATCCCCACAGTGCCAGCGCGACCTTTATCCCGGCCCGCGGAAAGCTCTGTCTCGCGGAGGCTATTGCAAGGTTGTGGAACCCTGACTCCAGCGGTGTGTTTAGGTCAACCAGCTCCGGGACCTGCAATCTTAGGAGGGGAGTGAACATCCTCTCCACCGCTTTGCCGATGACCCCATCCTCCTTCGGTGGCTTGCCAACTATGGTCGCAGGATACACCGCGTCAGGCCGCGCCATTATCCCCTGGATGTGAAAAACGGGGAACTCCCTCTCCAGCGAGTAGTATCCGAAGTGATCGCCAAAAGGCCCCTCGGTCCTCCTCTCTCCTGGAGGCACATAACCCCATAGCACAATATCCGATTCCGAAGGAACCGTCAGGCCGTTTGGTAGCCTTGATATCTTAAGGGGTTCACCGAGGAGCCATCCCGCCAGGAGATACTCGTCAACATCCTGGGGCAGGGGCGCTATCGTCGCGAAAGTTAAGGCTGGTGGCCCGCCCAGGACCACTGCGACCGGCAAGGGTTTTCCCATGGCCTCGGCCTTCGCGTAGTGCGCCGCGCCTCCCCTGTGGGGATGCCAGTGCATTCCGGTTGTCCTGCTGTCATATACCTGTAATCTATACATCCCGCAGTTCCCGATGCCGGTCTCCGGATCCTCTGTCCTGACTATTGGCAGGGTAAAAAATCTTCCCCCATCACGGGGCCAACACTTGAGAACAGGCAGTTCGTCCAAGCCGTCTATTTTCCGTCTGAAACCTGCGCTTTTCAGCCTTGGCTTCAAGGAGAGAACCCTTTTGGCAACATTCAATGACCTGTAGAGCTTCTTAAGGTCAGATCCGGCCCCTATCCTGATGAGCGCGAGGACCTCCTCGCCTATCCCTTCCGGTTCCCTGTCCCCTATTGCCCACCGGAGTCGTTCCCGTGTCCCGAACATGTTTATCGCGACGGGAAACCTTGACCCAACCGGGTTCTCAAACAAGAGGGCAGGCCCCTCGCGCTCCATTACCCTTGAGGCTATCTCGGTTATTTCTAGGACTGGATCAACCGGGACCCTCACCCGCACCATAACACCATTTTTCTCAAGGAAGGAAAGGAAGGAGCGGGTGGTGAGGAATTTCATTTGGATGATCCTGAGACCATTTTCCTGGTGCTCGTTAGACAATCCCAGAAGTGTTTGAAATACCTGCAGTTTTGTCCCGCCGTGGCCGCTATCAATTTTATCAGGTCAATAATGTTGCTCTTGCCAGCCGCGTTGGGCCCGACGAAGAGCGTCACCCCATCGCTGAAGTCTATCTCCAGATTCTTCAGAGACTTGTAGCCATCAACCTGAAGTCGCCTTATCATGGCTAAATTATAAGCTCAGAGTTCAGCAGGCTTCCAACTTGGCAATCTAGGCCTTCGCAACCGTCATCTCTGTTGGCCTGAACTTCACTGTCCCGTCTTCCATATAGGCTTCAATGTGCTCGCCCTCTTTGAGGTCACCCCTGAGAATAGCCTCTGAGAGTGGCTCTTCAATGTATTTGCGAAGGGTGCGCCGGAGGGGTCTCGCACCGAACTCCGGGTTATAGCCGTCCTCAACCAGAAAGCGTCTGGTTTCCTCGGTAAGGGTAAGGGTCATCTTCTTTTCAGAGAGACGTTCCCTGAGCTCCCGGAGCATCACTTCCACCACCTCCATCAGGTCCTCCTTGTTCAGAGGCCTGAAGACCACCACCTCGTCTATCCTGTTCAGGAACTCGGGCGGAACTGTGTTCCTGAGCTCAGCTTTGAGATATTTTTCGGATTCCTCGTGGCTCATCGTTCCCTCCTCACCAGGCCTGAAACCGAGGCGTGAGACCTGACTGAGACGTTTCGTTCCAATATTTGAGGTCATTATTATAACCGTGTTTCTGAAGGATACCCTCCTTCCCAGCCCATCAGTTATTACCCCATCCTCAAGTATCTGAAGGAGGATGTTGAAGACATCCGGATGAGCCTTCTCAAATTCATCAAAGAGAACCACTGAATATGGCTTTTTGCGGACCTTCTCCGTGAGCTGGCCTCCTTCCTCGTATCCCACATAGCCGGGCGGCGCGCCTATTAGACGCGAAACATTGAATTTCTCCATGTATTCGCTCATATCCACCCTGACCATTGCGGTCTCGTCCCCGAAGAGGAACTCAGCGAGCGCACGGGCGAGCGAGGTTTTGCCAACTCCAGTAGGGCCCAGGAAAACAAAACTGCCTATGGGCCTCCGTGGGTCCTTGATGCCTGCCCTTGAACGTCTTATTGCCTTTGAAAGAGCGGATATTGCCTCAGCTTGGCCGATTATCCTCTTGGACAGGCTCGTCTCCATTTCAAGCAATCTCCGCTCCTCTTCAAGACTTATCTGGGTTATGGGTATTCCGGTCCACCTTGAAACCACCCTTGCCACATCCTCCTCGGTGACTGTTGGTGTCAGCTCCGCCCTTATCTCTTCCCTTCGTTTGGCTATCTTCTTCTCAACCGCTTTTTCTTCGTCCCTGAGCCTGGCGGCGCGCTCGTAGTCCTGACGTTCTATGGTGCCGGTCTTCATGGCCCTTATCATGTCTAGCTCTCGGAGCAATTCAGCCAGAACCTTGTCCCGATTGCGCGATGCCAGCTTGACCATAGCGCCGGCTTCGTCCATCACATCTATGGCCTTGTCGGGCAGGAATCTGTCCTGTATGTATCTGTCAGCGAGCCGGGCCGCGGCAATCAAAGCTTCATCCGAATACATGACCCCGTGGAATTCCTCGTATTTTGATTTGAGGCCCCTGAGTATCTCAACGGTCTCCTCGGTAGTGTTCGGATCAACCATTACAGGCTGGAACCGGCGTTCCAACGCGCCGTCCTTCTCTATGTGTTTCTTGTATTCATCAAGAGTGGTCGCACCTATGACCTGAAACTTTCCCCTGGCCAGCGCGGGTTTCAAAATATTCGCCGCGTCAAGCGCGCCCTCGGCCGCGCCAGCTCCCACCATTGTGTGCAGTTCGTCTATGAATATTATCACATTGGGCGAGGATGATGTCTCTTTGACTATTGCCTTGAGCCTTTCCTCAAATTGACCCCTGTATTTTGTTCCCGCTACAACAGCGGCCAGGTCCAACGCGAGTATCCTTTTCTTCATGAGACCTTCCGGGACATCCCCTGAGGCTATCCTCTGCGCTAGGCCCTCCACTATGGCCGTCTTTCCGACACCGGCCTCCCCGATTAGGACCGGATTGTTCTTCTTTCTCCTTGATAGTATCTGGATTACGCGCTCTATCTCTTCCACCCTGCCTATGACAGGGTCAAGCTTGCCTTCTCCGGCCAGTTTGACCAGGTCAGTGGAAAAGGCGGGGAGAAGCTTTCCCTTTATCTCCTCAGTGCCAGGCCCTTCCGGCCCGCCCAGGTCCTCATCTCCTTCTGGCCTGAGGCTCCTTGCGACCTCCTCCCTGACGCTCACATAGTCAACCCCAAGGGATGCCAGGACCTGAGAACCGAGAGAACGTTTTTCCCTCAGGATTCCCATTAGCAGGAACTGGGTCCCAACATTCTGCTGTTGAAGGCGTCTGGCTTCTTCAAACGCATAGTTTATGGCCCTTTTCGCGCTTGAGTTCAGAGGAAGTTCTCCCACCGAGGATGGGGTGGTTCCCCTCGGGACTGAGTCCTCAAGTATTCTGTAGAGCTCCTCAAGGTCAACGCCCAGGTTGGTCAATATCGTGGCCGCGTTACCCTCGCCGAGTCTGGCTATTGACATGAGGAGATGCTCAGTGCCTATATAGTCATGTCTTAGGCGCCTGCTTTCCTCCCTGGCCATGGAGAAGACTTTCCTGGCCCTTTCGGAGAACCTCTCGTTGTTAGCGAACACTATCCACCTCCAGCGGCAATATATGCCTCCAGAAACCTTATCCTTCCTTCGGCCTCCATTGCGGATGGGGTCTTGGCGTATTTTTCTTTGATCTCACGGTAAAGTTTCAAGGCTTCCGCCGGGTTCCCAGCTATCTCAAGACACATTGCCTTTCTGTATGTGTAGAAAGCCCTATATGTCTCGTAGGGGGTCTTTTCGGCGGCTTCCGAAAGAAATCTTAGAGCCTCCTCATAGCGCTCCTGATTCATTCGTATTGAGGCCATGCCAGAGAGCGCGTTGGCCTCGGTGAACGGATCATTAGGTTTTGAAGACAGAAACCTCGTCCAGAACTCCTCAGCCCTGGCCATGTCGCCTGTGGTGTAGTAGTGATAGCCCAGGTAATAAAGGGCCTTTTTGCCCCAACGGGTGTTGGGAAACCTTTGATAGAGATCAGTAAGTGCCGGGATTGCCTGGGTTGTGTCGCCCCCGCTCATGAGATAAACTGCCTGAACATACTCCCATTGGCCCTTCGGTTTTCCGGCCCTTCCTCTTTGTGTGTAGGCCAGAAAAGCGACTAGGAGGACCAATGCCGCAAAGCCCCAGAGGATATTGCTCTTGTTCCTCCTGGCCCAGGCCTTGATGGCCTTAAGCTTTTCGCCGCTGAAGAAATCCTTTATGCCGCTCATGCTGTTTCTTCCCTCATGCTTAAATTATAACCCACTTTCTGCACAGGATCAAGTGTTTGGAAACCCCTGAAAAATTCCGGTTTGTCCTTCGTCCCTATCCGAAAGCCTCATCATAGCTGGAAGAGAACCCTGAGGGAATGCCCTCGGGAAGGGATTTTTCGGGGGTCCCTCTTAGAACCCTGTTCTCTTGGGCAAGGTGCTCCTGGTTCAAGCCAGCAAGTTATTGCTACTTTATCAGAAGCTCATTTTTTCTCAGAGAGCGCTAAACCCATTATTCCAATTTGAAAAGGGCCAAGATAAGCTATTGGGGTAAGGAATCACCAGTCTCGCGGCAGCTTGATCGACCATAGAACGTGTTTTATAATTTGCAAGATCCTAATGGAGGTTACGATGAGGTATATCATATCTGCTATGATAGGGGTTCCCCTAATGGCGGGAACCATAATGCCGTCTCTTCAGAAGGAGATGAGCGTGACGGCGCCTGACGAGAGGATAGAGATTATAGTACACCTGAAGGATAAGCCCGTCTTCAAGATCAATAAGACCACCGCGGAGAAAGCGGCTTACATAGATTACCTGAAGGATTTCTGCGCAACGAGTCAGGCCCCGGTCATATCCTTCGCGCAGGCCAAGGGCGTTGAGATCATAGAGACCTTCTGGGTCTTCAATGGTTTCTACGCGAAGGCGACCCCTGAACAGATTCAAGCACTGGCAGAGAGACCGGATGTTGAATACATAATAGACAACTTTGTCATAACCCTGCCAAAGGATGAGATCATCACCCCTGCGGACGAATCAAAGGCCGTGGCCTGGGGCGTTGACACAATACAGGCGGATAGAGTCTGGACAGAGCTAGGGTTCACCGGCGCGGGCATTGTAGTTGCGAACATGGACACGGGCGTTGATGTGAGCCACCCTGCCTTCGGCGGAAGGTGGCGCTCTGACAACGGCTGGTTTGACGCTGTCAACGGCCAGCCAAGCCCATACGACGACCACGGCCATGGAACTCACACCATGGGGACGATATGCGGCGGTGACGGCCCAGGGCCCTTCCCGGACGACATAGGCGTTGCGCCAGGAGCCACCTTCATAGCCACCAAATGCTTCAACTCTGGCGGATCAGGCTCCACAGCTGACATCCACGAGTCATTCCAGTGGATAGCCAGTCTCGCCTCATCCGGCAAGGAGCCTGACCTGGTCTCCAACTCCTGGGGTTCGTCCGCGACGACGAGCACGGAATATTGGAACGATGTCCAGACATGGCGCTCCCTTGACATCCACCCATTATTCTCCATAGGCAACTCCGGCCCCAGCCCGAACACCGCTGGTACCCCCGGAAACTTCCCGACTGTCATAGGCGTTGGCGCAACAGACAACTCTGATATCATAGCCAGTTTCTCATCCCGCGGTCCGGCGCCAAACCAGAGCCCGTGGAACAATACCTCATATTGGCTGAGATCTGACTGGAACTTCATAAAACCGGACATATCCGCGCCCGGGGTCAATGTCTATTCGGCCCTGCCCGGTGGTGGCTACGGCACTATGTCCGGTACATCAATGGCCTGCCCGCACGCGGCCGGCGTGGTCGCGTTGATGCTTGAGAAGAACGCTAGCCTAGATATCTACACCATATACGATATCCTCCTGAATACTGCTGTCTGGAAGGGTCACATGGGCACTAAGCCCAACAACAACTACGGCTGGGGAAGGATAAACGCCTACGAGGCCGTGAACAATGTCCCTGGCACGAGCGTACCGAACGTGGTCGTCCAGAGCACTACTCTGGACGAACCATCGGGCAACGGCCTCTGGGACCCCAACGAGCAGGTTTCATTCGTGGTGACCCTCAGGAACACGGGTGTAGCCGTCCAGAATGTCAACGCTACCGTATCCGGTTCTGACAGCTATGTAAGCCTCCTTGATTCCGTCGCGAGCTACGGCGACATCCCCCAGGGTGGTTCAAAGGACAACGCTTCTGATCCGTATGACGCCTTTGCCAACTCTTCAACCCCATGCGGCTACAACAAGAACTTCAACATGCGCATCACGGGCACGAACCCCTCATATCAGGTTGACAGGAGCCTGGCCTTCACCATAGGTGTCGCGCCCGGCCAGCAGTTCAATTCGTTCTCAGGCGCGGGCAACGCTAGCGATTACCTCTATGGCATCGCGTTTGACGGGAACAACCTCTGGGCCGCCTATTTCTACGGTACCGCGATATACAAGATGGACCCGGACAACGGCACGAGCCGCGGGACAATACCCGCTCCTGGCGGCCAGGCCACTGATCTCTCCTGGGACCCTGGCAGAAAGGCCCTCTGGGTTCACAACAACACGACCAAGACCATCTACAGGATAGATACCCTGGGCAATGTCCAGACATCCTTCGCTTCTCCCGCGACGGGCTATCCCACGGGAATAGCCTATGACCAGGCACAGGACATCCTCTATGTGGTTGATCGCGACAACAACGTGATATACAAGGTCAACCCGAACACAGGCGCGACCATATCCTCCCACTCAGTCGCGTTTGGCGGTCAGAACGGCCCGAGATGCCTTGCCGTGGAACCAAGAGGCGCTTCTGGCAATGGGACCCTAATCTTCATCTACACCTTCTTCAACGCGGGTGGTGGCCTTGACTCCACGGTCATGTATGAGCTCAGCAAGACTAATTGCTCCAGGACCGGCAAGAGCTACAACTTCGGCGCCCTGAACCTGAGGGGAATTGAGTATGACGCCAGGAAAGGTCTCTATTGGGTAACCTACGTGGAAGATAATGTAGTCGCGGAGATAGGTGGGTTCTACTGTGAGTCCGGCACCGGCGTTGGCGGCCAGAAGCCCTTCGTGCCCCTTACATTCCAGGGGCCGTGGCCCTCTGTCTGTCGTGGCGATTACAGCTTGATGATCTCGTTGCCCTCTGACAAGTTGGTTCGTGTTTCGGCCTACGATGTGTCAGGCCGTCTCGCTGAGAGGGTCTTCGCGGGAAGGCTTGAGGCTGGTGTTCATACAATGAACATCACCACGAACCTCGGCAACGGCGTCTATATCCTTAAAACAGAGATAGGCGATGAATCCTACATCAGGAAGCTGATCATACAGAAATAACCTCACGAAACGATCAACACAGGGGCGGCTCACAAGCCGTCCCTCTTTATTTTAGGGGCTTTATCGCCCGGTCCGCGGCTTGATTCAATGAACCGCTCAGATCCTCATAGACCAGGCCCCTCGCGGTAGCGTTGTAGAGCAGGTCGCCCTTGTTTGTGTCAAATATCTTGAGTTTTATGACCGTCTCGTAATACATTGGCTCTGTGGGGTCGTTGTGCCTATAACCCTTTTTTATGTCTTCTATCTCAACCAGACAGACCGCTTCCGCGCCCATTTCAAAAGCAACAGCCCTCGCTGTCCCTTGGTCTGGGAAATTCTCCCACCCCGGAGCCTTCTCGGTTATCTTTTGTCTTATCTCCATCGTGTCCATTGAGGCCAGCTGAAATCTCCCTGTTTTGTAAAGGGACTCATTTATGTGGAACCAGAGCTTCCCGCAGGGTTCTTTGGGCAGATCGGGGAACTGAAGATAGCCGACTGGCGGCATGACGATGATCTTCCAGATTGACTTTGAGGAGAGAGCGGGGCTTGTCTGATATTGAAGATAATGCTCATCCAGTTCTGCCGCGCATGCCAGAATAAACAGCGCAAAAAAGAAAGTTTTTTTCATCATCAAATATTAAAGCAGGTTATCCCCAGCGTTCAACCCTGGTTAAGGGGCGATCCTTATATCCCTGGTCTTTGTCATAACTTAAGAA
>JBMFOM010000034.1:0-16732 GCA_049969615.1 Caldifarciminota bacterium
TGGTGTGGCCGAAACACTTGCCGGATAAGGGTTTGGCCCTCCCACGGCCGAGTTCAGGCCAAAACCCGGCCCTTTTCGGCCCTGTCTTAACAATCCGGGTTCCGCATTTCGCTGATAAAATAAGGCAATTCCCCGATCTTGCCTCGCTAAGTCCTAGAGCCATCGGCGCTTTCGCCGAACTCGTTGATGGACAAGGACTTAGAATGGATCGAAGGTGGGTCGGGTGAGACCCACAAATACTTGATCCTGTGTAGGAAGGTGGGTTATAATTTCACCACTACTGAGAGGTGAATAAGGAGGTCAAAACATGCTAACGCTAATAAGCAGTATCCTGGCCTTCAACATAGGAGGGCCATACAAGGTCACGGCATCGGGAAACAGCTCCAAGGCAAGCGACACACTAAAGTATCACACCTGCTACGAGGACGGCACCTGGTATGCTGACGCTTACTCGCCCGCCATAGCGGGGACCAGGTTCAAATTCAAGATATATACTCCGCAGGACAGCATCAAGCTGGACATGCTGGGCATAGCCATAGCCTTCAACTTCGCACCAAACAACTTCTATGACACCATCCAGGTCTATCAGGATGGACGTGGTTCGCCTGACACATACCTTTTTACCCTTGAATTCACGGTGACATACCCCTCCCCAGCAGGCCTGCTCATAGAGGGTGACATCCCGCCTGGAGATGAACCCTTCATAAAGCCCACTGACCCCGGCGACAGCATAATCCTCTGGCTCGTGAGTCCGAACCAAGTTAGTGGGAACGACTCCGCGCTCGTTGCTCTGGACGCGACTACCAACGACCCATACACATCAAAGATCAACTTCGTGTATGAGGACGCGGGCCCGTGGATGGACATATATACCACCTATGGCGTGGGCAATGACTGGGGCTTCACCATCTGGTATGACCTCTATTCCGATGTCTGGGAGGAGCCGGTTAAGTCCTGCACGGTGGTCAAGGAGATAAGGCCAAACCCCGCTAGCTCAAAGGCCAGACTGGATTTTTCGGTGCCCGATAGGTCAAATGTTGATGTGGGGATATATGACCTAGCCGGCCGTCAAGCAATGAACGTATTCAAGGGTTCGGTTGACATAGGCTGGCACAACATTGACCTTGATGTCTCTGACCTGGCTCCGGGAAATTACATGGTCAGAGTCTCAACGACCTATGGGACAGAGATAAAACTACTGACGGTCAAATAGCGAGACCTCACGCATAAACGCTTCCCTAATGGCCAGGGAGGAGGGATTATAGCTCTCGTTCCTGTCCCTTTCCGGGTGCCATTGGACAGCTAGAGTAAAGGGTTCGCCCGGTAATTCAACGGCTTCAATTGTGCCATCCTCAGCCGTGGCAGATACCACCAGGCCATCACCCAAGCTATCAATGGCCTGGTGGTGAGCGCTATTGACCTCAGTGGTTCCCTCACCTAGTATGGCGTGGAGTCTCGTTCCCTCAACTATTTTTATCCGATGCCTTCTATCTATCTTTTGATCGCCGGCATCAAGAGCAGAGTGGCCCTCTATGTTCCCTATGAGGGTTCCGCCGAAAAAAACATTTAGCACCTGGATTCCCCTACATATGCCGAGGATGGGAACCCGTCTCTTTGTTGCAATCTCCAGAAGCCTGAACTCGAGCTCATCTCTATTGGGATCAACCAACTCACAGGCGGAAGGGTCTCCGCGGTAAAGATCCGGGTGCACATCCCCACCGCCGGATAACACGAGGCCGGAGAAACTATGGGGAATAGATGAAGCCGGCGTTATAAGCCTGGAATCCGGCCCAATCCAATAGAGGTAGTTGCAATAGGATGGCTTCACCAGAGATGGCCCGGTAACCAGAATCAGCTTCTCACAATAAGCGCTCATAATCCAAATGAATCAACGGCCTCATCCACCAGAAAAACCCAAGCAAAGATCGCGCCTAGATCAATCCTTTGTCGTAAGCCAGTATGCCAGGCCTACGCCTCCACCTATCAGAACGCTGAACCCAAAGAAGGTCAGGAAAACCTTGCCAGTGGTGGAGGTCTTGAACTCGTAGTTGGCCTTTACTGGTTTGGAAAGAGGCTGAAGCATTCCGCTAGCGATCACAAGATATTTGCCGGACGGGGTGGAGCCAGGAATCTGCGCCTCTGCTTTAAGGAAATCCGGCTTGCCCTGCTCCAGCTCTGGAACGGTCTTTGTCTTTATCACTGGAACCGCGGCGCCTATTCCCATCTTACCCTGCCTCTCAACCATGAAAGTGTAGAAGTTCGGCATGACCTTGCCCGGATAGTATGAATATATCTGTATCCTGTGCTCGTAGGTCTTGCCAGCGAGCTCCCCAAACCAAAGGCATCCGGGGGTTGAAACCTTACCCAGGGAAAGCCAGACCTCGTCATAGGCATTTGCCTCTTCCTTGAAGTTCCTGACTGCCTCGCCGGGTTTCAAGGGCTGGACCTCAAAGTCGCCCTGAACCTTGAAAGAATAGCGTCCCGGCTCCTTTGTGTCGGCAAAAAGCGCGGTATAGCGGCCATCGTTCGCTCGCTCATCACCGCCAGTGCCGTTATCCAGAAGGGTCAGGGTGGTCACGTCAAACTTCGGCCCTGTTGCAGTCACGGTGTAGTTCTCCCTGGTGAAGACACGGCCGCCTTTGTTGACAACAAACGCGGAGACTTTCATCGGCTCCCCGATGAATCCGGGGTTCTCAACGCTTACGACTATCTTGGGCTTGTAGGTTATTTTTAGGGCTTTCTTGACCCGTATCTCCGAGCCGGTTTTCTTGTGCCTGATGACAACCGTGATGTGATAATCTCCCTCTGTGGGTATTGAATAATATGACCTTCCCAGGATTCCATCGTTGGGCATTCCATCGTCGTGCTTGCCGTCATCATATAGCATGAATGACTCTGACCTGCCGTCGGGATAGTGCAGGTAGGCCTCGCCTGAAAAATCCTGCGGGAATATGGGCTTGCCTGGCTCCGTCGGTACAAGCTTCACTTGCACGACCACAGGCTCATCAATGGGCAGTTCCGGATCCGCGGGCTTCAGTATCTTGGGTATAACAATGGAATACATAACTGCCCCGCGATCCTTGAAAACCACCTTCCAGATGCCGGGCATGGGCTTGGTCACCTTTATCAGAATGTAAGCCTTTTCCTTTACCCTCTCGCCTTCAACCGGATTGCCAGCCGGGTCAATGAGCTCAACAGTCTCGCCTTTTTTCTTGCCCGTGACTATGGTTATCTCGGATATGGATTCGTCTATGACGAGTTCCTCGGTTTGGCCACCCTGCTGGACTGGGTGATAGCGCCTGACGAACCTGAGCAAAAAGTCCTCAAAAACCTTAAGGTATGCGTCCGGAACCTCTGATGGCCCCTTGACCTCGTAATAATCCCCGCCGGTTTGACGGGCAAGGTCCTTGTATATGGTGGTCCCGGTGGTAAAAGCAACGGTATAGATTGGCCAGTTCCTCAGGTTGTAGTTGCCAGCAAGGCGACTAGCCTTCTCCTTGTAGGCGAATATGTCCGTGCCCTGGGGAATATCACGCTCGGTTATCTCGCCATCAGTCATTATCACTACAAAGGCCTGGTTCAGACCATCCCTCTTTTCAAGGAGATCGTATGTCACCTCAAGGCCCGAGTTTATGTCCGTAAGGGGAGCGTTCCTGTCCAGCTTTCCTATTGACTTTTTGATGCCGGTGTAGGCGGAGTCCAGAATCGTGAATGGCATGAGCACCCTCGCTCCATCGCCGTAGGAGACCACCGCGACCCTGGCCTCTTTGCCGAACAGTCTCGCTATGTCCAGAAGGAGCTTCGCGGCCTCGTCAGCAAACCTATTGGGGTCAAGTTTCTTCATGCTCCCGGACTCATCCATGAGCATTACTATGTCCACTCCCTGCTCCTCCTGGGTTCCGGACAGACCAGCCCCGGAGATCTGTGACAGCTCAAGCGTGGTTAAGATAGCGAGAAAAGACATCTTTCCTCCTCACGGCCAAATTCTAAAGCTATTTGCAAGGGTTATTCCACTAGTAGAGGTTTTAGGGGTTGACGCTACAAAATCATCAGAATTCCTCGGCAATAACCCTCCGTTTTATTACCTCGGCCCTGTCGCTTCCGTATGAGAGCAAGGTAACCGGAACGCCAACCTCCTCCTCAACCATCTTTATGAACTCAAGTGCCTCGTGGGGGATGCGCTCGCCGGTGAATATGCCCCATCCCTTCATTGATTTATAGATTGGCTTGACGGATTCCAGCCCATAGATAGGGAAATCCTTTGTCTTGCCGGTTGGGGTCTGGTAGGCAACCGCGACCTGGACCTCCGGGAGTCCAGAGAAGACATCTAGTTTGGTCATCATTATCTCGGTCGCACCGTTGAGCCTCACCGCATAGCGCAACGCGGGTAGATCAAGCCAACCGCATCTCCTTGGCCTTCCTGTTGCGGCACCGTATTCCCCGCCCTTTTCCCTGATATAAGAATTCATTTCCTCATCCATCTCGGTAGGGAAAGGCCCCTCACCCACTCTGGTGGTATAGGCCTTTGTGATTCCAATGATCCTGTTTATCATGTATGGTGGAATGCCCAATCCAACCGCCGCGGCACCGGCGATGCAATGCGATGAGGTCACAAAGGGATATGTGCCAAAATTGACATCCAGCAGGGTTCCCTGTGCTCCCTCCAGAAGGACCTTCTCGTTCCTGTGTTCCCAGAGGAAGCCCGCGAGATCGCCCAAATATGGCAGGATTTCATCGCGGAATGGCTCCACTGAATCAATCACCTCCTGGACAGAGAAGGGGCTTTGACCGAACATGCACTCAAGGATAGGATTGTTGAAGGAAAGGGAGCGCTCAATTGCTTTGGTGAGGAGTTCCGGGTACTTGAGAAGCCCTATCCTGACACCATATCGGGCATATCTATCCCTGTATGAAGGGCCTATTCCCCTCTGGGTGGTGCCTATCTTGGGAGCCTTATCGGACTCCTCAAGTCTCTTATCCTCCAGCTTGTGGAAAGGCAGGACTAGCTGTGCCCTCTCGTCAATTATGAGTCTATCCCGGAGGGGGCCGGAGGCCTTTTCAACCACCTTGATTTCCGAACAAAGCGCTCCTAGATCAACCGCTACGCCGGCCCCTATGCCGCCCTTTGTTCCCTGACGAAGGAGCCCGGTGGGCAAAAGATGGAGGACGTAGTTCTTCTTACCTATGTTGACCGTGTGGCCAGCGTTGGCACCGCCCTGGAATCTCGCGACTATACCAAACTCGCCCGAAAGGTAATCGGCTATCTTGCCCTTTCCCTCATCGCCCCACTGCAGTCCAACCAGAACCGTAAAAGGCATAATTTTCAATTTCCAAGCCACGGCCCCCGGTTCCCAACAGCAACGAGGAACAGGGGACGATAAACTGGTTTCATAGCTTTATCTTTTCCGCTATGGCGGCCAACATGGGCATTTTCCACATCTCTCCGGACAAGGATTTGACGATACCTATTATTGAAAGAACCAGCGCGAGAATGTATATGGCTATCTGGAGAACGCCCAATCCAAGATCAACACAGCATCCAGCATAGGGGATGTCAATCATGGAAATGATGATGTGGAGGATCAATTGCAATATCCCGACCACGAAACCGACGATCCAGACCCCGAACAAGACTATGCCCTGTCTCACATGGAACATAGTATAGGGGTTCTGACGCTGAGTGAATAGAGGCACCAGGAAAAGGATGCCCAAGTAGGAGAGCCACGCGAGGACCTTTCCTTCCTCAACAGCCTTTGGGTCCATATCTTCGTTCATCTCAATCTCCTTTTCTATCGTGTTATGGGAAAAAACGCGCCCTGCCACCCAAAATCCACAACCCACCATCGCCCATGTGTCTGTCAACAAATAGGCATAGCCCTAACTTTTCCCAGTTCCAGCCCAGGCCACCCCCACCGAGAAAAACCCACTTGCTCGGATATTCGTCCAGGGTATAACCGGCGTCATCAGTCACCCTCTCAGAGGTATGAAAGGAAGTTCCGAGCCAGAGGCTGATCTCAGAGCGCCCAAGGATCACGGATGGGCCGAGCGTGAAATTCAGGGCATCAAGGGAACGAGTGGCAGGAATTTGACCCGGAACATAACCACCGCCTGAGATGCTGGCCGTCGTGTCAAATGTGGTCTCAGAGGAAAGCTTGGAATAGGAGGCAAATATGGAAAAACGGGCCCTCTGAGTGTTGGCCAAAAGCCCGCCCTCAACACCTAGTCCGAGGCCAGAACCATCGGGTGCCTGAACCATCCCGGCCAGGAGGCCAAAGAAAGTCCGCAGATAAAAGGGATGTATCATTTCTCCTCCCAGAAGAGCATCCGTTCCTTGAACTTCATGAGAAGGGCCTGATCGCCATCGGTAAGGCGAAGGAACTCATCCCAGGCTTCCTGGGTCTTTCCCATGTGAAACAGATATGCTGAATAAGCCGTGGCGTAAGCCCTCTTCTTGAAGGGGTTGGCCTCCATTCTGATCTTGGCCAGGAGACCCTCAAGCCGAGCGGTATAGTATTCGGCATAGGCCTCGGGAAACTCCTCCCAGTAACCGCCCCTGCTTTTTCTCAGCGCGACCGTGACCCACGGCACCTCAAGGCCCTCAAACCTCTCAACCCTTTTATCCGCAACCAGAAGCTCAGGGACCTCGTCGCCATTCACATCCTCATAGGAAACTATCTCAGCCCAGCCGGGTATAGAGAAGATTATCTCCCTGGGGCCAAAAGGCGCGAGCGAGTAAGCGACCAGCTTCATCGTTTCCTCGCCAGCCATTATAACAACCACATCCGGGTTGCCGTCTCCATCTATGTCCTCGCCAGTGTCCTTATCCAGAAAGAGAAACGGCCACTGGTTGTCCCCGAGGGTCAAAAGGGTGTCCCCTCCTCTGAGCAGAAACAGCCTTGTGCCCATTACATCAGCTTCTTCGCCTTCGCCAAGAGCAATGGAATAGACCTTCACCTGGTATCCGACCAGTTCAAGGCTGTCCGCCAGAACGAGGGTGGGTTTCTGCGCGACCAGAAACCCGGCCAGAATTACGAGCATATCACTTGGCCTTGTATCTCGTTATGATGTCGCTGAACTCTCGGAGGGTCTGCTCCGCCCTGCCGATAAAATCCTCTTTCAGGTGCGAGAGGCGCTCGGTCTCGTTCCTGAGGCTTTCCAACTCATCCTCCAACTCCTTCCTGCGTCTGGAGAGCTCCAGCTCCAGATCCCTGAGCCTGGCCTTGGCCTCTTCCTCTGCCTCTGACTTTATTTTCTCAGCGAGCTCCTCCGCGTGCTTGATTATCTTCGCGGCCATGTCAGGGGCTTCACCAGCGCTCATGGCCTCCGAGGCCTTCTTTGTGAGCTCAGCTTTTTCCTTTTCAAGGGTCTCAATCCTGGCTTTGAGGGAAGCTATCTCCGCGGCTGCTTCCGGACTCCCGCCTCCTCCGCTAGCCATGAGGGTCCTGAGCTCTTCTTCCAGCGCGGCCATCTTTACTGCTACAGCCTCCAGGAATTCCTTGACTTCCTGGGGATCATATCCCTTTACCCGCTGGGTGAAATCCCTAGCCGCTACATCCCTGGCCGTTATGTCGGGGATCTTCTTTTCTGCCGCGGGTTTAGTCTCTGCCTCAGCCCCTTCCTTCTTGGTCAAGGGGCCTTTGGCCTCTATGCTCATTCCAGCTACCTTGATCTTTGGCTTCTTTTCATCTGTCATCTGCTATTGCCTCCTTTACTCCGTAGAATTCTTCTTTGAGGGGTCTGGACATCAGCCCCCTCAGTGCATCCTCTGGTTTTATATTTCCTTTCATTATCATATCCACAGCGTCGGTTATAGGCGTCTCAACGCCAAGGTTTTGTGCCACTGATCTTGCTGCGGACGCGGTGTTGACTCCCTCGGCGACCTCCACCATTGAGGCCAGCGCATCGGATGGATTCTGACCTCGGCCGATGCTTTCTCCTAGGGTTCTGTTCCTTGAATCCGGAGAGAACGCGGTGACGACAAGGTCTCCCATGCCTGCCAGACCAGCAAGGGTTTCTGGCCTCGCGCCCAGCCTTACTGCAAGACGCATGAGCTCAGCGAGTCCCCTGGTGACCAGCGCGCTCTTGGCGTTGTAGCCGAGGCCCATACCATCGGCCATGCCGCACGCCAAAGCTATGACATTCTTTAGCGCGCCACCCAACTCCGCTCCAGGAACATCCGAGACCCTGTAGACCCTAAAGGTGTCCGTTGAGAATAGTTCCTGAACATACCGGGCGTAATCCGGACTATCCGAGGCCGCCACAACCGAAGCGGGAAGACCCCTGGCAACCTCCCTCGCTATGGAAGGGCCAGTGAGGGCCGCGTAGAGATTTCCCGGTGCCTCGTCCGCTATTATCCCGGACATGATCTTGCCCGTTCCCAGCTCAAGGCCTTTTGTGGCTGAAACTATTTTCTCCGGCAGATAGGGCAGGGCGGCCCTAATGGTGTCCCTGAATCCGTGGGATGGAACAGCCATCACGCAAACATCGGCACCTGCAAGGGTATCTTGGATATCTCCGGACAAAAATACCCCATCAGGTATCCGCACACCAGGAAGCCGCAGCTCGTCGGCCCTCTTGTCAGCAAGCATGGCAATTCTCTCCGGAAAAGCATCCCAGACAGCAACCTGGTGGCCTTTCCCAAAGAGGTGCCTGGCCAAAGTAAGGCCCCAGCTCCCTGCTCCCATTATGGCTATCTTTTCCACGGAAGTCAAGGCCATAATTTTAATGTGTTGGGCTATTGTGGCGCAACAATGGGTCTCACCCGAAAAATGTCCTCGCCATGGCCCAGAGGTTCTCGTCCACCCTGTTTATCCTACCAACAACTCGCTGAATAGGAACAGAGGCTATCTGGGTTCCCCGGAGGGAGGTCATCACGCCAAATTTCCCAGCAACAAGAAGATCAACCGCTGTAAAACCCATCCTCGTGGCGAGGAGTCGGTCGTAGGATGTTGGAGTTCCCCCCCTGAGCACATAGTCAAGTTTCACGGTTCTGGCGGAGATACCGAGCCCGGATTCAATGAGGCCAGCGAGGTATGCGGTGACACTGTTCCTGTCCCTCATCCCGACATAGTGAACGCCTTCTGCGACGATTATTATTGAGAAAGATTTTCCCCTGGCCCGTCTCTCATCAACTATCTGGAGAATCTCGTCCTCTCGCAGGGGATGTTCCGGAATAACTATGACATCCGCACCTCCAGCTATGCCAGCGTGAATGGCGATCCAGCCGGTTGCTCTTCCCATCACATCAACCACAAAGACCCGGTCGTGGGATTCAGCGGTCGTATGAAGGCGATCAAGCGCTTCAACGGCGACCGAGACAGCCGTGTCAAAACCTATAGAATAGCGGGTTCCCCAGACATCATTGTCTATGGTCTTCGGTATCGCGACAACTCTGGGCCACCGCCTGTGAAGTTGCCATGCCCAGTGGAGGGTTCCGTCTCCACCGATTATTATTAGGCCATCAAGTCCCAGCTCGTCAAGCCGGGCAAGGACCTTGTCCATTGTGCCGGGTTTTTCCAGGAGGTTTTTTCTGGTGGTGTGGAGTATGGTGCCACCCAGGGGAAGTATGCCAGAGACATGGCGGTAGTCCATCTCAAAAAACTCCCCCTCAAGCAATCCCTCCCAGGCGCGCATGAAACCGATGACGGTGAGGCTATAGTCCTTTTTGGCCCTGCGGACGATAGCACGCAGGGCCGCGTTAAGGCCAGGGCAATCGCCCCCTGATGTCATCACGCCGAACTTCTTCAAGGTTTTTATTATGCCGGATCGCAGGACACGGGATCAAGGTTGAAAAAAGCGGGTGCCCCTTTCCTCAAATGGTCTTATAGCCCAGATTTTAAAGTAGTAATAACCTACTGGTTTGAGCCAGGAGCACTTTGTCCAAGAGAGCAGGTTTCTAAGAGGGACCCCCCGAAAAATCCCGCCACGATCTTTTAGCTTGTAATACACCGAGATGTGGCCTTAAGCTTTTATGGCCTATGAAAAATATCCTTTTACCCATAGCAGTGATGGCCTTAGCAACGGCTTGCACTCCCAAAGTCGTGTCCATTCCAGAGGCGGGAATCAGGCCCGAGCTGGTCATAAAGATAGAGGATGAGGTCTTTTTTCACAATGTCGGGATAACCTTTGACGGCAGATATTACTACACCGTCAACGGCGGAAACGAGGGATACGGAAAGATCAACCAGTATGATACAAATGGCAAGCTGGTGGCCTCAGCAGATATAGAAGCGGATGGCCGGGCCATCTTCTACAACCCCGCGGACGGTAAGATATACATAAAGACCTACATGCGGGACCTCCTCGTTTATAACCCGAAACTCAGGGAGGCCAGTATTGTGGCCGAGGGAGTATTCCAGGATAACCAGAGCTCGCCCGCGCTGGACCCTTCTGGCAAGAGGATATACGAGCTGGTTGATGGAACACTCTATGTAATGGAATTCCCTTCCATGAAGGAAATAGAGACTATAAATGGTATACCCTGCGGAGATTTTCCCTACAGCGTGACCATTGCGGTGAGCAAGGACTATCTCTTTACCTGGGACGAGGATGGGAGGGTCTATGTCCTGGACAAGAAGGGAAAAGAGCTCGCCAATTTCAAGCTAAAGAGCACCTTCCACGGCATGAGCCTCTCCTGGGCAAACGGCATGATCTGGGGCGCGGAGGATGCAGACGCTTCCAGCTATGGCGGGGTTGGAACCTGGTTCGGATATACCCTTGGACCTGCGATAAAATAAAGGGGCCTTATCGCACTGCGGCTTTGGCTTCAAGTGAATTATTGAGGCGAGTTCGCTCACCTGCAGACAGCCGTTAATCTCAGGGTTAGTACCAAGACCGCCCTCTGGGCCGTTGTCCGGACATCGCTTATAGCTTTCTCGTCTAGATATTCCTCTGACGCTACCATTTCCTTGGTCGCGCCCGCCGCACCGCCCTCCTTCCAGCCAGCGTAGACCCTGGCTGACCATACCAAAGGACTTTTCGGTTTGTAATATAGGGCCTTGTCCAACAGTGTCCATGCCAGCCGAAACTTGTTCAGGTCAGCGGCTTTTTTTCCCGCATAAAGATAAGCCTTCCAGGATACCGCGAACTCCGCCCACTTCATGAAACAATACATTGCCTCTTCGTCCTTCCTCATCCTGTCAAGCAGTAGTCCCTTGTTGAACCATATGTCCGGGTCCTCCGGCGAAAGCGCGAGGGCCCTGTCGTATGATCTAATCGCCTTGTCCCACTCGCCCTTGAACCTGTAGGCAACGCCCAGATCATTCCAGACCTTTGCCCTTGCCTCCATTATGTGCAGTGAGGCGTTGTAGGCCACTATCGCGTCGTCATATGCCCCTATGTGATAATAGGCGAGGCCAAGGTTATGCCAAAACCTCTGGTCGTTCGGGTCAAGGCTTATGGCCTTTTTGAAATAGGGGATGGCCTTTTCGTATTTGCCCTCGTTGTAATAAACAACGCCTATATTGTTCCAAGCCTTCGCATCCTCTGGATTCAGGGACAAGGCCTTTTCAAACGCGGCCAAAGCCTTGTCTGTTTCCTTTGTCCTTCCGTACCAGTAGCCCATTTTCATCCAGTAGTATGGGTCTGATTGCGTTCTATTTTCCTGGGCCACGATGCCTCTAAAATAAGACAGGACAGCGCTATCTGTGTCCCCGATGGTGAGATAAGCCCCCGACATGCCGAACCAGGCATTAGGAGCGTCCACGACCCGGATTATCTCCCTGTAGGTCTCTATTGCCCCGCGCGGGTCTCCTTCCTGGAGCTTGCGCTCGGCCGAATACAGGTAAAGCTCCAGGGGTTGAGAAAGCCCTTTTTCTGGCGTACAGTCCGTCAAAAGGATACCGAGGATCGCGAAGGCTAGCCCCTTCTTCACTCACATATTATCACGCAGGGAAACGATCCTAGCCAAGAGGCGCCATGGGATCAAGGACAAACCGGAATGTTCTAAGGGTTTCCTGACACCAAAATCCTCATTTTAAAGGATTATAACATGGCGCTCAACTTGAGTTCCAATCATCTCCCCAGCTCCCTAACGCCTGCGATCGCGTAGACCTCGCAACCCATACCCTCGCCCGCGAAACCCAGCCTGTTTCCTGATTTGGCCTTGACGGAAACGAGCTCTGGGCTGATTCCAAGCGCTCTAGCAAGATTATCCCTTATCCTCGCAATGTATGGCCCCAGCTTTGGTTCCACGATTATCACCGTCGCGTCCATGAATTCCGGGAGAAAGCTTTTTTGCTCCAGCATTGCCACGGTCTCCTTCAGCAAGGAGAGGCTGTTGGCATTCCTATATTTAGGAGAGGTGTCCGGGAAGTGAGTCCCTATATCACCGAGGCCGGCCGCGCCCAAAAGCGCGTCAATCACCGCGTGACAGAGCGCATCACCATCCGAGTGGCCGGAAAGGCCTCTCTCGGACCGGATCTCACTTCCTCCCAGAATCAGGGGCCTCCCCCTTCTGAACGGGTGCGCGTCCCAACCAAAACCCGTCCTCCTCCTTCCCAAGAGCCTGTCCGCTATGGCCAGGTCTTCCCGAATAGTTATCTTGATGTTGGATTCATCTCCTGGAACCAGGAGGCTTTGAATACCAAGGGCATCTTCAAGGATGGTCGTGTCGTCAGTGGCGGGCCCCGTTGTCTTTTTGTATGCCTCCGCGATAATCTCTCGTTTGAAACCCTGTGGGGTCTGAACCCTAAAAAGCCCCTCCCGGTCAGGGCCTCTTGTCATCAGTTCGCCTTTGGACCTCTTCAGGGTATCCCTAACCGGCACAGCTGGCGCCACAGCGGGGTGGCGGATGAGGGCATTCATCACCCTGCTAACCAACTCTTTTGAGACCAGGGGCCTTGCGGCGTCATGGATTAGAACATATTCCCCCATAGCTGATGAGATGCCGTTTCTCGCCGAATCAGTCCTTTCAGGTCCGCCCGTGACTACCGAGCTTATTTTCGTGAAGATGCCCTTTAGGCCTCCAGAGCTCCCAATTTCACCCTTCGGGAGGACCAGGATTATTTCGCCAACTTCCGGATGCGCCTGGAAGACCCTGAGGGACCAATGAAACAATGGCCTTCCTGCCAGAAGGGCGGTGTGTTTTGGCCCGCCGAACCTCTTTCCTGCACCGCCGGCCAGCACAATGGCTGAGAACCTCACCAAAGCTTCACCTCCACCTTATCGGGTTCCATCCTGACCAGCCTGAGTTCCTTTGGGAGTCGTATTTCCGGAATCAGGTAGTATGTTCCGGCTCTGAGCGTGTCGGTTTTGATCTTTCCTACCGTTCCAGAGAATGTTCTTATCAGGCTGGCAGGACCTTCAATTGTTATCTTGACCGAATCCGGCGAGAACCTGGCCCGTTTTCCCTCAAGTATTACTGGCACCGTAGTTGTCTTTTCGGATAATGGTTCTATTGCGACTTCAACCTCTACCTCCTGGGGAAACAACCTCGCGGTTGGAAAGGGCGGTATGAGCTTTGTGCTTGCCCTGAAGCCTGAGCTTTTGCCCTGTATGTTGACGGGTTCGGTATAGATTTCCCTGGTTTGTACCAGCAGGGTCCCCGGCCCCTCAACCACCGGAGAACCCATTGCCCTGATTCCCGCGACCACATATCCGTTTTCTGGCTCACCCTTGATCTGCGGCACGACAGAAGGCTTCTTCCTCGCCAGGGTATCAAGAAAGAACTCCAGCTCTGGCGGTCTGAATTCCTTTATGCCCAGGTTGAGGCCTCGGGAGTCAAGGTTTGACGGGCCTATTGTTATCGTGTTCTTGCCCAGCCTCACCCTGCTCAGATCAACCACAATCCTGGGTCTCACGAACATGAGCCCCAGCAAGCTACCGCCCCTTACTGTCAGATCTACCACCACTTCGGTGTCTGGAGGCTCCACGAAAGACAGCTCCCGGGAAAGCCCCTTGTATTCCACCGGTATGGTTATCCGGATATCGTATGTGCGCTGTGTTTTGGCATAGAACCATAGAGATATAGCCAGAAACAGCGCCAGGAATCTCATTCCCCATCCCCTACGCATTTCCGCCCATCTCCCTGTTCAGGAAGCTGGCGAGACCTTCCCTGGAAAGGGGCGCTGTGAGCCTTCCGCCAACAGCACCCCTTATGTTCCTGTTTTCCTCGGATACCACTATTGCCACAGCATCCGAAACCTCGGTTATTCCGACCGCCGCGCGATGCCTCGTCCCATAGAGCTCGGGCGGAAGGTTCCTTGAAACCGGGAGAATGGCCTTTGTGGCGATGATCCTATCTTCCCTGATTATCACCGCGCCGTCATGCAGGGGCGAATCCGGCAGTAGTAGGGATATTATGAGCGGAACGGAAAAACCGGTGTTCACGGAGACAGCCTCTTCCGTGAACTCCCTGAGACCCATCCTCCTCTCAATCACGATTATGGCTCCCAGGCCGCGCTCCCGAAGTTCGCATGAGGCCTCAACTATTCTATCAACCGGGACGCTCTCCTTAACAAAGCCTCTAAAAAAAGGCCTCTGGCCAACCAGTCCAAGCGCGCGCCTTATCTCCGGCTGGAATATTATGACCAGGGCCACCAGGGCGATTGTCTTCACCGCGTCTATTATCCAACTGAGGCCTGGGAAATCCAATATTTGCGCTATAACCCCAACCGCTATGACAACCAAGACGCCCGCGAATATGTATGGCGCCCTTGTTCCACGAAACAACTTGAGAAACTGGTAGATAAGCAGTGCAACCAGGATTATGTCCAGCGCGTCAATCACGCCAAATCCGAAATATCGGATCAGGGCGATATTCAAGTCAGGTATTCCTCCGGTTTCCCTATTGCCTCTGCCATCCTTATGGCCTCAATGGTTTCCCTTACATCGTGAGTCCTGATGACATCCACGCCCAGCCGTGCGGCCACTACCGCAACGCCAAGAGAGCCGGCCAGTCTGTTTTCAGGGTCATCAATACCCAAAACCTTTCCTATGAAGCTCTTTCTTGAGTGACCTATAACCAAAGGCCTTCCCAGCGCTCTGAATTCGGGTATCTTCTTTATTATGAGTAGGTTATCATAGACCCTCTTGCCGAAACCTATTCCGGGGTCAAGGGCAATATGGTCCAGTTCTATTCCCGTTTGCTGAGCCAGGGCGAGACGCCCTAGGAAATAATCGCTTATCTCGCGTATCGTGTCCTCGTATTTGGGGTTTCTCTGCATGTCCCGCGGAGTCCCCTTCATGTGCATTATTATCAACCCAGCGCCAGTCCCGGCAACAACCTCAGGCATTCCATCGTCAAAACCGAGTCCAGATATGTCGTTAACCATGTTCGCGCCGGCAGATATTGCCTCTTTAGCCACCCTTGCCTTGTATGTGTCCACGGATATGACTATGTCCTTTGGGAGATTTTTTCTTAGACCCTCAATTGTCGGGATCACCCTCTTGAGCTCCTCATGCTCTGGGACCGGCTCCGCGCCCGGCCTGGTGGATTCTCCTCCCACATCAATAATGTCCGCCCCTTGCTCGGCCATCATTATACCTCGCTCTACGGCCTCAGATGGGCTTTCGTACCTTCCGCCGCCGTAGAAGGAATCAGGGGTGACATTAACCGCGCCCATAACCAAGGTCCTTCCCATGGACATATTTCTATCCATTACCTTCCAAACAGGCTGTTTGGGTTCCATTGCAAGCAAGAGAGCCTCTGATAGTTTTCCCAGGCCATAGACCTGACCCCGGAGCTTTTCTGCCAGCAGGATTAGCCTTCTCTCGTCTCCCCAGACCAAGGCGTCGGTTGCCCTAACAGAGCAGTTTATTACCCCTATGGAAACAGCAGCCTCCGCGCCATATGAGAGAGCCTCCTGCTTGAGGATGTTGGCGGCCGGAGCCTTCAGATCCCTTATGTAGAAGAACCTGTAGCGAGCCTTAGGCGCCATAACCCTCATGCCGTCTGGATCAACGCCTATGCGAGCGAAGAGTTCAAGAATCTCCCTTTCATCGGGAAAAACCTCCCTAACTTCCATGAGGCCTTAAATTCTAGCCCACAGGCCTGAATGTTTGCAATCACTGGCCCGATCCGTTCGGGTATTTACCAAGATTATGAAAGCTTGGGTCCGATTGAACCCAGCTCCTGCACAGGATCAAGCATTTATGTATTTGGGGTGACAGAAGAAACCAGAGGCAATTTTTCTAGTTTTAGAAGCTTATGCCCTTTATGAATTCATCCATACCCTTCTTGTCCGCTGATGAGAATTCTGTTTCGCCCTCGTGGACGAATATGATGACGGTCATCTTGTCGTTATTGGTGAGCATTATTGTCCTTGCTATACCATCGGAACCCTCTATCACGCCCTTGAATGTCTTCTCATAGCCTTTGACTCCGGCTACGATTGTAGAACCCTCGTGAATGGTCTCAAGGGTCGCGTCCTTGCCAGCGAACTCTTCCATCATCATATCCATGAAATCAGCGCCGGTGAGTCCGGATTCCTCCATGCCGGGAATCTCGCCATACATAAGACTCACGTCCAGATCTCCCTTCTCAAAATCCACAGTTATGAGGTCGTTCTCGGTTTCCTTTGAAACCTGCTTCCAGCCTCCGGGGAGCTTCACAGTTATGCCGAAAGAACTATCGCTATACTCAATCCCCTTTGACTTGCCGCCACAGGCCAACAACGCGATGGCCACTCCGCTTGCTGTTGCTAATCCGATTATCTTTTTCATGTGATCCTTTCCCCGGATGTGCTCATTTTTGATTCTCAGCATACCCCCCTGGTTTGAGAAAGCCCGGATG
>JBMFOM010000035.1:0-16609 GCA_049969615.1 Caldifarciminota bacterium
GAACCTTGCCCGGATGCTCAGGCTCAGAACCCCGGCCCGATTGCGAGACCCTTGTGCCACGGCCGCGCCTTCAATCCATAAAGGGCTGAGATGAGATTCCAATTGAGTTCAAGCTTTAAGCTTTGCCCGTGAACCTTCTCTATGCGATAACGGATGAGAATCTCATCCCCAAAAAGGATTTTCTGAGGGTCGTTGAATTAGCCCTGGATGGGGGGGTTCAGATACTCCAGCTCAGGGATAAAACCACGCCGGACCCGGAACTCCTGGCCCTGGCGAGGGAGCTCAAAGCCCTGTGTGATGAGCGCGGGGTCATCTTCGTAGTCAATGACAGGCTGGACATGGCCGCGGAGCTAGGCGCCGGCTTGCACCTCGGGGACGAGGACGCGCCGGTCGCGGTCGCGAGGAAAGCGCTGGGGCCGGGCGCGTTCATTGGGAGGAGTTGCCACGACAGCCTAGCCCTTGCCCTTTCGGCCAGAAAGGAGGGCGCGTCATATGTGGCTTTTGGCCCAATATACCCCACCCCAACGAAGCCGGACCGGCCAGGAATTGGTCTCAGAATCCTGGACGAGGCGAGGAAAGCGCTTGATTTCCCGTTCGCGGCCATAGGTGGCATAGACGAGACCAACATCAGCCAGGTCGCGGCCAAAAAACCCTGGGCAATCTGCGTCATAAGGGCAGTTTTCGCGAGACCGGATCCGTGTGAGGCCGCGGCGCGTCTGCGAGAGATCATCGCGCTTGAGTCAGCGTAATCCGGAGATGAAACCCTTTTGGGTTGAGCCCTATTGCTTATTCTTGAGTTCTGCTGTCATTGAGCCGAAGAAGACCTGGGTGTCAACCTTGATGGGCAGGCGCTGATCATCGGCCGTGAACCAGATCTTCAGGCCTCCACTCGCACCGAAGATGTTCTTTCCCGTGGAGACCTTTGGCTCAACCAGGTAACAATCAAACTCGCCGTAGGGGACCTTGATTTTTTCCTTCTTCTTTACCTCAACCTTCATCATCTCCGAGCGCCTGTCAACATGATAAGGTAGCCAGAAAACCTTGCCCTCCTCAAGGGGTAGTTTTCTCACATAATAGAAGACAGCAAGCGGGTCCAATGCTCCCTTTGGTATATCCAGGGTATCCCCTTCTGGGTAAAGAGCCTTGTAGTTCCCTGGGTCATAGGAGATCCAGGTTTTCTTGTGATAACTTCCCTCGTTGATGTCCTTCTGATAATAGACCGTCGCGAAGTCCGAGACCGAGACCCAGGAGTGTATCTCGTCCTTTACGTTGTAGAGGGGAATTCCGCCGTCTGCCTTGAGCCTAAAATGCCAGCATTTGATCCCGTTCTTTTCCTCGGTTCCGAGGACGACCAGGGTCATCTCGCCAGCTGAGATAAAACCGTATTTAACTCTGAAGGTCAGGGTCTCCCCCGAGTAAAACGGGAGCGATAGGAAGGTTAAAAGAAGGTTCATTTGCATAGCTTAAGGATAGACCCCGGTGCGACTCAAGTTGTTCCTCTGTAAGACCTCCCCGGGGACGTTTTTACGGCCGGGGTCGTGGGGTCCTAGCGAATAAATTTCACCGTCCTCGTGTCGTTGTTGGACCTGAGCACGACAAGATAGACGCCGGCGGCCTTTATATCCGGGACAAAGGTGTGGGTGCCCGCGGAAAGGACGCCGTTGTAGAGGTTCTGGACGAGCCGACCCGACGCGTCGTAGAGGGATAATGAGACCATGGCCCCGGATGACAGAAAGAGGTAGAGGCTCGTGCCTATTGCCCTGAAACCGATGGTTTCGTTCCCGCCGGGTTCCTCGTTCTCGCCACCATACGTTGGGTTGTTGTCATCCAGCGCGTAAACTATGTTGCTGGTCGTGGTGCCCACAACTATTTCAATGCGCCCATCACCGTCTATGTCGCCAGGGAACGGGGCCCGGACAGCAACACCCATGCTCTTCTGCCAGAGGGTTGTCCCGGATTCCGCGTTGAGGCAGATGATCTGTCCACCGTCAGAGCCTATAACAGCCTCCAGGTCCCCATTACCGTCAATATCTGCAATGAACAGAGTCCTGGCCGAGTTGCCTATGGGAAGGTCCATGCGCGCCCACTCCTGTGTCCCGGTTGCCCCGTCAAAGCAGTAGACATCGTCGGTTCCGTTTCCGACCAGAACCTCTTTCTGTCCGTCGCCGTCCACATCGGCTATGGCCGGAGTGCCATCAGCAATATTGCCTATAAAGACCTTCCACCTAAGCTTGCATGTATCGTTGCCGGATATGACCGTGTCCACAAGACAGTAAAGAGTATCAGAGTAGCCGGCGATGACCACCTCCTCTTTTCCGCCGTCTCCCGCGAACAGATCGGCCGCGGCCGGAGATGAAAACACCATGCCGTTCGTGGGAAGTGTCCACCTCAGCGTGCCATTGTTGTTCAGACAATAAATCTTGTTATCAGCAGAACCAACAACCACCTCAGGGGTTCCGTTTCCATCAACATCAGCCAGAGCGGGTGAAGAATTAACCAAATTCCCCGTTGTATAAACCCATTCCTGGGTCCAGGCTGGGCCGTTTATGCAATAGACATTTGAACCAGCACCCACGACCACCTCTTTTTGTCCGTCCGCATCCAGATCGGCAACCAAAGGAGAAGAGTAGTCTGTGTTGCCAGAGGTGGAAAAGACCTGTTCCTGCAATCCCGTCGCGCCGTTCACGCGGTATACCTTGCTGTTACCAGTGGTTATCACCTCCTGCTGGCCGTCACCATCTACATCCGCAATTGCCGGAGAACAGTCGCCGTTACTGCCGCCTGCTGTGAAGCTCCACTTCGCGGGTGTGCCGCTTGCACCGGGTAGGCAATAGATCTTTCCATCGTCACAACTTGCCAGCACCTCGGCCATGCCATCGCCATCGCAG
Source organism: Caldifarciminota bacterium (assembly GCA_049969615.1). Taxonomy (GTDB): domain Bacteria; phylum Hydrothermota; class Hydrothermia; order JBDRYB01; family JBDRYB01; genus JBDRYB01. The sequence continues at coordinate 2,889 of JBMFOM010000035.1, forward strand.
TCAGCTATTCCAGAGTATGTGAGCCAAAAGAAACCGCTGGCAGTAAAGCTCCACTTCACGATGGGTGCTGTATTCATCGCGCCTGCCATGAGCTGGAGGGATGTATGGGCCGAGTCTCCGCCATACATGGGCCAGTTGCCCGAAACAGCCGTTATAAGAGCGATTTCAGAGATCATCGTAGTCATTATGGTCTCCTTGTTGATTTCACAGGTTATATTTTAAGGAATGAACCAACGCAAATCCGACGCGTAATAAGCTAAGTGCTTATAATGGTTGAACTTAGGAGCATAGAGAGTGTAAAATATTGGAATGAACACAAGGGAAAAGATAAGCAGGGCCACGATCCTTTTCAGCGCCGGTCAGAATGAGGAATTTCAATCCTATATGGAAAAACTGAGGAATGAGGACTCACTTGCTTTTTCCCTCACGGAAGTATGGCTTGCTGTCTGTAAGGCCGAGGCCTCCAGGGCTCTCAGGGTGGGCAGACGTCTTTTACCAGCTGTTTCGGACAACCCCGATTTAGCGCCGCTCCTGTTTCGCTGGATAGGGATGTCATATAGAATGATGGGGGAACTTGGGGCCGCAGAAAACTACTATCTCCGAGCCATGGAGATGGCCGAGAGAACCGGGGACAAAAAATCCGTTTCCGAGGCAAGGCTGAATCTCCTTTACAGCAGGTTCTTCAGGTCTGACTATGAACTCCTTTATGGCGAGCTCAAGGAATTTTTGAGAACAGAGGAAAATAACCACAGTGCATCCTACCTTATGGCTACTATGGAAATAATTCGCGGCAGGCCAGACAGGGGCGTGAATATCCTGGATCGTCTTCTTGAATCTGTCGTAGGCAAGCATTTCACGCTCAGCATCAAGGAAATGAAAGGTTTAGCGCTTAGAATGCTTGGTAGGCCCAAAGAAGCACTGGAGACACTTCTGGACACTGCTTGCGGATTCGCGGATCTGGGTTCTGCCTACGCGGTCTTTCCCTGCGCTAAAGCTCTTGAAATATCCAGGCTCGGAGGTCAGGATCCGCCGCCTTCCAATCTGGTAAAAAGATGCCTCGCGTTATCAAGAAAAGGAGGTTGGGGTGAACGCGCCGCGGCAGAGGAGGTCTCTGCGCTCCTTCTGGAGGGACAGGGGGCCGCGAGGGGTCTTCTCTCGGCGGCCCGAGGTTATCGCAAGGTTTATCAAAATATGGAAGCCTTCATGTCCGGAGTTATGGCCGCGCTGTTGGGATGGAGAATAGATTCGCAGGTATTCCCGGAGGCCATGAAATTTCTTGGAGACATGATCCCGTTCTATCCCGGGTTCAAAAATGACCCCCTTGTAGGCGATTTCATCTCCGGGATGGAGTTGTTTCTCAGTCGCGAAAGGGATAGCGGCCAACAAAAGGGGATAAGGGCTTATCTGATCGGAGAATTCAGGGTCGTGGTGGACGGCAGAGAAATACCCCTGTGGGGATGGCGCAGAAACAAGGCTCTCAGGGCTTTCGTTTATCTCCTTTTATCGCCCAACCATCGGATACCGAAGGATCACCTCTTTTACCTGCTCTGGCCAAGAGAGAGGTTCAACCCCAGGACAAGGGAATGGCTTTATACCGCCTTGGTTACTGTGAGAAAAAACCTGGGAAGGCCGGGGCTTCTAACAAGGAAATATGACCATTACCAGTTAGAAGAGGTGTGGACCGACTTCAAAGAGCTGGAAAACCTGATCTATCGGGCCGAGGCTACACAAGATCAAAAAGAAAGGGCTGAACTTCTGGACAGGGCGCGCGATCTGGCTAGACAAGAGCTATTGCCGGAGATCATTGACGATCAATACATTGACGAACACAGGCAATACTACGAACGCCTGAGAAGGAGGGTTTTGGGGGATAAAAAGCCGGGCACGTGATGGGCCTAGCTATGTTGGGATCCGGTTTTCCTAGGTGAACAAAAACTTCATCAGGGCCTTCTGCGCGTGCAAGCGGTTCTCAGCCTGGTCATAGACCAATGAGTAAGGCGCGTCAATGACCCCATCCGTGACCTCCTCTCCCCTGTGCGCTGGCAGGCAATGCATGAACATCGCACCTTTCGGGGCTTTTGCCATCAGGGCCTCGTTGACCTGGTAAGCCGCGAATACCTTCTTGCGCTCCTCAGCCTCAGCTTCCTGGCCCATAGACGCCCAGACATCCGTATAGATGAAATCCGCGTCCCGGACGGCCTCGGTTGGGTCATTCGTAACTATTAGCCTCGCGCCGGAAGCCCGTGCCTCCTTTTCCGCCCTCTTCAAGACTGAAGGATTTGGCTCGTATCCGCGGGGCGTGGCAACCGCGACGTTCGCTCCCAACATCGCGCCCATGAGCAGGAGCGAGTGCGCCACATTGTTTCCGTCGCCCACAAAGGCAAGGTTGAAACGAAAATCCCCCTTCTTTTCCCATATGGTAAGGAAATCCGCAAGGGCCTGACAGGGATGCTCAAGGTCCGAGAGGGCGTTTATAACGGGAATACGGGTTTCCGCCATTATCTGGAGGGACTCGTGCGAATAGACCCTCGCTATTATGCCGTCGCACCAGCGCTCAAGGTTAAGGGCCACATCCTTGACGCCCTCACGCTTGCCCAGGCTGATGTCCCCCGGCGCGAGATATATGCCACGCGCTCCCATCTGCAAAAGCCCGACCTCAAAGGTCACCCTGGTCCGGAGGGACTGCTTCTCAAAGATCAAGGCAAAGACAGCGCCCCCTAGCTCCTCGCTGAGATACCTGGGCTTCATTGATCTGGCCATCTCAAGGACCTCTAAGGTCTCATCCTTTGACAGGTCCAGAACCGAAAGATAGTCTCTCTTTTTCATGTTAGTTCCGAAACCATACAACAAACGATAATAATTCCCCAACCAACCCACGCAGGCAAAGAAACCTGCCGCTACTTGTTTTTACCCTCAAGCTCCAGCGCCCTCTTGAAAGCCTCCATGGACTCCTTCTTGCTGTTAAGGTTCTTCAATATCGCACCCTTCAGGTTATAGGCATCAGGAGTCTCGTTTATTGATATGGCTGTGTTGATGGCTATGAGGGCCTTTTCCTGGTCGGATTTTTCCTTTGACGGAAGGAGCGCACCGGCGAGGAGGAACCACCCGTTGTAATCGTTCGGCTTGAGGGATGTGTATCTCTCAAGCGCGGCCGCGGCCTCCGCTGACTTCTCAGTCTTTATGTAACAGATACCCAGGTTGAGCCATGCCTCTCCGAGATTCTCATCCAGCTTGGCGGCTTTGGAAAAGCTCTCCGCGGCAACGGTGTAGTGCTTCAGGATCTCAGGCTTGAGAACCTCCTTCTCCTTGGGGTCCTTTGACTGATTGAACTTCTCCTCAACCTTCTTTCCCCTCTCAAAGTTGATGAAACCAAGCTCCTTGTAGGCCTCGGCGTAAGCCGTGTCCAGCTTCAGGGCTTCCCGTATGAGTTTCTCTGCCTCGTCGAGCTTTCCGTCCTGCTCCGCGAAGAGCGCGAGGTGGAGCTTTACCTGGGGGTTCTTCGGATCAAGCCTGTCAGCCTCCGTAAGGGCTTTCCTGGCGCTCGCGGTATCCTTCATCTGCTCGTAGGCCGAGACCAGCAGGAGGTAGGCCTTTGCCTCGTTGGGGCGGAGCTTCCTCGCTTCGTCAAGGTATTTTAGCGCGGCCTTCGCGTCCCCCTCGTTGAGGCAATTTATGCCTGCGTTCAGGATCACCTGATAAACACCGTTCGCATCAAAAACAGGGGAACCGGCAATGATCAGCTCCCGGTTTATGGCATCGGGGTTCCTGGAAGAGCTGTCAATCGCAAAAGCCTTCATGAAGAAGTCGGCCGCGACGTTGTAGTCCTCCTCTCCGGCCTTGATTACACCCATCCAGAGATATGGTTTGGCGCTGGCTGGGTCGGATTCGGCCCAGGCCTGGGCCTCGGCCATGGCCTTCGCGTTATCCCTCTGCTGAATGTATATCTTGACGGATGAAGCGTGCGGGTTTCCAGCGACGCAACCGTTCGCGACGGTTCCCATTACAGCGAAGATGAAGCCTTTTCTCAACATGGTTTTATCCTCCAAAAATCTTTTCGGCCGAAATTATGCTACAGGCCTTCAGAACGTTTCAAGTAAAACAAGCGCAGTCAAAAATCTTTCCGGCTCAAAGGCACGAAGGCTGGCTGAAATAGGTCCCAAAACTGCTTTCCGGGAATGGGCAAGTTAAGATCATCTTTTGCTCTGAAACCGCCAAACCCTTGCCCTAACAACGATCACCAATACACAACGAATACCCTGCGCGTTTGATCCTGCACGGCAAGGGGATTATAATATACGCTTATGCCGGTAATAGAGCATTACGAAGCCCTAATAAAGATGGCGCAGACCAAGAGGGAAGTCAAGGTAGTGGTTCCCTCACCCGAGAGCGAGAACCTGATAGAGGGCCTGGCGATGTCCTCTCACCTGGCATATCCTATCCTAGTGGGAGACGAAAAAAAGATAAAACCCCTTTTGGAAAAGTGCAGTCTTGAAGCCGAAGTGGTAAATGTCCCCGGAATGCACGAAGCGCTTTACAAAGCGCTGGAGATAGTGCGTGGGGGCGGCGCAGATATGATCATGAAGGGGAAGGCCGACACCCCAACCTTCATGCACGCCGTCCTTGACAAGGAGAGGGGCATAAGGACCGGTAAGCTCCTTTCTCACATAACATGCATGGAGATACCGGGCTATCACAAACTGCTCTTTGTCACGGACGCGGGTATAATCATAAGGCCCACTCTTGAGCAGAAACTGCACATGATGGACAACCTCCTTGGGGTTCTCACAAAGCTGGGATATGACAAGCCGAAGATAGCCATGCTTACCAGCCTTGAGGTTCCGAACCCGGACATGCCGGAGACACTGGAGGCCGCGGCCATGGCCAAGTTCGCGGAGAGGGGCCACTTTGGTTCGGCTATTGTTGATGGACCCCTTGCCCTTGATGTCGCGCTTGACAAGGAATCAGCCAGGATCAAAGGCCTTTCGGGTGAGGTCATGGGAGACGCTGATGTGCTCTTTGTTCCGGATGTCATAACAGGCAACACCTTCTGCAAGGGCATGGTCCTGTTTGCGGGAGCCAAAATGGGCGGGTTCATCTCCGGAGCAAGGGTTCCCATAGTCTTCCTATCCCGTTCGGATACTCCTGAGCGCAAGCTCTACTCAATAGCGTTCGCTGTGGCCGCAAAGTAAGCGAAGTCCGAATGTTTCTTTGCTATCCGCTTAGGTGCTCTTTCTTATACCATGCTATTGTCTTTTCAAGGCCCTCAACCAGACTCACCCTCGGCTCGTAGGCCAACAGTCTCTTCATTTTGGATATATCCGGCACCCGGCGCCGTGGGTCCTCGTAGTTCTTGGTGAAGGTTGAGTATGACACGAACTTTATCTTTGGTTCGCCCCCTACGCCGGAGAGTTTGTGGATGAGCTTCGCTAGGTCAATTATGCTTATCTCCTCAGGGTTCCCCACATTTATTATCTCGCCCCTTGCCTCCGGGGTTGTTATTGCCCTGAGGGTGGCCTCTGCCGCATCAGCTACATATGTGAAACACCTGGTTTGTTTGCCGTCCCCGTGAACCTCTATCTCTTTTCCCTTGAATATGGCGTCCAGAAATACCCCCTGCGGACCTCCCCACCAGTTCAGATATTGCCTGGGGCCATATGTGCCAAAGTAACGCAGGATAACATAATCAAGGCCGAACTCATCCCCATAAGCTATGGTGAGGTGTTCATCGTATAGCTTAGACACAGCGTATGCCCAACGTCTTGATGTTGAAGGGCCGAGAACCAGGTCCCCGTCCTCCCTGAACGGCTGATCTGGGCTCTTTCCATAGACATCCGAGGTTGAGGCGATGAGGAACCTGGCCCCTCGCTCGCGGGCAAGATCAAGAGCGTTAATGGTGGACTCGGTGTTCAGAGTGAGTGTCTTCAGCGCGCTCTCGTATCTCGGTATCTTATGCGCGACCAGGTTCACGACCGCGTCGGTCTCCGTAACAAGCTCAAAGAGCCTCTTCCTGTCCAGAACATCTTGCTGATGAAAAACGAAACCCTGTTTGCTCTTATGGTGAGAGATATTCTCTATCCTGCCCTTTGACAGGTTGTCAATAACTGTTATCTCGTGCCCGGCCTTCATCAGAACATCGGCCAGGTGTGAGCCGATGAAGCCAGCGCCGCCAAGAATCGTTATCTTCACCCGGAAAGTATAAGGGCTTGCACTGGACTCGCGCACCCATGAACCCAGGGGTGATCCTTTCCGCGGTTGTCCTCTCTTGGTCCCATTCAAGTCGGACAAGGCCAAGGAAGGCCAAACGGGTTGAGGGTCGCTCACTCACCCTGGCCAATTGCGAGGAGAACACGCTAAGTTGTTGTGACCCGAGAACTTCCAGGCTATCCTAAATCAGGCCTTACCTCTGGGAGGCGCGGGTATGTGAGAGCTTCCACAAAGAGCTTGAAAAACAGCGCGCGCTGGCATTATTATTTCTCGGAAACCGAAGGAGGTTTGACATGTTATTCTTATCCACGATGATAGTTGGCCTCTCCGCGGAAGCCAACGCATATCTGGAAGGGCGCAATGACCCATCCTACTGGACTGAGGCAGTTCTCGGCAGGGGCGTGGTCGTCTATACTGCCGGAACAGACCTGGACGCAAAGGCAAAGGACCTGGCGTCGCGCGGCGCGACCGTTGTTAGGGTCAACGAGATACCCGGTTCCATAGTCTTCACTATACCCGAAAAGACCGTGGACGCGACCAGGGCCTTCCTGGACGCCACGCTCACTGATCCGGCCGTTCTCTATGCCGAGCCCGATTTCAAGGTTTATCCCCACTTCACTCCCAACGACCCATACTGGACATCCTCATACCAGTGGGGCGTGAGGGACATCAACGCGGACGACGCGTGGGATGTGGCTGGACTCGGATCAATGAGCGCCATAGTGGCCATAATTGACCAGGGCGTCTATTATACCCACCAGGACCTGGCCGCGGCCTACGGTTCCCCTGTTGGATATGATTTCGTGAACGAGGACAGCGATCCCTCTCCCGGCAGTGGAGAGGATCACGGCACCTGGACATCCGGCATAGCCGGCGCACGCATAAACAATTCAATCGGCATGGCAGGCGTCAGCAACTCAAGGCTCTATGCCCTTCGCGCGATGACATCATCCGGCGGCACATACACGGACATAGGGGACGCGGTATACTGGGCCGCGAACAACGGCGCGCACATCATCTCCATGAGCCTCGGTGGATACAGCACCTCCTCCTACCTCCAGAGCGCGTGCCAGTATGCCTGGAACGCTGGGCTTTATCTCGCGGCCAGCTCCGGAAACGACGGCTATAACTATGTTGCCTATCCGGCCCGCTACACAACGGTCGTCGCGGTTGGAGCCATAAACCAATCCCACACCAGACCCACATGGAGCAATTACGGCGCTGATCTCGAGCTCTGCGCGCCCGGAGTATCAATCCTGGGTTGTTATGGCACGAGCCAATATGTCTATGGCGACGGCACATCCGCGTCCTGTCCGTTCGTAACCGGTGCGGCCGGCCTGGTCAAGGCATACAGGCCCTCTTACACCAATCAGCAGATAAGGGACCTCCTAAACAACACCGCGCACGATTGGGGTTCTGCTGGTTGGGATCAGTACTATGGTTATGGCGAGGTTGACCTCTACGCGGCCGTTGTCGGCGCGGGTATAACCGAAGACGAGCTGGGGACAAAGTTCCCCGTCATGGCAAGGGTCTCACCATCTGTGTCCCGTGGAAACGCGAGCCTCGCGCTCTCGCTTGGTGGTCAGAGGGATGTCGTGGTCTCAGTCTATAACGCGGCCGGCGCTATAGTTGCCATCCCGTTCAAAGGCTCCCTGTCCGGCGGCAAGCACAACATAGGACTTGACCTCTCCAACCTTTCCAGAGGAGCATACCTGATCGTTGTCTCTGACGGCTACAGCAGGGCGACGAGCAGGTTGATAAAGGAATAAGACCGAAACGCTAAAACACGGCCCTCTCCAAAGGAGAGGGCTTTTTTTGCGGTTTTTCGGGCAAAAGTGTCTATCCCGGCCCTTCCCAGGCAGGGCTTTCCGGCTAGACAGCGGGCTGGAACTGATACTCGGCTAAAGGAAACTCTTGCCGGGAAACGATTCTTTATTCCCCCCCCACCAGTTTCACTTCCTCAAAGAACAACGCGGCTTGGCCATCCGTGCCCGAGTAATCAACCCTGAAGGGAAATTCAAGTCCCCCTTCCAACCTCCTGTAATCCGCAAAGAAAAAGTTCTCTCCCCACATGGAGAGGCTCTTTATCCTCTTTCCCTCAATGCTCACCCTGGCCGTATCATATCCGAGCCTGAGATCAAGCAGGATAAGATTCCCGACCCTGCTGGCAGAAATGACCGAATCCGCGATTGACTCGTCAGGAACGCCAAAGAGCAGTGATGCCGGGCCCTGGTTCGGAAGATCGACAACTGAAAGAACACCGCCAAAAGGGCCGTGGAGGACGAGCCTCATCAGGGATGTGTCCTTGGAAAGAGTGAAACTTCCCTCAAGCACGAGGAGACCTTGTGTTCCCCTGTATCTGCCGAACGCTGTCAACTGCTGGCTAAAGGCGTTTCTGGAGGCCGCGGCCGAGAGCACGGCCGCGGCAGTCTCAGGCAAAACATCCCTGGGGAGCCGTGTTCCCCTTGGAACACACGAGAGGGATACTATGGCTATGAGAATCGGGACGATCTTTTGCATCTCTCGGCCCTCACTATGGCCGCTATATCGCTCGCCGCCTCCTCCAGATCATCATTGATGACCCAATAGTCATAGCCAGCGCCCTCGCGCATCTCCTTTCTGGCGGCCTCAAGCCTTTGAGCTAACTGCTCCTTATCCTCTGTTCCCCTGCGCAGAAGCCGGTTGACGAGTTCATCTATGGACGGCGGCGCAACGAAGGCAGTAATGCACCTGGGGCCGAATATCTCCCGTATCTGTTTCGCTCCCTGGGTATCAATCTCCAGAACAACATCCATTCCTGCCTCAAGGTGATCCACCAGCGGCTTTTTCGGTGTCCCGTAATAATGGCCGAAAACCTTTGCCCACTCAGCGAACTCCCATTTTTCAATTCCGGCGAGGAAATCACTCTCGGACATGAATAGGTAATCAACCCCGTGGGTCTCCCCTGGCCTCTGGGGCCTGGTTGTTGCGGAGATTGAGAGCCAGAGGCCCTCGGTGGACTCAATGACCTTCTTTATGACGGTGCTCTTGCCAGAACCAGATGGCCCTGATATGACGAGGATAAACTGTCCGTGGTTTCCCCTCATTCCAGATTCCTCACCTGTTCCCTGATCTGCTCAATCAGCTCTCTCATCGTCACCGAGAGGGATATGAGCTTTGGACACGAGCTCTTTGAGGAGAGGGTCGTTGCCTCCCTGTGCAATTCCTGACAGAGAAATTCAAGCCGTTTTCCGACCGGCCCATCCTGCGAGAGGGTCTCTCTCAGGGCCGAGAGGTGTCCCCTAATCCGTTCCAGCTCCTCCTTCACATCGGACTTTATGACCATCCAGCTGGCCTCCAGAAATAGCCTCTGGCGAACCTCCTCGTCAGCCAGCGGCAGTCTGGATATATTCTCCAGAATCGTGCGTTTCCTGGATTCGTTCTCCTCCTCTTTGAGAGATTCAGCCTCGTCAGTGAGGCGAGAGAGCCTCTCAATGAGATCTAGGACTACCCTGCCCGTTCTTTTGCCCTCCTGGTTCCGAGTCCTTTCCATCTCCTCAAGTGCCGCTGACACTATCGCTGACAGCTCCGTGATAATCTCTCCTCCCATTCCGGAGAGAGCGTTTGCCACACGCGGGGCGTTGAAGAGGTCAACGGTTGGAACAATCCCCTCGGGGACGAACTCCTTTAGCCTGGTGAGGTATTCGGTGAGCGCGGCGCCGTCAACCGGCAGGAGGCTCCCCGTATTAGTCATCTTTATGGTTACCTGTATCCTTCCCCGTGAAAGCCTTTGTTGGATCAGTCTCCTTATCTCAGCCTCGGCCTCCGCGGCATCATCGGGCAGAGACAACCGGATGTCAAGAAATTTTGAGTTGACCGAACTGATGGAAACCAATACGATGTGATCTCCAACCTTACCCTGAGAGCGACCGAATCCGGTCATGCTTTTTAGCACGGCTAAATTATACCCTCTGATGCTCATCGTTTGCCAGTTGTGATGGTCTTAAAAAACCTTGTCCTGGAGCACCCTTCCCCGACGAAAATTAGGAGACCTCTGAAACATCAACTACTGAAGACAAGCCGAGGATGGCCCGGTGCATTAGCCCCCCACAAGCTACTGCTGGGTTTTGGAGAATATGCCTACCGTGTCACCGCCGAACTGAACCTCAAAGCCTCCCCCGACCTGGTTCGCGGGCAGGCAGTAGCCCATGTAAGCCATATAATAAAAGTCACCGTCCTTATAGAGCTTGAACTGCTTTCCCGCGAATCTTGAGTCCGGTTCCCATTCCTTGTAGCGTCCTTTTTTGTCCAGCCAGTAGAACTTCTGCGCGACCAGAACCTCCTTCTGAGGCTTGCCACAGGGCGGGTCATCGGCTATCACGAATGCTAGGACTGTATCCGGAATGATCCAGCTCCTCGCGGTATCGCCTTGCCAGATGATCTGCCAGCACTTGTTCCTGTGGAGAATCCACTCGTGGCCCTCACTGGCATAGATCTTGTAGTGGATGATGTCCTTGAGGGTATCGTCCTTCTCGGCGCCAGAGGTATCCATGTAGGTAAGTATCACCTGTCTGAGGAACTGGCCGGTCGGATAGCCGCACTCCGAGCCTCCGGTCTTCTGGGAGACCAGTAGCAAAAGACATGCAAAATGGCTCACCCCGTAATTTTAATGCAGTGGGTCAGGGGTTTTCCAGCGCGATGGGTCAGGGGATCCTCTTAGAACCCTGTTCCCTTTTTTCAAACCAGTAAGTTGTTGCTCTATTTTATCAGAGATCTCGGATCACTAACCTTTTACGGCCTTGATCCCCCATCTCCCTCTGCGGTATATTATCAGTGTGACTGAGGACAGGAAAAAAATCTTCTGGGAGCTCTGGACTACGGAAGGCACTGCAACCGAGAGGGCAAGGCGCGTGATAGAAGAGATGGGAGAGGATGCGGCGAGGCTGGCGCAGGAGGAACTCGGCGTCCCGTTTTCCCTTTTCCAGCGAGCGGGAGTAATAGGGCCGGAGGAGAGCCTCATAATCCCCGGTGGCGAGTTTTACATCCCATTTGACATCAAGGTTGAGCCCGGAGGCGAGCTGCTCGTGTCTCCCGGCACGGTCATGCGTTTTGAGTCTGGGGCGGGCATAACCTGCTACGGCCTCCTGAGAGTGATCGGTAGCACCGAGAACAGGATAAAGCTCCTGCCCCATGACGAGTCTAAAGGCTGGGCAGGGGTTAGGCTTGAGGGATCAGAGACCTGGGGCTCAATACTCTCCCTATGCGAGATATCCGGCGCGCTGGGAGTCATCTATCCGGGCGAGAAGACATCCTTTGGTGGCGGGCTGGTCGTTGCCGATACCAAGATAATCAAGGTTCACAACTGCCACTTCAAGAACTGCAAGGCCGACTATGGCGGTGGCATGATGGTCGCTGGAACGGTTGACCTTGAGATAATAGGCAATACCTTTCTTGAGTGTTCAGCAAGAGTTGGCTCTGGAATGGCCATTGCCGAGTGCGTCGGTGTTGTCATTGAGTCCAACAAGATATACAACAACCGTTCCGAGGAGACCGGTTCAACCGGCGGCGGCGCGATGATCTCGGATTCACAGAACATCCTCCTCACGAAGAACGACATCCGCGGCTCAGAGGCCAGCGCGGGCGCCGGCATTATGGTCGTTGATTCTCAGAAAGTCTTCTTTGACGAGAACCTCTTCTTCCAGAACTCCGCGAGGGATGAAGAGGAGGGCAACGGCGGCGGCTTGGCCATTGCTGGCTCAAAAGGCGTTGAGATAACCAAATGTCGTTTCCTGGGCAACACGGCCTCCAGCGGCGCGGGGATTGTCATAATGCGCTCAGGTGGGGTGAGGGTAGCGGACTGCATCCTCGTGGAGAACTCTGCGGCCGGAACCCAGGAATCCGCTGGCGGCGGGGCGTTTTTCGGGGATGTGGCTGACCTTAGGCTTGAGAGAAACAGGCTTGAGAATAACATGGCCTCTGTGGGCGCGGGTTTCTCCGCTTTTGGTTGTCCCCACGTGGCGATAGTTGGGAATGTGCTCTCAGGCAACATGGCCAGGAGGGGAGGCGGAGGTGCCGCTGTCTATGAGTGCACGAACGCACAAGTTGATGACAATGATTTTATCGCCAATTCGGCATATCAGGGCGCGGGACTGCTCTTGAACTCGTGCCCGAGGGCCAGCATAAGGCGCAACCGTTTCAGGGCAAACCAGACAGGCCCAAAAGAGGAATCCGTTGGTGGCGGTGCCGTTATCATTGATTCAAAGAGGACCCTGATCGCCGAGAACGAGTTTCGCGAGAACATATCCGTGATAGCAGGCGCGCTCATGCTCTCCGGGTGCAAGAACCCGGTCATCCGTGCCAATTATTTCACGGGCAACTCTGGCGTCGCCGGAATAGTGGCCTTCTCCGAGTGTGAGGGTGGGAGGATGGAAAAGAACAGGTTTAGAGCTAACGAGGTGATGACTGAGGGTCTTGTTCTCAGGGGCGATTCCGATGTCGCGGAAACAGATAATGTCTACCAGGAATGAGGGTTGTGTTCACCCATCACGGTAACACAGCGCTGGTTGCCGGCCCTTCTCTGAAACCTCCAGTCTGGATGGTCTGACAGTGCTTCTTGCCCTGATCCTCTCCCAGGTCGTCCTAGAGCCTCACTGTGAGGTTTCAACGGGCATGTTCAGCAAAAACGAACAACGTCGCGGGGGCTGGGCTTTCTTTAAGGTTGGGGCTGAGGTCGTCAGGTTCAAAGGCGTGGGATTCGTAGCAGGGGGATGGGCAGGCGTCCTGACAAAGGAGGGCCAGGGCATAATCCAGTTCGCGCCGTGGTGGGCTGATTACTGCGGCTACATAGGCCTAGAGAGGAATGATCTCGGCCTTCGGCTGGAGCACTCCTGTTTTCACAGGGTGGACACGGCTGTTGAACGTCCTCTATACTGGAACTGCATAAGGCTATACTGGGAGGGAACCAAAGGGCCATTCTGGATGTTCCTATCCGGCGCATTCTACATAAACGACAAGGATGCGTATTGGCTCTCGGCTGGCGCTGACTACGCCAATGACCTGACTTGGGAAGCCGAATACAGCCCCCTGCCATATACATTCCTCAGGGTCTGGAACTTCACGGGCATAGGTCTGAACTACCGGCGATTTCATGTTGGAACCGAGATTGACGCTGGGGCCTTGTTCGTAAGGGATGACATAAGATTGCGCTTCTATCTGGGCTGGCGCCCCTATGACCACAACGAGCACAGGCCCACGGAGGCGTTCCTAGCGGGTCTCAGGTTTGGGTTCTAGTCCGGGGATAAGAACCCCTACAAAATCCCGGTTTGTCAGCCTCATCATAGCCAGATGAGAACCCTTAAGTCCCAGAGCCATCAGCGCTTTCCCCGAACTCGTTGATGAACAAAGACTTAAGAGGGATTGAAAGTGGGTCGGGTGAGCGCTTGATCGGCTTGCCCCGATGGGTTTATAATTTTCAGACCAACGGAGGTTAAAGAGATGTTTATCATAGTTTTACTATCCTTGGCCTTTAAGGCAGAGAC
>JBMFOM010000036.1:0-16020 GCA_049969615.1 Caldifarciminota bacterium
ATGGTGCCGATCTTGCCGATCTCAAAAATCCCATTAAGAGTTGGTGCATGTGGTAGTTTATTACTGCTTATCAGCCGTAATTACGGCCTGGCAAAACATGCTAAAGGTATCCTGCGCAGGATCAAACACTTGTGTATTTGGGGGAATCGGGCATACCCGAGGCAATGGTTCTAAGTCTTTATGTTTCTCAGGTATGCCAGTTTTGCCGCGCCCGGGTTCCAAAGACAGGCCGAGCAATGTTATGCGGGCTGATCCATCGGCAATTCAATGCTTACAACCTGCCGCAAAACCTGGGTTATAACCCGCCCCCTAAAATCTGGGTTATGATGATCAGGACAGGTTTTCTAGCCCAGGCAATCCCGGCGTAGCAAAACCCTCATGAGGCGCCGGCTCAAGAATTGAGCCACCCGAGATAAACCAGCCTTACCTCACCCCAAAGCCATATATCCGAGAAATCATGGCTAAAACGAAGCAGAAAGGTCCCTCCCCTAGTGATAACCTCAACCTCGCCGACTCCCGTGTTCTCTGCGTGCACCAGGGCGGCTGAAGCGGCCCCCGTCGCACAAGATAGCGGCTCATCAGGATAGCCATGTTCAAGGGTTCTCACGAATATCTTGCCAGGACTTATGACCTCCGCGAAATTAAGGTGGGCCTCCGGAAGCTTGAAGAACCTGGCCATCTGGTCCCTTACCTGGATAATGTCTTTTTCGGACAGATCAAATGTGAAAACAACGGTGTGTCGGACCCCAATATCAACAATGGCCCACGGCCTCCCGCCCAGAACATCACGCGTGGAGGGGGGGATGAATTCCCTCAGGGCTCCGAGGTTCAGCCACACGCCTCCGCTATCGGGCCTGACCACATAAACCCTACTGCCGGCAAAGAACCTGATCTCGTTGTTTTTCGTGAGACCTATCATTCGCGCAAACACGGGCAGGGCTCGGGCCGCGTTCCCGCAGAAGGGAACAGGGTTTCCCATGTAATTATAGTAGGTGAAGGCAAAGTCCGCGTCCTCGGCTGGCAGTGGAACAATGACGCCATCAGCACCGATCTGATCCGGCCTGGAATATCTCCTCGCAAAATCGGAAAGGTCCAGACCATGAGCATCCTCTGGCCAGATGGCGATGAAATGGTTTCCCGTAGCTGAGAGCTTGGCAAATCTCATGTTATCGTAAATTATATCCCACCCCCTGAGCAGGATCAATGATTTGTGTATCTGGAAAGAACGGACATATCCGAGGCGATAGTTATAGTTTCTTAGAGACCACAGGTTGAGCCGCGGCCGGGTTCCAGAGATAAACTGAGCAATGTCATGTGG
This sequence comes from Caldifarciminota bacterium, assembly GCA_049969615.1. Taxonomy (GTDB): domain Bacteria; phylum Hydrothermota; class Hydrothermia; order JBDRYB01; family JBDRYB01; genus JBDRYB01. The sequence continues at coordinate 1,319 of JBMFOM010000036.1, forward strand.
ACTGATCCATCGGTAATTCAAGGCTTACAACCTGCCGTAAAACCTGGGTTATAAGACCATTTGAAGAAGGAAACGCCTTACCCTTCAATAAAAAATCCCATTGAAACATTATCAAGGCTTGCGGGGTCTATATGGTCATGACCGAAACAAAAACCGAGACCAAGAATGGGTTCAGGATCATGCGAAACCTTATAATATCAAAAGAAACCAAAGGAGGTTCAATCATGAAGAGGCTCCTTATCACAGCAGTGGCACTAGCAGTGCCCTTGGCGGGGCAACAGACAAAAACCGGTACGAGGCCAGCGGGAGACAAATCCCCATTCACGGTAGCCGAGCCGGATACCCAGAAGGCCTACATCCAGCCAGTTGAGAACGGAGTGATAAACTGGACACAGGGCTACATAAGGGCAAGAGGATACGCGGTTGTCTCCGAAAAAGAGGCTAACAAACCCAAAGCGAGGCTTGGAGCGGAGCGGGCCGCGACCGTAATAGCACAGAGGAATCTTCTGGAAATAGCCAAGGGCGTCTACATCAACTCCGAGACCGTGGTTGAGGACATGATGCTCTCGTCCGATGTTATAGTCTCCAGGGTTGAAGGCGTGGTAAAGGGCGCAAAGATGGTCGGCCAACCCCATTGGCTCCCTGACGGCGTTGTTATGGTTGAGATGGAGATGCCTCTCTACGGGCAGAATAGCCTTCTCTCGGCCGTCGCACCAAACAACCCAACCACAAAGCCAGATTCACAGGCCCTCAAAGCAATAGGGGATGCACCTTGCATAGTCATAGACGGCAAAGGCCAGGTCCAGCCTGGACTCATGCCCAGGTTCTTTGACGAGAAGGGCAACCTCGTGCTTGATTTCTCCCAGATCATAGACCCAAAGAACCCCCAGGGCATAAAGTATGTCAACAACCTGAGTGATATTCTCCAGTGCGGCGACCAGGCCTGGGTGATAGAGGCGCTTGGTGCGGTCGGAAAAGGTAAGACAGATATGATCGTAAGTGAAAAATCAAAGGACAAGCTCTCATGGCTAAAAAAGACCGGCAAGTTTCTCTGGGAGGCCGGTAAGGTCGTGATGATGCTTTTTTAGGAGGAAGAGATGACTGGAATTATATTGCTCTTGACCCTTCCGGCCACGAACGCCGCGGACACATCCTCGGTTGAGGTCACCGCTGAGGGTGTCGCGGCCCTCGGTTCATCCGCTGATATAGCCAGGGACAATGCCATAAAGGATGCCCTCAGAAAGGCCGTTGAACAGGGCGTAGGGACATACATAGACTCAAAGACCGCGGTTGACAACTACGAGCTCCTCTACGATAAGATATACTCCCAAGCACAAGGCTATGTGGCGTCATACGAGGTCGTCAGGGAGAAAGCGGACAAGGACGCGGGCCTATACAGGGTCTGGATAAAGGCGAAGGTAAAAACCGGCAACATTCAGAACGACCTAATAGCAATGGGCATCCTGGTCTCGGAGATGGGCAGGCCACGGCTTGCTGTTGTGGTTGACAACGAGGACCTGGCATACACCCTTGAGGATTATTTCCAGGAACAAGGTTTCCCCCTCGTTGATCTGCCGACTGTCAAGAAGGTCCTGAAGGCAGATGAGATCAACCTCCTCATGGATGGTGACAAGAGGACAGCGCAGAAAGTCGCTACCATGACAGGAGCTGAGATACTCATCACGGGCCGTGCGGAGGTTAGCTCCGAGATGAAGAAACTGCCATACACGGATGAGAAAAAGACTATATACACGGCCAAACTGCGCGTGAAGGCAGTAGAGGCGCTCACCGGCGAGGTTATAGCTGTCTCATCGCTGAAACGTAGTCTCCCGTTCTCCGAAGAGGAGGTCATCAAGATGGTGGGCGACTCGTCCGCGAAGGAGCTCGCCTCGGAGATAGTCAAGAAGTGGACCCTGCGCAGGAATGTGATACATATCATCATCAAGGGCGCGACCGCGACCAAAATGGGTAAAATAAAGACCGCCATAAAGGAGAATATTCGCGGGGTCTCAGAGATTCTTGACAGGGGCATGATAGAGGGATATGCCATCCTTGAGGTCGTCGCTGAGACCAATCCGCAGGAAGTCCTGGATGCCATAAGGGAGAAAGAGAAGATCCTTGGCATACAGGTCACGGCATACGAGGGCCAGCGAATAGAAGCTAAGGCAAGATAATCGCGGCTTCTGTTTTAGAAACAAAGGGGCCCCGTAAAACCGGGGTCTGTTTGGAGGCGAGGGCATGAAAAGGATAATGGCACTTGGGGTCCTCGTTGCCCTATCATGCAGTGAGTCCGAGGTAACTTATCCCTACTTCCGATACATTTTCTCTTCGCCACAGGTGAATCCGATTAACATACGCTATTACGATGGCTATATCTATTTCCTGGATTCGGGTACGGGTCAAATATGGCGGGTTGACGCTGATGACGGAGGCGCGAAGAGGGTAGGGCCGTCTGGTTATCAGTTTGATGTCTCGGACGCTGGAATAGCCGTTGTCTCGTTCCAGGGCGAGAACAGGCTTGACATATACGATCTATCCGGGGATCCGAAGCACTCCGCCATCCTGCACGGCATAGAACCAATGAGGGCAAGATACGGCCCCGGTGGGGACCTATATGTGGCTATTCTGACTGAGGGAGACGCTGGCCCACTCCTGAGAGTGAATCCGGACTCAGGGACAGCAGACACGGTTTTCCCTTTGGTAGGAGAGGAGTTCGCGGTCGGCACCAAAAAGGCATATTACTTCTCGCCAGGCGACGGTAGGGTCGTGGCATGCGTGTTGGGAGATACGACGACCACTTCCTTCTGGACAGGAAAACCAGGAATGCCGGATGTATTTCTCCACGATGTTCGGCTTGACCTCGCGCAGGATGACAGAAACCTTCTGGTCAGCCCCCTGCTAATACTGGACACCGAAACGGGAATCCAGACCCCTCTCCACACCGTACCCTACAAACAGGGAACAGAGCTGGAAGGCGGAATCGCATGGGAAACGAGTATGGAAGGTCTCTTTTTCAACGCCATGAAAATAGACACGAGCGAGGCCGCCGGAGCCAACGAATACAATCACTACTGGGCAATCTGGTATTACGGGAACCCAGAATAGAACCAAGGGGCATCTACCATGGCGGGTTATAAACGAAGCCCCCGGTCTCTTGGCCGGGGGCTTTTTTGTCGCAAACGGGGTTATCTAGAAGTCGTAATCCCCGCCGCCTCCGGGCATAGGAGGCATCTTTTCCTTCTCTTTCTTCTCCGTTACGAGGACATCGGTCGTCAGGAGTAAGCCAGCGATTGAGGCCGCGTTCTCCAGCGCTACGCGCTCAACCTTGGTGGGATCAACTATCCCTGCCTCAAACATGTCCACATACTCGCCGGTCAGGGCGTTGAATCCCTTGCTGTAGCCCTCTCCCTTTCCCTTGGCGACCTTTTTGACCTCCTCAACCACAAGGCCACCCTCGTAGCCGGCGTTGTATGCTATTTGGCGAAGAGGTTCCTCAAGGGCCCTCTTCACTATCCTGATCCCGTGAAGCGTATCAGGCTCGTCAGCGTACTTCTTCTCCATCTCCTCAAGCGCGCCTATGGTCCGGAGATATGCCACGCCGCCGCCAGGAACTATTCCCTCCTCAACAGCGGCCTTTGTCGCGTGCATGGCGTCTTCTATGCGTGCCTTGCGCTCCTTCATTTCACTCTCAGTGTGCGCGCCAGCATATATAACGGCAACGCCACCCGCGAGCTTCGCGAGGCGCTCCTCCAGCTTCTCCCTGTCGTAATCTGACTTGGTTTCCTCTATCTGCGCCTTGATCTGCTTCTTCCTGGCCTCTATGGCTTCAGGGGAACCAGCACCCTCAACTATGGTGGTATCGTCCTTCGTGACGATTACCTTCTTCGCGCGGCCAAGGTCATCAACCTGCGCGTTCTCAAGCTTCATGCCGGCCTCCTCAGTAATCACCTTTCCACCAGTGAGGATTGCTATGTCCTCCAGCATGGCCTTACGCCTGTCGCCATAGCCGGGGGCCTTTACCGCGACCACTTGCAGGCCAGACCTTATCCTGTTATAAACTAGAGTGGCCAGGGCCTCACCCTCAACATCCTCCGCTATAACCAAGAGGGGATTGCCCAGCTGAACGGCCTTTGTCAGGATTGGCCTGAATTCCTTGATGGAGGAGAGTTTCTTCTGGACTATCAGGATGTTGACATCCTCATAGACCGCCTCCATCTTCTCCGCGTCAGTGATAAAATAGGGCGAGACATAGCCCCTGTCAAACTGCATTCCCTCAACAACCTTGACCTCTATCTCGGTGCCACGACCCTCTTCAACCGTGATAACACCTTCGTCTCCGACCTTCTCCATTGCCTCGGCTATCTTCTCGCCTATCTCCTCATCATTGTTCGCGGAGATGGTCGCGACTTGCTTTTTCTCCTCACGCTTCTCAACCTTCTTGGAGAGCTTCCTGAGCTCCTCCACGACCGCGACAACAGCTTTGTCTATGCCGCGCTTCACCATCATGGCATTCGCGCCGGCCGAAACAGCCTTTATTCCCTCACGGAATATGGCCTCCGCGAGAACAGTCGCGGTCGTAGTCCCATCACCGGCCACATCGGAGGTCTTGGAGGCCACCTCACGGACCAACTGCGCTCCCACATTCTCAGCAGGATCGGGCAGCTCTATCTCTTTAGCTACTGTGACACCATCCTTTGTAGTCAGAGGTGACCCGAACTTGCGCTCAAGTATGGCGTTCCTGCCAGCGGGGCCGAGTGTAGCCTTGACAGCGGTCGCCAGGGCCTCAACGCCAGCAAGCAAAGCCTTCCTCGCATCCTCGTCGTATCTGAGTTCCTTTGCAGCCATCTCTGTTTCTCCTTACTTTTCCAGTATAGCCAAGATGTCATCCTCATCAACTATGAGGAGCTCCTCATCATTTATGACGATCTCGTTGCCGGCGTATTTCCTGAATACGACGGTATCGCCTTCCTTGACGTTCATGGGGATAAGCTTACCATTGTCATCCTTCCTGCCAGGACCCACGGCAACGACCTCGCCCTTGATGGGTTTCTCCTTCGCGGTATCGGGGATGACGATACCACCCTCTGCTACTTCTTCTTCCTCTATCCGACGAATTATGACCCTATCGCGTAGAGGCTTGAGCTTCATGTCTGTTCCTCCTTCCTTGTTCATATCTTATTTCTGTTGGTTCTTCCTTAACTTTCAAGTGGAAAGGGCGTGAGGCACTTCGCTCTCCTCTAGGAGAAATGAATCACTCACGCCAAATCAGCCCTTTATACCAGAACACCATCACGCCTCACTATCCCTTCCTTATCATGGGGCAACAAACTTACTCCCTGAGTCCGAATATTATAATGTCAGGGAAGGGGTGGGATCAAGCAATGGGCTGACCTCACCCGACCCACCTTCAACCCCTCCTAAGTCCTTGACCGTCAATGAGTTCGGCGAAAGTTCCGATGGCTCTAGGACTTAGCGAGGCAAGATTGGGGAATTCTCTCATTTTATCAGCGAAATCCGGATCCCAGATCGTCAAGGCCGGGGCCGAAAAAGGCCGCGTTCCGGCCGGGATCGAAGCTGTCTCACAATATGATTTTTTGACGCCTCTTAATTCTAAGAATGAGGCCCGGAGGGGATCTTATCTGAGACAACTTCTCAATAACCCTATTCTGGGACAGGCTCATTCTTTCTCAGAGCCAAAAGGGCATCAGGATCATCAGCCTTTGACTAATGGCTCATCAAGCCCATCCCACATTGCCGCGGTCGGCATGGAGTTAGTGTTGTAAAAGCTGGCAGTCTTACCCTCAGCCGTAACCAGTATGATTCCGGATTGTTTTCCCGTCTTATTTCTGATTTCCGAGACCACCTTTTCCGCGACAAGCTGGGGGTCCATTCCGGACTCAAGGAGGTCAGAAGCCCTCTTGGCCGCGACGGTCCTGATCATGCCCTCGCCCTCTCCGGTAAGCGAAACCGCGCCAAAGCTGTTGGCGTAATTTCCCGCGCCGGGTATTGGGCTGTCTCCCATCCTGCCCGGCATTTTGAGAAAGACGCCCCCCGTGGATGTGGCGACAGCGCAGAGACCACTGGCGTCAACTGCGACGGCTCCGACCGTGTCTCCCATAAACTCAGGGTGCTCCCTAACGAAATCGGGCAATCTTGCCCAGCGTTCGGATTTGCCCTCCCTGAGTTTTGCCATCATCTCCCTATAGGTCTCAACCCTCTCTGGTATAATCGGATCGTATTCTTCAAAACCCATTGCCCTCGCGAACATCCTAGCGCCCTCGCCAAACAGGATAACATGGTCGGTTTTTTCCATGACAAGCCGAGCTAAAAGGACAGGATTCTTGACCGGCGCACCAACAACAGCACCTGCTTCAAGCGTGTCCCCTCGCATGACGAGGGCCTCCAGCTCCGGGAAACCCAGTGTGTTAAGACAACTGCCTGTTCCCGCGTTGAACACCGGGTTATCCTCCATCAAGACAACAGCCTCAACCGACGCGTCCAGGGCCGAGCCACCCGCGGCGAGAACCCTCCAGCCAGCGAGAACAGCCTCTCTGACGCCCAGAAGGGCCTTCTCGAGCCTATCAGACTTCCAAGGGCCAGCGCCACCGTTTACTATTATCGCTCTCTTGGTCATAGAAAGGCCGAAAATATTAAAGCACAGGGTCTTGATCCTTCACGGGTTTTCGGTTAAGAATGTAGGGCTATATGAGTTTGTTATTTATCTTATTGGGGAATCCGCTTCCTCCGCCCCTACCCATAAACGAGTTCGCTGTGGCGCCTGATTCTCTTGAGAGTAGAGCTCTACAACCCAACGAGCTCTTCAATTGACCTGAGCGGCTACCGGATTCATATCTTAAGCTACGAAGGCTTGCTCGGGTGAAAAACGGGGTCGTGATACCGCCTGGAGGCCTGGTGGTACTGGATGAGGCCAATCTTGATGGTCATCCATATCTGAATAATAGCCTAGGCGAAATAAGGGTATCCCCTCCGGACACGGGTATATACACCTATTGAAACCCCTGAAAAATCCCGGTTTGCCCTTCGTCCCCACCCGGGAGCCTCATCATAGCCAGAAGGGAACCCTGAGGAAATGCCCTCGTGGCGGGATTTTTCGGGGGGACTCTCTTAGAAATCTCTTCCCTATGGACAAAGTGCTCCTGGCTCAAACCAATAAGTTATTACTGCTTTATCAGGGGTCTCTATTACTATTTTTATCAGGGGGTTCATTAGAGTGAAAAACGATTCCCTCTCCAGCTAAGACTTTCCGGCAAGGCAATTCCCGTTCACTTCCCTCTCCCCTTGGTCTCCTCCTGCCTCTGAAGCCAGTTTATGTAGTAGTTCAGCAAGGTGTTGGCAAGATTCTGGGCCTCGGTCGTTAGGGTGAGACCGGAAACCCTGGCCCTTCTGTTTGCCTTTTGTATCAGGGTCCCATCATCCAGGTAAATCCCAACCTCAAACTCCGCGTCTTCGCCGGTCTTTCTGACTGTCCCGTATATAAAAATGTTGCCGCCCATATCAGTAGTGACCCTCTTGGCATCATCCACGCTTATTGTCTCAGTGGTTATGTTCTGTGCGCTCAGGCTCGTATTGACCTGACCATTTGGAACAACATCAAACCTGGGCGATCGTTCAAAAACCGAGCTCATGGCGTCCTGAATGGTAGTCCCGAGGGATGAGCTTTTTGCCTCCTCCGTGAGTTCCTTCAGGGGAAATATGAGGAGTTTTCTCTTCTGTATTGGGCCGCCTGAGACATATTCCTTGTTGAGTTCGCCGAGCACGAGGCCTGTTATGTCCTTTTTCGGATCAGCATACACAAGGGTTTTCTGGGATATATCAAGGACCATCTCCAGGCCGAGCTCCTTTGATATTTTGCGAACGGTCGCGGTTATCTTGTCCGTATAAGGCGTAAGGAGTTCCTGACTCTTCTGTTCAAGGGCCGCGACCATGTCCCTGAGGACCTTGTTGTATTCTGCCTCTTTCTCATCTATCTCCATTTCTCTTGATATCCGCTCCTGATCCGTGAGCATGGGACGCTTTTCCTCATAATCCCTTCTGAGGCTGTCCAACTGCGCCTTGAGACTATCTGCCTTCAACTCCCACTGTGCCCTGTATCTATCCAACTCGTCCTTCGCTTCCGCGAGCTCCTTGTAGTTGTCCATTATAACCTGTAGGTCTATGTAGCCGACCCTTGTACCCTGCTGAGCGAGGAGCGACAAAGCCAGGATTGCAGTCATGTCGTTATGATAAGGCAGGACCATATCCCTGTTCCACCATTCATTTCCCCGGTCCGTACTGCCCCGTAGATTCAATCGGCCAGTGCGAACCTGACACCGTGACTTACTAGTCCGTCTTCAATAGCTTGAACCTCTTACTCCCGCCCACGAGGAAATAGACCCCTGGTCTTTCTGGTGCTATCTTATAAGAACCGGGCCCTTCCATGTGGATACCCTCGGTCATTTTACCGGACACATCATAAAGAGTGGGAACAGACCAGCCTTCCGGAACAACCAACCAGGTAGCATCCCTAAAAACCGTCGGCCCCAGCTGAAATAGGGAGGAACCGGGGCCATCCTCCACGGCAGGGTTCCCGTTTCTGGTCTTGACAAGGCAAGAATCCCTCCTGATGTTGCCCTTTTCATCCTGCGCCTGAACCACGAACCAGTAGTCCCCATCAACGAGAAGGCCGGTATCCCAAGACAAGAGGCTATCAGAGGTCTCAACGGTTGAATCCCCATCGGTATTGGTAACGATGTAGAAGAAATCTCTGTTTTCATAGTCCCCCTGGGTCTTCAGATAGTTATCATACTCATAGATGGTATAGACAATGCCATAGCTGTTGTAGTTCAGGGTATCCCTGAAGAGAAATGACAGGGTCAGCGGAACCGCTCCCTTTACCTCGTAGCTTATCCGATAAACCCCTATTCGCTCGTATGTGGGGTAGCCCCAGGAAATTCCGAATTTGTCGTATATCTTGGCTATCACATCCACTTTGCCATAGAGGGAGTCCGGTGACAGGTATGTGCTTGAGTTGTTGTGCCTGAACGCGAATTTGCACGAGCCGCTCATCCCGGTTGATTCAAATATGGGCTTGACCGTGTCCGTGTTCGGCACGAGGTCAACCAATGGGTTCCTTATGAAGCGCCAGCCAGCATCGTTCCAGTTCGTCCCGTGGTGGCGTATCCGGGCAAAATGGCAGTGGTCAAAACCAGTGACAGGCCACGGGACCAGATAACCTATGGTTGTCCCCCGGGAGACCTGGTCTCCAACGCTAACATGATATCTATATGGGTCTATGTGCGCGTAGAGCCAGCCATCGCTCCAGTCAGAGGTATTTTGGTCAGAGGTAGCAACTCGCCAGTGATAGTCGCCGGATATTGTCATCCAAGCCTTGACCCAGCCGGCCGCGACAGCACGGACCTCCTTTCCCTGGGTGACACCCATAATGTCAACTCCAGGGTGCAGATAGGCTCCGGATGGGTCTCCGGAGTATTCCTGGTATTCACCCCAGGAATTCCCGACCGGATGTGCCTGATCCTGGGGAACCAGGGGCCAGGGTATTGACAGCAGAATGGTGGTAATTATGGTATCACCTCACTGTGGCTTGTATGTATGGAGGACCCTTGACACGAAGACCCGCAGGGTTTCGCCATCGCAATATATGTTTGACACGAACGCCGGTTCGTCCGGGTCGCTGTAAGTGACCCTCCAGCATTCCTCGCCGCCCTCGGAGTAAGCCCACAGAGTAGCTTTCCGGGCATCCATATCAGTGCCAGCAATCCATATAAGGCCACCCCCGTAGTGTAGGGCTGAGGTTGACACGGGGAGCTCTTTGTCCCAAAGCTTCTTGCCCGCGAAATCAAAGAAAACCAGGTTATGTGGGAAAGCGACAGCGACGCCGCGCTGGCATATCTGAACGAACCTTGGATATTCGTATGACATGGTCCATTCCTTCATCTTATCCCGATATAGTCTCAGTTTACCGTTCCAGATCCCCGCGACCAGGCCCTCGGATATGTCCATTGGCGGGATGACCTCATATTCGCCTACGGGTTTAAACCCGCTTGTAAAATAGAGGATGATTCCATGATTTGAATAAATTAGTATCCACTCTCCCAGAACCAGCGGAAGCGCGTTCCCGATTTCCATGCTCCATCGGAGCTCACCATCTTTATAGACCCTCATCTGTTTCCCCTGCGTCAGAACCAGACACCCATCATCCGTGACCTGGATGTCTGTTCCGGCCTTCCAATCAACATCTATCTGCCATGAGCCACGAGGAACCGAGACGCTTACAAAGTAGCGAGGGTCTCCGGAGTGAACCTCTGCCATCACAGCGAGGTTATCCGAAACAACAACTGATCTGGTAGTATCTGTTGATACTAGGGTCCACGAAATAATTAAAAGTATCATCATGGTCATATTTTATGGCTAGGCAGGCTGCCACAGCAAGCGCGTGGCCGTCGTTTTGGGTTATAATCTCAAAGCTTTGAGAGCATTCGTTCCTGCATCGCTGGTAATCTTAATTGCGCTGGGTTGTCGCAAGACAAACGAGGAATCTCTCGCCGTTCCGCAGGCAAACATTGAACCATTTCCTGCTGTAAAAACCGTAGTCAGGGAGGGAGACCTGCTTGGAATCATCCTGGATAGGGTCCTGAATGGTGAGGACTATGCGAAGGCTCTCATGGCAGTTGATTCGGTTATAGGCGCAAAAAAAATAAGGCCCGGAGACACCATCAGTTTCTATATGGAAGGGGAACACCTGGTCAGGCTTGACTACACCAGGGGATTTAACACGACCAGGTTTGATTTTAACGAAAACGGATTCAAAACCGAGAGGATAACCCCTGAATTCAAGAAGAGGGTGGAATTTATCCGGGGCGAGGTTGACCAGAGCCTTTATCTGGCATTCCTTGAGCTGGGCGAAAAGGACGCGCTCCTCATTCAGTATGCGGACATCTTCGGCTGGGATATTGACTTCACGACAGAGTGCCAGAATGGTGACTCGTTCTTCCTGGTGGTTGAGAAAAATTACCTGGCCGATACCCTGGCGTGTTATGGCTCGGTGCTTTGGGCCGAATACGACGGCAGAACAGTGGGCAAACACATCGCCTACAGGTTCAATGATGACTATTACAACAGCGCTGGTCAGTCCCTGAGAAAGGAGTTTCTGAAAAGCCCGCTGAAGGTTTACCGGATCTCTTCCGGATACTCAAAAAGCAGATACCACCCTATTCTCAAGATATACAGGCCCCACAAAGGAGTTGACTATGCCGCGCCGAAAGGGACACCCGTTCACGCGCTCGGCGAAGGAACAGTTGCATTTGCGGGTTGGAAAGGCGGTTATGGCAAATATGTGAGGATAAAACACCCGAACGGGTTTCAGACCGGCTACGGACACCTCTCAGGCATAGCGGTGAAAACCGGGCAAAGGGTTTCACAGGGCCAGATCATAGGCTATGTCGGTGCGACCGGCCTCGCAACCGGGCCCCACCTTCACTTTGAGATGTTCAAGGGAAACACCTTCGTGAACCCACTGACGGTCAAGACGCCTCCGGCAAAGCCTGTTCCACCGGAGGCCATTGAGGAATTCAAAAGCATGGTGAGTTTTGCCGATGCCTGCATACGAAAAATTAGAAACAGCGCTCATTAGAGCGCTCAGTTTGCTTGAGGGAAACAGATACACAGGCTATGATCCCTATGATGGGCTTCTCTCGCCCATAGCGAGGATTTTGCCGGGTGCGCGGGCAAGGCTCATTTTTATCCACGGGGTAAGAAAAAAACCCTTCAACATCAGGCCTTTGCTGGGGATAAAAAAGACCATGAACCCGAAAACCCTGGCGCTCTGCCTTTCTGCCTACGCCATCATCAACAAAATGAAAATCAGGCCAGAAGTCTCCAGGGGCGAGAGGCTACTACTGCAAAAGGTCGTGGATGTTGTCTCTCTCCTGGATGAATCCTTTCCTTGGGGATACCCATTCCCATGGCAATCAAGGGCTTTTTTCGTGCCTCAGGGAACGCCGACCGCGGTGAACACCGCCTTTGTCATTCACGCGCTGGCCGACACGGCAGAAAGCTTTGAACTTAAAACAGCTGGCCTCGTCAAAAAAGGTGCCGCGAATATCCTGAAATGCCTCAATAGGTCTCATGATGGCTTCTTCAGCTACACGCCTCTTGATAATTACAGGATACACAATGCAAACCTGCTTTTGGCATCCGCATTGGCGAGGGCAGGTTTTGCGGATGAGGCTATGGAGGCCGCGCGGGCCTCAATCGCGCTCCAGAGGCTCGATGGCAGTTGGCCCTATGGAGAGGACCACGAGATGTTCTCTTACATTGATAATTTTCACACGGGATTCGTTATACTGGCGCTCATATCCCTGAAAAAGACCTTTGGCGATGAGTTCGGCGAACCGCTTGAAAAGGTTGTTGATTTCTACAAAAGGAATCTTTTTGGCTCCGATGGCCTGCCTTTGTGGAGGATCGACAGGAGGTATCCCCTGGATGTCCACACATTCGCGGTTGCCGCGGGCACGATGGCTGAGCTGGGAGAAACCCAGAAGGCTTTGAAACTTGCGGATGCCCTTATTCACCTGTTCATGAACAGAGAAGGCCGGTTCGGATATCAGAGGGGAAGGTTTATCTATAACAGGACAAATTATGCCCGGTGGGGACAGGCTTGGGGAGTCTGGGCACTAGCAAAGGTTCTGCTAGCATCTTAAAAACCCACTTCCTGGGCAGGATCAAACATTTGCGTATTTGGGGGAACCGGAGATACCCGAGGCAATAGTTCTAACCCAACCCTGACACCAAAACCCTTATTTTAGGGGGGTTTGTCCTTGGAAAGTTAATCTTCCACCGCGGATAATTAAATAGCGTTGAGACCTCTGATAAAACTGTCAGTCAAAAACAGGCAACAAACGAGGGAGGCTCTCAGAACCTTTGTTCCAATCTAACGAAGAACCTCGCTGGCCTCTCTATGTCAATAACATCCTGCGCGATCCTCGCGGATATCCCATAGACAGAGAAACCAGCGCCCAGAGAGACCATGAGCGAATCAGCGGAAAACGAGCCAGTCCAGGCCTTCCCCACATCGGCAAAGGCCATGATCCTCTTCAAGGGTCCGGTGTGCCTGAGCTTCATCTGGTATTCCAGGTTCCAGAGAATCGCGTGGTCGCCCTCTTGGTATTTGTAGGGGTAGGCAGGGATGGTCCCCACGCCCCCCAGGCCAAAGAGGAAGGGCCGCGGAGCTGGCTTATTGGCTAACGAGTAGCCAACACAGAGCCGCGCAAGGATGATGTATGACCATCCCTCCCTAGTTAGCCGGATAACGCCAGCCAGCTGATTGAGATCAAAGGAGTCTGGCAGAGAATATGTGTATTCAATAGACAGAACAACGCCAGGGTTCCTGTAGGTGGAACCCAGGCGGAGGGCCCGGAGCGCGCCCGAGTCCGCGGCGGGGTTTGACCTGAAATCAGGCCCCAGTAGGCCGAAATCAGTGACCTTTTCAATCGGCGCGATCTCGCTCATCTCGTAAGTAAGGCTAGCGCTCAGCCTAGCGCTGGGAACAGCCCTCGCTCCAACCGAAATCCCTCTCCTGGCGAAGTAATCTCTCGCGTCCTCGGTAAATATGAGCGCGGAAAGCGCGTTCTCATATTTGCCCATGGTCCAAGCGTCAAAACTCGCTATCGTGTCGTAGGCCCAAAGATCAATGTAGAAGTTGGGATTGGTCACAAACCGGGGCGAAACCCTTATGAACCAGAAGGGAGTTTTTGCGGCAAAGGCATAGGAGAGGCCGCCGGAAGCAGTGTGCGCGTCAGGGCCGCCAAGGTTGAGATCAACGCCCATGCCGAGCTCCGGTCCCTTGACCCTGTTGTAATCAATCACCAGGAGGGGAGACCAGGCCTTGCCCCACTTCCAAAGCCAGCCCCTTTCCTCTTGTTCTACGAAACCTATCCTCCGGGCCGCAACCGAGAACCCATCCCTCTGAAAGGTGAAATTGTCGGCAATAATAGTGTCTCGGTAGGCAAATCTGATTGGACCGGTTCCAGTCCTAAAGTCATAGCTTGCTCTTCGGGGCAACGAATCCAAAGTGAGGCTCACTGGCCCTGTCAGGGTGTTAACCCAGAAAACGCCCTGTCCGGCCCCCTTTATGTCCACACGACCGGACGCGGTCTGGATGTTATACTCTGAGGCAGTCCAGTCATCACCCAACACAGGTCCCTCCAGGGTAGCATCTCCGGTCATGGAGGTGAAGGTTAGCCGGGTCGGAAAGAGGCCGGTCATGTAGAGGTCGCCGGAAACGGTCACCACCGTGAGGAATTGAGGAAAAGGCCCCTGGCCTGTCCTTGACTTGAGTGAAATGGATCCGGATTCGGAGGAAAAAGCAATTCCCCACGCGGATGGAACGCTGATAACCAGGTCACCCTCCGCGACGACCTTAACAGTGTCGCCCGTCTCTCCGTAAAGATGCTTTCCTTGGACCACCAGAGAGGTGTCCGACGTAAGCCTCATTTCAACTCCCTGGTAATCTGAATTAACGACCAAGGTTCTGGCTAACAAAAACGCGACTAGCATGGCCACAATTTTAAGCCCGTGGCAGGGTGAGGTTCAAGCAGGGAAGAATAACGTGATCCTTCACCCGGCTGTCCTCTAGCTGGCCCCTGATTGACCACTTGCCTTATTCTCTGGGTATGAAGGAGAGG
>JBMFOM010000037.1:0-15840 GCA_049969615.1 Caldifarciminota bacterium
AGCCATACCTTGTAAGCATCTCCGCCCCATGCCCCGACCTTGATCGGGTAAGCCGGGTCCGAGAGATCCATGACATAGAGATAGTTCACCAGGTAAAGCCTTCTGTTCTCCGGGTTGATGAAGTAATCACTGGCGGAGTGAACCAGGGACAAAGCCCTATAGACAAATGTCGGATTCAGGGGATCAGAAATGTTCCAGACTGTGCCCCACTTTTCTCCGCGGTAGAGATAGTGGTCATAGACCTCAAGGGCCTGGTCAACTCCCCAGTCCGTGACCAGGGAATCAATCGCGTGAGGATTGGAGGGGTCAGAGACATCAAGGATATCCGTGTAGTAGTCTCCCGCGTCGCTTGAGGCGTAGATGTAGCAGGGTGGGTAGAAAGCGACCTGGTAGACACTGTAAAAGGAAGGACGCCACCAGGCTATCTTGGCAGGATTGGTCGGGTCCGAAATGTCAAAGATAAGCATCCACCAGCTGGCTATGAGCTCAACATTCAGGGTTTCCTGAGGGGAGAATGGAGTGTAAAACCTTTTATTGGGGCTTCGGGAGGAAAGGGAAACGAGGATCATGGTCATCATGACGAAATCATGTTATGATTGATTATTCGTGAATTTTCAGACGAAACAAGCCCCTTCCCCTCAGGAACCATTCTCCTCACCTTTGATCTCACCCAAAACCATTCCAATGAACTCCTCCAGGTTCATCGCTCCCATATCGCCCCCTCTCCTTTTCCTCACAGAAACCCTCCCGGATTCCGCCTCCCTCTTTCCCACGATCGCCATGTAGGGAACCTTCTGGGCCTCGGCCTCCCTTATTTTGTAGGAGATTCGCTCTGGCCTAAGGTCAAACTCAGCGCGCAGGCCATTTGCCTTCAGTATTTCGGTTATTTTTGCCGCATAGGAGTTGACCACCGAGACAACCGGCAGGACCGCGACCTGAACCGGCGCGAGCCAGAGGGGGAACGCGCCGCCATAGTGTTCCAGGAGGACGCCGAAGAAACGCTCTATTGAACCCAGTATTGCCCTATGGATCATCACGACCCTGTGCTCAAGCCCATCCTGGCCGATGTAAGTGACATCAAACCTGGTCGGTATGTTAAAATCAACCTGGATTGTCGTGCACTGGTGGCGCCTGCCCAAGGCATCGTGCAGTTGAATGTCTATCTTCGGTCCATAGAAAGCGGATTCTCCTTCCTGGATCTCGTATGACAGTCCCTCCGCCGTGAGGGCTTTTGCCAAGCCGTTTTCTGCGAGAACCCACCCCTCTTCATCTCCCATGTATTTTTCTGGTCTCTTCGGGTCCCTGACGGACAGGTCAACCTTATAGTCTTCAAAGCCGAATTTTCTGAGTATCCTCTTGGTCAGTTTGATCACTCCCCTCACTTCGTCAACGAACTGGTCCTGGGAGCAGAATATGTGCGCGTCATCCTGAGTGAAACCCCTGACCCTGAATAGTCCATGGAGCACTCCGGATCGCTCATACCGGTAGACAGTGCCCAACTCCGCCAGCCTCATGGGGAGGTCCCGATAGCTCCTCTTTTTGGATTTATAGACCAGAATGTGCGCGGGGCAGTTCATTGGTTTTATGACATAGTCCTCGTCGTCCCGGTTGAACACATACATGTTTTCCCGATAAAAGCCCAGGTGGCCAGACATTTCCCAGAGCTTTGAGCGAAAGAGGTGAGGACTCCTTATGAACTCATATCCCTCCTCCCTGTGAACCTCGCGCCAGTAGTCTTCAATTATCTCCCTGACTAGAGTGCCCTTCGGGTGCCATATAACGACCCCTGGTCCAGCCTCCTCATGGAAAGAGAAGAGATCCAATTCAACTCCGAGCTTTCGGTGATCCCTACGTTTGGCCTCCTCCAACCTTCTCAGAAACTCGGAGAGCTCCTCTTCAGTCGGGAAGGATACGCCGTATATCCTCTGGAGCCTAGGGCCATGCTCATCCCCTCGCCAGTATGCCCCTGATGCTGAGAGGACCTTTATTTGGCCTACTACGCCGGTTGACGCTAGGTGTGGCCCCCTACACAGGTCAATAAAATCTCCTTGCCTGTAGAGGGTGACCCTCTTGTCCGGAATATCCCTCAGGAGTTCAACCTTGTATTTCTCTCCTGAGTCTGAGAACAGCTTTATCGCCTCATCCCTGTCCATTTCAATGCGTTCAACCGGCAGGTCTCGCGTGATTATCTCGCGTGCCCGGTTTTCTATTTCGGACAGATTATCCGGCGAGAATGTGGCATCGTCAATGTCAAAGTCATAGTAGAATCCCACTTCAATGGGCGGGCCTATCGCGAGCTTTACGTTCGGGAACAGCTCCTTGACCGCCTGCGCCAGTATGTGGGATGATGTGTGCCAGTATGCTTCTTTGCCGGCAGGGTCTTCAAAATCAACGAGATATACCTCTTCTATCCCCTCCGGGATGGGCGCGGAGAGGTCATATGTCCTGTTGTCGGCCCTGTATAGGAGCCCCTGAGCCCTGAATCCCAGGAGGTTTTCTCCCTTCCCAGTCTCGCCAACAACATTCCCCTTACTATCCTTTATTTTAACGTTGGACATTCAGACAGAACCATATTTTAATGTAGATGAAGGCTCTGGCGCAAGGAAGAATCGCACAGACAACGCCGGGGCCATTCGCTTTGGTTTCGTCTGGTGGGCACATAAACATTGCCTCAACTTCTATGGCCAGGCTTTGTATCCGTGGCCGGTATACCCGCGCCCCGCGTGCGGTTCACTGCAATTCCAGCCAGGTCTCAAGCGCATCCCGCATATGCGGAATGACTATTGAACCACCAATAACCAGGGCCACGTCCTGAGTCTGGTCCTTGCTTCCTTCTCTGTCCAGAACCTATCAAAATCCTCTCTCTTCATAATCTGTCCTTTGGCAAATCTTAAGGCACGGGAGCAAACCAGTTCCACCACCCCAGGTCTTGCGGTTGTGGATGGCTTGGGTAAAGCTCCAGATCCCTCTTCCTATACAGGATCAAGCATCAGGGAGGCTAAAGGCTTCGGTTTCCCCAAGCACGGGTGGCCAAGAACCCCTTTCCAACCCTCACCCCCCGAACCCGTTTGTTATGGGCATCCTCCTGTCCCTGCCAAAGGCCCTCTCGGTTATCTTTATGCCCGGCGGGGCCTGACGACGCTTGTATTCCGATGAGTCAACCATGCGAACGACCCTCCTGACGACATCAGGGTCAAATCCCCTCCCGATTATCTCCGAGGGCGGCATATCCTCCTCTATATACAAATGCAATATGGGATCAAGGGTCTCGTATGGGGGAAGGGTGTCCTGGTCAGTCTGATTTGGCCTGAGCTCGGCTGAGGGCGGCTTGGTGAACATCCTATCCGGGATCACAGGTCTCAAGGCATTCCTGAACCTGGCCAGCTTATAGACCAGGGTCTTTGAGACATCCTTGAGCGGTGCGAAACCACCGGAGAGATCACCATAGAGGGTTGCGTAGCCGGTGGAAAGCTCGCTCTTGTTCCCGGTCGTGAGAACCAGGTGGCCGAACTTGTTTGAGAACGCCATGAGCAGGTTGCCGCGGATCCTGGCTTGGATGTTTTCCTCGGTAATATCAGGCTCTTTGCCGACAAAGTGTGGGGCCAGGCAATCGAGGTATACCTGGAATAGGTTATCTATAGGAATCTCCGTTATCCTGACCCCAAGGTTCTTCGCGAGGGCAAACGCGTCCTCCCGGCTCTCTCTGGATGTGTAGCGCGAGGGCATGAACAGGCAAGAGACATTCTCGGGGCCTAAGGCGTCTGCCGCAAGGACAGAGACTAGGGCAGAGTCAATCCCGCCAGAGAGGCCTATCACGACACCCCTGAAGCCGTTTTTCCTCGTGTAATCGGAAACTCCGGTCAAAAGCGCGTTCCAGACCTCCTCTTCCAAAGAGGGAGGGTCGCTGACAAAACATAGAGTCTCATCGCGCTCGCGCGGGTCCGACGAATCAACAGTTATCTCCTCAACCAAACCAAGGGCCCCCCACCTGGTCTTCTGCTCCCTCCTTCGGGTGTCATGAACCCGGTGCCGGAGAACCAGGCCCGGATCAAGGTCAATGGTAAAAAGCCCCTCCCGGAACATGGGCGCACGGGCCACGAGTTCGCCATCCGGCCCGAAAACCACCGAGCCCCCGTCAAAGACCAGCTCGTCCTGGCCTCCGACAGAATTAAGATAGACCACAAAAACACCGTTGTCGGAAGCCCTAGTTGAGAGCATGGTCTCACGCTGGCGCCATTTTCCCATGTGATAAGGGGAGGCGTTTATGTTCAGGATGACCTCAGCGTCGCCAAGAAGGGACTGATAATACAGGGGACCATCCGGATGCCAGATGTCCTCGCAGATGTTGACCCCTATCCTAACTCCACGGAAAAGATAAACGGGGAACCGCTCGCCCGGCATAAAATAGCGCTTGTCATCAAACACGCCGTAGTTTGGCAGGAAGGCCTTATGATAGACATCAACGAGCTCGCCGTCGTGTATGATTGCGACCCCGTTGTGGATGTCGTCGGTCTTATCAACGAAACCAACTACCGCGAGGATGTCCTTGCCACTAGTGAAATCAACCAGCTCACGCAAGGCAGAAAGATTCTCCTCAATGAAATCCGGCCTCAGAAGCAGGTCCTCCGGCGGGTAACCTGTAAGGGTTAGCTCTGGAAACAGAACCAGATCAGAACCAAGGGCAAGGGCTTGGTCCAGGGTGGACTTCACGAGTTCAAGGTTGCCCTTTATATCCCCGACAGTTGGGTTGACCTGCGCGAGCGAAACCCTGATTAGCTTCACTGACAAAGTTTAAAGCTGGGGATTGTCCGCAATCCTCTTGGAAGGACTTAGAACCATTGCATCGGGTATGTCCAGTCTCCCCAGATGTTCAAATACATGATTCTGCGCGGGAAATGGGTTATAATTTATGACTTGAAAACAAGAGAGGTTAAGGTTCGCGGTGTCGGAATAGGCCACGGCAATCCCGTCCGCGTCCAGTCCATGACATCCACGAGAACCGAGGATGTCAGGGCTACGGTTGAGCAGATAAATGCCCTCCATCAGGCCGGAGCTGAACTTGTCAGGGTGGCTGTTCAGTCCGTGGCCGCGGTCAAGCATTTCAAAGAGATACGCAAGGAGACAGACATTCCGCTCATAGCGGATGTCCACTTTGATCACAAAATAGCGATAATGTGCGCGGACGCGGGCGCGGACAAAATACGGATAAACCCGGGCAACATAAGGGGGCCAGAAAAGGTGGAGGAGGTGATCAGGGCGCTCAGGGCCAACCGTGTTCCGGCCCGGATAGGCGTTAATTCCGGTTCCCTGGAGGAAGACCTCATTGAAAAGCACGGGGGCGTAACGCCCGAGGCGCTCGCGGAGAGCGCCCTGAGGTGGGCGGATTTCTTTCTGGAAAGGGATTTTGGAGATTTCCTCCTGTCGGTGAAGTCCAGCCGGGTCCCGGACACCGTGAGGGCTTACAGATTGCTCGCAAAGAAAACCCCTCAGCCCCTGCACCTAGGCCTCACGGAGGCCGGCCCTCCGTGGCCGGGTGCCATAAGGAGCGCGGTTGCCTTAGGGATTCTGCTTGATGAGGATATAGGCGACACGATAAGGGTCTCCCTCACAGGCGATCCGGTTGAAGAAGTCAGGGTAGCCTGGGAGATTCTCAGATCCCTTGAGCTAAGGGCTCGCGGCCCCATGATAATCTCCTGCCCGACCTGCGGCAGGACCAGGGTTGACATAGTCCCAATCGTTCAGGAGATAACTGAGGCACTGGTAGACATAAAGGAGCCATTTCGTGTGGCTGTGATGGGATGCGAGGTCAACGGCCCCGGAGAGGCCAGGGAGGCAGACTTCGGGGTTGCGGCGGGGCGCGGTTTTGGCTTAATATTTAGGAAAGGGCGTGTTGTGAAAAAGGTCAAGGTAGAGGATATTGCGCGCGCGCTTCTGGAAGAGATAGCCTCATCGGAGCGAGAGTAAATGACATACCTGTTGATTACCTTGCTGATTGGCGCCAGAGGGCCCTCAAGATGGGATGCCCTGCTCAGGCCATACCCGGAGGCCAGGGTTGACCCGAGAGAATACCGGCTTGGCCCCGGAGACAGCCTAAGGGTAACCCTCTTTGGTTCGGTGTCTTATACGGTGGACATCACGGTGGATGTCTCTGGTTGGGTCCCCCTCTATGGGCCGGGCGTTTCCGCGGCAGGCCTAGCCAGCACCGAGGAAAGCGCCATTCCCGGATATCAGAGCCGTTCATCCGGCACATTTCTCGGAAAGAAATATCTTTCTGGACTTACAATGGCCGAGGCAGAGGATACCCTACGGGCATTCTATGGGTGTTTCTACCGGAAGACGGATGTCAACCTCAGTCTGGCATATCCCAGGGTAGTCTCGGTCAGCGTGGTAGGCCAGGTTCTCAACCAGGGCGTGATGGCCTGTTCGGCCGTTGAGAGGCTCTCTGATCTCATAGTGAAAGCTGGGGGCGCGACCGGCGGCGCTGATTTGACGGGAATCAGGGTCAGCATGGACGGACAAGAAAAGGTTTTCAACCTCTACAGGTATTTTCTGGACGGGGATAAATCCCAGAACCCATTGGTGGACAATGATATGACGGTCTTCATTCCTGCTTCAAAGAAGACCGTAGTCGTATCCGGAGCGGTTGGGCTTTTAACGATCTATTTCAACGACTCAACCAGTCCAGATGTGGTCAAGAGCATTGAGGGAGGCAGAACGGTTAGGGTAACTTGGGAAGAGGGAGATAATGTTGAGCGAGCCATAAAAAAGGCTGGAGGCCTGATGTCCAGGGCTTCAGTGGAAGGAATAACCATTGTCCGCGGCGGGATAAGGATGGCCGCGAGCCTTCAGACAAGCCTGGAGCCGGGTGACAGGGTTGAGGTCCCGCGTATCCCATCTGAGGTCTATGTGCTAGGAGAGGTAAAACTGCCCGGCGCCTATCAGTATTCACCTGGGTTAACCTACATAGAGTACGTTAGCCTTGCCGGGCCAGGAGAAAGGGGCTACACAAAGAAATTCACGGTTGTAAAACCTGATGGGTCAAGGGTATCTGTCCGCCCACAGGATGAGGCAAAGGCCGGGGACAGAATAATAGTCAATAGGGTCGCGTTCCTTTGGTATGACGATTACCTGAGAGTTCTATCCGCTGTAACCACCATAATAGTAACATGGTTAACTCTGAGACGCTGGTGAGGCGCGGATCTCCGAGGCGCTGAGAGATGGCTCTGGTGATCATTCTTTCCTCTATATCCTGGGATTATAAAACCCTGAATTACGACATAAGGCTCCTAGTTAGGCCTCTTGAACAGAGCATAGCCGGGGATGTTTCCCTGACCCTTGCCCTGAGGCCGGAAACTGACACCATGGCCTTTCACCTCACCTCCAACTACACGATTGACTCCCTGTTTCTGAATGGTGCCCTGGTCCCTTTCCTCAGGGATTCAGACACGGTCTTCGTTCCCATTCTCGCGCCGGTGGAAACATGCACCATCAGGGTATTCTATGCTGGGCCCACCCGTGACCGCGGCATCCACTTTAGGGATTCCTCCTTCTTCAGTCTCGGTCAGTTCTATGACTCAAAGGCGTGGCTTCCGTGCAACGATAACCCCAGCGCGAAGGCACCCGCCAGGCTCGCGCTGACAGGGCCATACGGCTGTTTCATCGCGTCCAACGGCACTCTAGACAGCGTTCGGGATTCAACATATTTCTGGAGAGAAACTCATCCCGTTTCCCCTTATCTGCTCCTGGCCGCGGGTGGCCCATATGTTCGGCTTGACACCTCTTTTGCCGGAATACCCATTTATTACTATGTGTTCCCGGACGACACGGCAAAAGCCAGGGTCTCATTCCAACATGTCCCGGACATGCTGAAATTCTACTCAGACAGGTTTGGCGAGTATCCGTTCCTGGACGAGAAGCTAGCATTTGTTGAGACAGAGGACCCCATAGGCATGGAGACCCAGACCTGCATAATGGTCGGCTCGCACACCATAACCGGTGACCTCTCAATGGAATATGTATTCGCTCACGAGTTAGCTCACCAGTGGTGGGGCGATGCGCTGACGCCGGTCTCTTGGAAGGAGATATGGCTCTCGGAGGGGATGGCTGTTTGGTCTGACTTCTCGTTCACTGAACATGTCTATGGCCCGGATAGCGCAATAGACAGGTGGCTCTGGGCGAGAGACCTTTATTTCTACGAGGACAGCGCCTTGCCACCATATCCCCTCCGTGATCCCGACAGGTTCACAGGCGCGACGGTCTACTGCAAGGGCGCGTGGGTAATAAGGATGCTGAAATGGGTCATGGGAGACAGCCTGTTCCAAGAGGGGATGAGATTCTATTACTCGACATACCGGGATAGTATAGTCAACACTGATGATTTTCGGAATGCCATGAGCTATATCCTCGGAGACTGCCTCATTTGGTTCTTTTCGGAGTGGTGCGAGGATGTCGGTTATCCACGGGTGCAATATGACTGGTGGCAGGCCGGAGATACCCTGACCCTTATCTTCAGGCAGGTTCAGGACCACGGACCCATGTTCTTTATGCCAGTTGAGGTAATGATGATCGGCGGGCCAGACACCGCCAGGGACACGGTTTTCATGGGATATGGCTCTGACACATTCCAGCTGAACCCTGGCTTTCAGACCCAGGACCTGATAGTTGACCCAGATTGCAGGGTGCTCATGCGCGCGGAACGCGTCTGTGGTGCCACCGAGCGCGAGAATCCGGCCCCGAAAATCTTGGTCCAGACGACCGGCAAGGGCTTTATTCGGATTGATAACCACACATCATCACCCGTAGCCATCAGGATATATGATGCTACGGGCCGGCTCTGGGCAGTTCACCAGGCCAGACCCGGAACGAGCACGGCTAGACTGCCGGGCCCTGGTTTTTACAGGCTGATCTGGAATGGGGGTGCCATCAGCGCGATATCCCTCAGATGAAAAACCACAGGCTCTCCCTGAGCGCGGCCGTTATTCTCTGGAGCACTTCATTCCCAGTGATAAAATGGGCGCTTTTTTACACGAATCCAGGCCCCCTTCTAGCTGTCCGGTTCATCATAGCGGGAATCAGCGCGCTCTCACTCTTCGCTATCCTGCAAAAGCCCTTTCCTTGGCACATACTGAGAAAGAAGGAAATATGGGCTATGGCCATATCAAACGCCATGGGTTTCGCGCTACAGTTCTTTGGCCAAGACCTCACCACAGCCTCAAAGGCCGCCCTTATCATAAACAGCTATGTTATCTCGGTTGCCCTCGTCGCGCCCATATTTCTAAAGGAAAGGATAAACCCCCCAACTGGTGCGGGGGTTATCATAGGGTTCATCGGCGCTGGCATAGTGTCAACTGGACTCAACCCATCGTTCATGAGCAAGGGCAGTTTCGTGGGTGATCTGATGTGTGTTGGCGCGGCAATGGTCTATACCATATATATCGTAATCTCAAAGAGGCTGATTGACTCCGGCTGGGATGTCCTTGAAATCGCTTTTGGAACAATGGTCCTGACCGCGCCGCTCACCCTACCGTTCCTCTTCGTGGGCATCGGATCTTTTGGCTGGATGACCGCAGGTGTGGGGGCTTACCTAGGGATATTCTGCTCGCTTATTCCTTTCATATTTTACATATACAGCCTGCGCGGCATATCCGCAACCGCCTCCTCGGTGATGCTCCTCGGCGAGGTCGTCCTCGCGGTCTCCTGGAGTTTTATTTTCCTGCGTGAGAGATTGGGTGTGGCCGAATGGGCTGGCGCCGCCCTGGTTCTCTCAGCAATACTGTTGGTGGGGTTGAGAGGAAAAGAGAATTCTGATAAAATGCTCTCGTGACGGGATTCCTCAGGGTTTTACTCTTTGATTTTGGGGTGTTATCGCCAGCTCGCGTGAAAAGGCAATAGGTCTTCCTCTCTGGGCAACAAGTCCACCTTAACATCCCTTGCACCAGAGAGCTCAAGAGCCCTCTCAACCCATCCAGCTATGTTGTGTCGGTAGAGTTCCGGGAGATCGGGGCAACCGGCTAAACAGAAACGGACAGCGCTCGCGCCGTCTGGTGTGACAATTATCTTGCCAAAGTCGTGATAAAAACCCCATAGGGTATTTGTCCTCTTTACTATGAATGTGGGGCTGGCAAAGAAAAAAAGTAGCCTATGGGGACCACTGGCGGCTTTGTCAGCTGAATATCTCCCGGTCTCCCATGCTATGACCGTAGGTTCCAAGGCAAGGGCCTTTGCTATGCCCTCAAGCACATCGCAAAACGCGGGGACGGGATACCAGCTGTTTGAGTTAGGGCTCAGCGGCAGGCCCGCGCGCATAAATATCTCGCCCCACTTATCCCCCAGCTTCTCCTGGGTAAATGAGGCCAATTCTATCACATCGTAGCCTCTGACATTCATCTTCACCTCCCGGATGAGCGTGAAATTATAACCTACTTCCCGTGCAGGATCAAGTGTTTGCGAGTTTAGGGAGACCGGACAGATCTGAGGCAATAGTTCTAAGTCTTTATGTTTTTTAGAGACCCCAGATTGAGCCGCGCCCGGGTTCCAAAGACAGGATAAAAATGTTATCTGGGTTGATCCCTTTATAATCCGAGACTTACAACCCATCGCGAGATCTGGGTGATCAGTGGTTCAGGTCCGGTGGAACTCCCTTATCTAGCCTGAGAACTATCGGGACCCCGGTCGGCCCTCGCACTGATTGACCGAGGAGCCAACCTGAGGGAGACAAAGTTGGCGCCCATATATCTCCAGCGCTACGAAGGGCACACAAAGCCTCCTTCTGTACCATTATCTCAAGAACCCGGGACGAAAAAGCCCCGGCTCAGGGCCGGGGCTGTTGGCTTCAGGGCAGGCAGATCTTATGCAGAAGGCGGCGCGGCCTGGGCGCTGAGCTCCTTGAAATACTTTATGCCCTCTATGAGGGCCCAAATCCACGCGCCCAGGGACGCGAGGATGGTTATGCCCAATGTGCAGGCCGAGAGCACGATACCGCCCACATAGAGGATGAGCTGGATTATCGCGTTCATCCGCGCCTTCTTGGCCTTGTCCGCGTCGTCCTTCACCCCAGCGGCGTAGATGAGACCGCCCACGCCTGGGATGATGATATTCAGTATCAGCACCAATATGCCTCTTGTCTTTGGATCGTCCATTTATCAAACCTCCTTTTTCAGGTTTTGGCAAATTTTAATGGCTGAGGTCAAGCTGATGCAACTATCTGAGAGGTAGGAATATGTGAGAGCTCAGGACCGGTTGTCAGCGCAAGCAAAATCCAGGAACCGTGGCGACAAGGAGCAATAGCACAAACGTTTCATGTCTCCGCAAAGGGTCTTCACCTCAAAAGGCCTAGCCCTGGGAGTGCCGGTATATCTCAATCCCTTCAACTATGGCCCATATCCAGACCACAAAAACTGCAATGATTATGAAATACAGATACTTGTTGCAGGAGGCCATGATTACCGAAAACCAGAAGAGGCAAAGCTGTATAAGTGCCCTTATCCACACCTGTCTATCCCTCTGAAACCAGACCGAGTATACAAGGCCACCCAGGCCAGGCATCACTATGTTGAGGATGAGGATCAGCGCGGCCTTTGCCCTGGGGTCATCCATTCAGCTTGATGTTTGCGAATGCTGGTAAATGGCTATCGCGTCAATTATGGCCCAGACATACATGCCAATGGGCGGTAGGAGAAGTATGAACACGAAAAGGTAAAGAACAGCGCCCAGACCCAGGGTGACACCGGTTATGATGGGAAGGGCGAAGAACGAACAGCAGACGAGGAGGACCAACGATCCGACGCTCACTATGAGCTGGGTGAGGCCGTTCTTGAAAAACCTTTCCGTGGAGGGGTCGGTCGTCTTCTGGGTCGCACCATAGATTATCCCGCCTATGCCGACCCCGGCGAAGCCCGTGAACAGGGGAACCAGTATATTCACCAGCATGCAGATGAGGCCCATGGTGTTCTTGTTATCCTTAGCAGTGGGCTTCGCACCCTCTTCTGGCTTCTGTGTCTCTTCAGACATATCGTTACTCCATCAGGGCAAAATTCTAGTGGCTAGACTCCCACCGATTCAACATTGATCTTTTCACAGTGTCATGCCATCCTGTCTGAGCGCGGCCATATCTAACCCGGAGGTTATTGATAATACAAGGATATACATTGCCGCGATAATCACCGCGTTCATGTATATGGAGCAGGCGCGCCGGTTCCGGAGGTCTTTCAGCTTGATCCATCCCGGTCCTTTCAATATCATTTGGCACTTTGCGAGAATTAAGGGATTCGCTCGCGGAAAAGATAGGCCTTTTGGCCGTTAAGGGCCTTGGCCCGGTGCGCTACA
Source organism: Caldifarciminota bacterium (assembly GCA_049969615.1). Classification (GTDB taxonomy): domain Bacteria; phylum Hydrothermota; class Hydrothermia; order JBDRYB01; family JBDRYB01; genus JBDRYB01. Next base: position 12,325 of record JBMFOM010000037.1, read on the forward strand.
GGAAGCTAATAGCCTCGTTCGGATCGCCGGGGGCCGTTTTCTCGGCTAGGGTCGCGGAGCTGGGGCCATTGGTTGGCGAAAAGGTTGCCCTTGCCATCAAGGTCTTTGATTTCTCAACCGTGGCCGATGACATCCTGTTCGTGGAGCAGGCCGGAATCCACGCGATTGGCTTCTGGGAGGCTGGTTATCCCACGCACCTCGCGCAGTTGGACGATGCCCCGGCCCTGCTTTTTGTGATGGGAGACCCCGGTATTCTCATGGAGCCAGGGGTCGCTGTTGTGGGAACGAGAAACCCCACCTCATACGGCCGAAGGGTCGCGGAGGAGTTGGGGGGTGCGCTCGGGAGGGCTGGCATAACCCTAATATCAGGTGGCGCCTTGGGCATAGATGGGATAGCGCACAGGGCCATCCTGAAAGCCGGCGGCAAGACTGTCGCGGTCATGGGTTCGGGCCACAGGCACCCCTCGCCCTCGTCCCATCTTGAGCTCTTCGCTCGGATAGCCGAGACTGGCGGCGCAGTGGTCTCCGAGTTCCTGCCGTCGGTAAAACCGGAACCAGGGCACTTTCCCGGCAGGAACAGAATAATCTCTGGCCTCTCCTGGGCAACGGTAATTGTGGAGGGGGATGTTGATTCTGGCGCAATGATAACCGCAGGGCACGCCCTCAACCAGGGAAGGGATGTCTACGCTGTGCCCGGAAACATATTCTCGGATAAGAGCAGGGGAACCAACAGGCTCCTATCTCAGGGCGCCTATGTTTATACTGGCCCGGAGGTTCTCCTGGGCCAGGGAAGGGAAAGACCCTTGCCGGAAATAGACCCGAACGAGAAGCCAGTTTTTGACCTGGTAAAAGCAGAACCCATGCATGTTGATGAAATAGCCGAAGCCCTGGGAATTGACGCGCCGCAAGCCCTTTCGGTCCTCCTCTCCCTGGAGATGAAGGGCGCGGTTAGGCAACTTCCGGGAAAGTTCTTCGTGAGGGAAAGATAAACATGAGGAGGTAAATGATATGGCCATGACAGAAGACGAAGTGCTGGAGCTCTGGGAGCAGATCTCCGGCTACAACTCCGACTGGGATAGCATCATAATGGACCTCTTAGATGAGATTGACAGCATGCTTTCCCAGATGACCGTGACAAGGGAAGATGATGAATACGGCTCCTACAGTACAACGGATGATTCCTCTCCGGACCTCCAGCATCTCAGGGATACCCTGGTTGATCTCAGGAAGATAATATCCAACGAGGTCAATTCTGCCCTAACCGGCGAGACAGTCAAGACCGAGCTGGCGGAGTTTTTCGCGAGGGCATCCGAAACGCTCCACCAAATTGAAACAAAGGTCTTTGAACTGCGGGAGCTAACAGGGGAGTTTGACATCTACGAGATGGAGGAGGATATGTGGGAAGAGGAAGAAGGAGAGGAGGAATAACGCTCCTGCCCCGCAAGGTGTTGTAACCGAGATTGAGTGGCAAGTTGTAAGCATTGAATTGTTAAGGAATCAGTCCAACTAAAAGATTGTTCATCCTATCCTTGGAATTCAGGCGCGGCTCAATCTGGGGTCTCTAAGGAACTAGGACCACTACCTCTGGTATGTTCGGTCTTCCCGGATACACAAATAATTGATCCTGCGCAGGAAGTAGGTTATAATCTCAAGCATGAAAAAGCTCCGGATAATTCAGTGTTCTGATGCATATTATCCCTTTCCCGGTGGCGTGACAGAGCACCTTCACCATCTTACACTTGCCCTCAGGGAGCGCGGCCACCATGTTGATATACTAACAGCCGGCTACGAGGGCGCGCCTGAGAGCGAGGAGGGGATCATTCGCGTCGGCAAGATAAAGATACTGAAGGCAACCAAAGCGTTCAATCTCACTCAACTCACAATCACCCCAATTACCCCAAAGGTCGCTCAGAAGGTCAAGGAGGTCGTTCGGTCCGGCTACGATATAATCCATGTTCACGGCCCCTATGCGCCAAACCTCCCATTTCTCGCGGCCAGGGCCTCGCTTTCTCCTGTTGTGGCAACCCACCATACGGCCTTTGTGGGTTTCAACTGGCACAAGCTGGGGCGGTTCGCCTTCCGGGGGCTTTCCAAGCGCATAGATGCTAATGTTGGTGTGTCACGGGTCGCTACGGACGAGATATTTCCATATTACCCGGGCCATAACTACTGCATAATCCCAAACGGCGTTGACACGAAACGTTTCAGGCCGGATGTCCCCATGATTGAAAAACTCATGAGCATAAAGGGCCCGAAAATCCTCTATGTCGGCCGAATGGAACCACGGAAAGGTTTTCCATATATACTGGAAGCGTTCAAGCTGGTGAAGATGGAGATTCCGGACGCTGTTCTCGTCGCCTGCGGAAAGGGACCGAACCTGGAGCTATACAAGAAATCCGTGCCATCCGAGCTCAGGGATTCGGTTCTCTTTGAGGGTTTCGTGCCAACCGATCTCTTGCCTTCATACTACGCCTCGGTGGACCTCTACACCTCCCCCGCGGTAGGCGGCGAGACATTCGGCATAGTCCTCATTGAGGCAATGGCTTGCGGAACTCCGGTCGTCGCGAGTCATATCTCCGGATATGCGCAGGTCATAGAATCTGGAGTCAACGGCATTCTAACGGACATCTGGAACCCAGAGACCTACGCCGCGGATATCGTCAGGGTTCTTTCTGACCGCGAGCTCTATGCCAGGCTTAGGCAAGAGGGCCTTCGCTCCGCGGACAGATACTCCTGGCCACGTGTGGCCGAGCAGGCCGAGGCCCTTTACTATAGGATACTTGACGCTAGGGAAAGGGGTGTTCCCTGGTATTCATAATCGCTGGCCGGGCAGGCTACCTCACGACTAGCTTTCCCTTGAACACTGGGTAGGTCCCCGTACCTGCTCCTATAATCCAGATATAAGCCCCCTGTTCAAGGGGGATCCGGTTCTGGCCTTTCTCTAGGTTGCCGGAATATGCGAGCCTACCCTCAACTGAGTATATCCTTATTCCGAGATCGACCCTTGAATTGAACACGAGGCCGCCGGATACAGGGGAGCAGGTTATTCCGGAGCCGGGGAGGATGTCCTGCTCTTCAACGCCCGGCGGGCAAGCGTCGGTTATCGTGAGGGTTGGTGCTGTCGCAGTCGGCGAACAGCTTGCGCCCAGGGAAGGTGATGATGTGCTCGGGGAGGGGCGTCCACGGTCGGCGAGTAGGCCCGAATGCACCCAGGGTAGTTCCCGTCCTGGTCCAGCTTGAGCACGAGGAAATCGTCATTGCCGGCGCAGAAACTTATATGTCGCTCCCGCTACCGCACAGCCTCCGTCAGAGGTCTGGATTATGGAGAGGGTGGTACCATTCCCCCTGAGTAGGCACCTGAAGTATTTCTATGTGGTGCCCTTTCATGGGCTTTGTTAAGCCCAAGTTTGACACCAAAACCCCATTTCTAGCTACCCCCATGTTCTGAGATCCGCATAAAATCAAGGTTTGGTTTCTTGGAATGGTCAGTTTTGGTCAAAAACATGGTGCCGACAT
>JBMFOM010000038.1:0-15563 GCA_049969615.1 Caldifarciminota bacterium
ATCCTACTCCAATAAGTCCCAGAGCCATCGGATTTTCGCCGAACTCATTGATGGACAAGGACTTAGGAGGGGTTGAATGTGGGTGAGGAAATCAAGTGGGGCATTTGACACAGCGGGGATGGCCTGTTTATAATGTAGCTATGAATATGATCTGCTTTCTTTTGGGCATAAGCCTCTCGGCTCTACAACCAGGGCAATTTCATGGACGCTATAGCCCAGTTTGAAAGGTGCCTTGAGCTGGACCCGGAGAACTCGCTCGCGGCGAAATGGCAGGAGAACTCCTTCACGGCCCTGGTGGAGATCCAGAAATCAAAATACAGCAAGAAGCAAGATAAGGGCCAGGAGGTCTCTGAGCTGATGAAGAAAGGTGTCTCCTTCTACTCCAAGGGCGATTACTTCAAGGCCGAGGCCAAGTTCAAGGAGGTCCTGGCGCTTGACCCGCAGAACACCGAGGCGAAGGATTACCTGGCCAAGTCCGAGAAAGCCAGGAAAGATAAGGCCGCAGATTATCTCAGGAAGGCTGACGCGGCGAGGGCCAGGGGGGACTATGGCAGGGCAGTTGATGCCTATCAGAAAGCCCTGGAATACGAACCATCCAACCCTGATGCGACAAAAGGGCTAGCGGAGACAAAAGCCAATGCGGCGAAGGCCGCTTCAGAGCACCTGACCAGCGGCAAAGCGCTATACAAGAAGGGGGACCTCTCCGGAGCCGAGGCAGAGTTCCGGGCCGCTATCAGCCTTGACCCCTCGCTAACCGAGCCCAGCTCGTATCTGGCCGAGATAGCCGCGAAACGCAAGTCAGAGGCGAAACAGGCGCCGGACCCGAAGGCAGTTGAGGAGCTCTATCTCAAGGGCGTTGACGCCTATGTGAAGGAAGACTACATAGGTGCTGTCTATTACTGGGAGAAGGTCCTGGAGCTCGATCCCAATCACGCCAAGGCCAAAGCAAACCTGGCAAAGGCAAAGAAGAAGATAGGCGGTTGATCGCCCAAGTTTTCCTCGCGGCACAGGTCTATCAGGACCTTTTCGCCAGAACATATGGCGGCCGGGACGACGAGTGGGCCTATTCGGTGACCCAAACATCCGACGGAGGGTTCGCTCTCGCCGGATACACGAGGAGCTTTGGCGTGGCGGGCGCGGATTTTCTCGTGGTCAAGCTGAACATCCTCGGCGATCCGGAGTGGACTGTGACCCTTGGCGGACAAGGCCCCGAATACGCCCACGCGCTCATCCAGACATCCGACGGAGGGTTCGCGCTTGCCGGATACACGAGGAGTTTTGGTTCCGGAGGCTCTGACGCTCTCCTCGTGAAACTGAGACAAAACGGCGAGCCGGATTGGGCGCGCGTCATCGGAGGGACCGGAAACGATTGCGCTTACTCGTTGGCACAGTTGCCAGACGGGGGCCTCCTGCTGGCGGGATACACCACCAGTTTTGGGGCCGGGGGTTCGGACATCCTGGTGGCAAAGCTCAGACAGGACGGGGAGATGGAATGGGCGAAAACCATAGGAGGGCAAGGCTCTGAGAGCGCGAACTTTCTGGCGAGAACCAACGAGGGCGGGTTCCTCCTGGTCGGATACGGGGAGGGGGAGAGCGCCTCCGAGACTGCGCCGCTGGTGGTTTGCCTTGGGGCAGACGGCGAGCCTGTTTGGGCAAAGTCCATCATGGTGGGCGAGAGAACGTATATCCGCTCCGCTATACCCTGGATGGACGGATACCTGATCGCAGGGTGGACAAAAGCCAGGAGAAACGATCCGGATGCCCTTGTCGTCAAGCTCAACCGGAAAGGGGACCTAATCTGGGCGAAGGCTTTTGGGGGAAAGGGCTATGACTGGGCCTCATCCCTCGCGGTTTTGCCTGGGGGCGGTTTTGGGGTTGTGGGTTGCATAAGCTTTGGTCACTATAATTTCCTCGCTGTGGGGCTTTCCGACGCCGGAGAGTTGGAGTGGGCAAAGACATTCGGAAGCCCCGGATGGGACGCGGCATCTTGCATGGCGATTGCTCCAGACGGCAGGATAGTGCTGGCGGGATACACATCCGGCTTCGGTATTGGGGGAGACGACATCCTCTTGGTGGAGCTTGGCCCAAAAGGGGAGTATCCGGGCTGTGTGGTTGATTGCCCAGTAAGCGTGAGCGCGCCCCCTGCGAGCGCGGCCAAGGCCTCGGTTGAAACCGCGCCCTGCTCTCCTGTGGTTTCCTCACCGGAGATAAGCATCAGGAAAATCTATTTGAGCGCGGTTGATGTCTGCGCGCCGCCCCTGCAGGAACCCGAGGGCTCAACGGATGAGTAGTTTTTGGTTTATCGTCACGGATTCCGTTTCAAGCCTCGCGAAATAGACCCCGGGCTCGGCCGCCACCGGAAAGAGGTGCCGCCCGGCCTCAAGATAGCCCTCGCAGATAACCGCAACCCGCTTTCCGGCTATATCGTAGAGGCGGAGCTCAACCGGGCCGGGCTCTGTCAAACTGAGCTCAAGCACAGTGGCCCTGGATCCGGAAAGCACCATGAGGTTGGTTTTCCCGGCCGCCGGCTCCTCGCTCACGGTTCCCGTCGTATCCTCGTAGTTCAGGATTATGACATCGTTTATTTCCAGAGAATCCGGAGTGTCATCCCAGAGAACCAGCTTCACCAGGTATGTGCCCAGGGGAAGGCCGTGGGTATCCCAGACCGCGAGGGTGTCGCGCCAGACAGGCTCGTCGTGCGGGTTGTCTATGGGGTGCCAGGTTGTAGTATCCTCAGCGGGTGCCCAATACATGTTGTAGTGGTCAAACCCACCACGGGGCGCGAGGGGACCCTTTATAATGCTCGCGATGCCGATTATGGGAACGTAGCTCTCTGTTCCCGCGTAAAAGGGCTCGTCCACCCCCATGACCCAGACCAGGCCGGAATCATAGGCAACGGGCCTGCCTGGGAACTGGCACTCCGCCAAGATGATCCGCGAGACGTTCCTCGCCCATATCCCGCCGTAGGCAGTTGGAATCCCCACCAGGGCCAGGAGCGCGATGCCGCTCTCTTTCGTGTATATCTCAGAGGTCATTGAGGCGGCTATGGCAACATTGAACGAGTTGCCGCCCGCCTCAAAGTGGCCACCGGTTCCGTCCAGGAAGTAGCTCTGGCCCCAGGCAACAGCGTTCCCCATGGTCAAGACCTCCCCAACTATACAGTGGTCAAAGGTCATGACGAACTGCTCCGCAGAATAAAGGCTCCAGGTCATCACGGATGTGTTGATGAGCCGGAAATGCCTATCAGTCATGCCCAGGGTGAAGTCCGCGTAGGTCATGCCGTTGACAAGGCCCGTGAGGTTCTGTGAATCCACGCCCAGTCCCATTATGCCGACCGTGCGCATGGGCGAGTCCCTGAGGGTGACATCGCAACCCGGCTGGATTATGGTTCCCCACATGCAATAGCGCGTGGTGTCTATCCTGACCTGGTAGTTTATGCCAGAGACCCCAGGGATCCCATCCCTCATCTCAAACACCCCTATGTTGTTCCAGCTGGGGAAGGTGAAGTCAATGACCGAGCCCTGGCCGTAGAAGAACCACGCGAGCATGGTGTCTATGTCCTTGAAGGTCGTTATGCAGGAGTCCGTGAAGAGCCACTCGCCCGCCACATTGACCTTCCTGAGACCAACCATGGGCCTACCCCAGCAACCAGCCGTTGTCCATCCCCTCGTGGTCACCGTGTCCCAGATCACATAGGCGTTGTCCATAGCCGCGAGGTTATATGGCAGGTTGTTGTAGTCAAGGACAGAATGTCTTACCTCCATATGACCGTTCTCGGTTATAAGCGTTCCCCACTGGTAGGTGAACATCTGGGGATACCGGGCAGTCCCGTCGTATATAAGGAACTTGCCCTGGTCCATCGCATATATGTTCCCGCGGACCGTAATGGTCCCTCCCTGGACCAGGAGCACGCCGTTCCCGACTATGAACACATCGCCGTTCCACTCCCAGGTTCCCGTGACCATGAGGGTCTCGTTTGGGGTATCTCCGATTATGTATGGTGGGCCTTTGGATTCCGGACTGAGGCCGTTCATCATGTTCAGGAGCCCGGAGTTCAAACCGTATCCGGGCAAGCGTTGGCCCAGTCTTGCTATTGGCGCCTCTGATTTTTTCGTCCAATCAATAGCCTCCATTGCCCAGTGAACCTCGGGCGGCAAAGCCGCAAGCAGGATAAGGATTCCAGTCATCTCATGTCTCCTTTGCTGTCGGATATATTATAGGAGGAAGGCCCTCTTAGGATCAACGAGGCCGTGGACTGACCTGACCTATCTGGCCTTCTTATCTGGATTTTCTGGGGTGATCCGGACCCCTGGAACTTTTTCCGGCCCCCCAGGGTCAATTATAATCTATCGCTATGAAAAAGATAATAGTTTCCGGTTGTGCCCTCGCCGTGCTGGGCCTATCGGCATGCGTGCCGCCGGCAATGGTCAGGGCCATAGAGGAATATCAGGCGACCGCGACCCTGTCGCCGAGCTTTGACCTATCTAAGACATACAGACTCGCTGTTCTTCCACCAGAATACACGGCTGAAAAGCAAGAGTATACCAACATCCTGGAGATATACTATGAGTCAGACGGAAGCTCTGATGTTCAACCGAACGATGTGATAATAGACGGCAAGAATGTTGGCTCAATGAGCTGGACCGAGGACAGGTTCACGATAAAAAACATCGCGCCAGGCTCCCACTCGGTCAAGGTCATGGCTTTTATGGGCGACGCGCTCGCGGACGGCAGGTTCTACATAGGACAGGGCGAGAGGCTCGTCCTCAGGGCTAGCAGGGGAACCATAAACGTTGATTCCCGCACCAGGCTGGAGCAGCCAGCGCAGGCCCCTGATCCTTCCTCATATCTCATGGACGCTTTGAACCGGGATGGCATGAAGGCGGGTTTTTCCGTTGTTGAGAGGTCAAAGGTTGAAACTATTCTGAACGAGCAGGAATTCGGGTATTCCGGAGCCGTTGATCCATCAACCGCGGCCAAGCTCGGGAAGCTCATGGGGGCTGACGCTGTCCTCATTAGCCAGGCCTCTGACAAATATGACCCGGAATATGAGAGCTGGGAGGTGACACTATCCGGGCGCATAGTCTCGGTTGAGACTGGCGAGATACTCTATACCTGCAGGGCGAGGGGCGGCGGAATGGACAAGGCACACGCGGCAGAGCAGGCCTCCAGCAACTTCTTCAAGGAGATAAGAAAGGCGAGGGGCGGCCAGTAGGTGATCCTTCAAGCCCTCATCTTGATGCTGGTCAGGTGTGTTGGTTATAACCCGGATTCAGGATGTCTTACAATGCGAGACCCATGATAAACCAGTAATAACTTACTTGTTTGAGCCAGGAACGTTTTGTCCAAAAGAACAGGGTTCTAAGAGGGGCGTCCTGAAAAATCCCTTCACGAGGGAATTTCCCTCGGGTTCTTCTCTAGCTATGATGAGGCTCCCGGATATTGACCAAGGGTAAACCGGGATTTCTCATGGGTTTCGCATAACCCCTGGCCGGAAACTTTCTTGTCCTTGCTGGGTTTTAGGCTGATTACTTCCCGCAATATGGCGCTTTCAGGAACTTCGCGAGGCCATTCTTCTCCTTCCACTGTTTGTAGACGCACTCTATCAAAGTGCCGTCGGATTGCTGTAGTTCCACATAGAGATAACCCTCATCTATGTAGCTCACAAAGACATTGTCTATCACCCACTTGTCTCCCTCCGGGTGAAGGATGTCCACGCCTATCAGGTTTATCTCCTTGGTCTGGGGGTTGAAGTAGTTGTAGAGATTGAGTATTTTTACGGGGCTGCCCGCGTCGTCATATTCCAGGTCCATTGAGTAGTAGCAAACCTGCTCTCCCCTGTCGTTCGTGTAGGCATCGGATTCAACCACTTTGCCCTTTCTGGCATTATCCTCCGCGGTCTGGAGAATCTCTATGAACTGATTCACTGTCTCCGCATCCTCATAGCAATCACCAGCCGCAACCAATCCGGGTAGCAACATCAAACCAGGTAAAATTAACTTGGTCATAAGATTAAAATTATACAGCCTATTAATCCGCTAGGTAAAGTCAAGATGGTTGCCGGCTGGAAACCGAGGGCCGCTCTGGGCCAATCATATAACCCAAAAATAGCAGTATGGTGCCAAGCAAAAGGTTGACGCAGAGAAACCTGAGAGCCAGCCCACCCGCCGCATAGTAGGCCCTCGGGACCTCAAGGAGGAGAAAACCAGCCCCGGCCAGGAGATAGCTCATAAGCCTTCCCGGGCTCAGGCTCAGAAACAACAGGGGTAGCAGGGCAAGGCCAAAGTAATGTGAAGAAGCGAAGGGTATAACGAGGAGGGAGGCCAAGAGAAGGATATTGCCGCGCCAGACCAGATCCCATGTTTTCCAGAGCCGCCAGCCTGCAAGGCCCAGCACAACCACGACCCATGCCCAATGTATCGCCTTCAGCCACAAGGGAACGACAACAAGCACGGTGGAGGTTTCCGCGTGCTCGGATGTTCCCACCAAAAGCCTGTAAAGAAAGGCCAGGGATGATTGATTTTCAACGCCGACATAAATGAGGCTGGCCCTCTCAAGCACAAGGCTCAGATATTGAAGGAAGGGGCCCTTTCCCAGAAATAAAATAGCGGCCACAGAGGCTATGAACCATGTTCCAATGAAAACTATCAATCCTCGCCACCTCCTTTCGGTCAGAAAAAGCAAGGGCAGAAGCAGGGGCACGGGCTTTATCAGAAAACCCAACGCGAGGCCGACCTGCGAGAGGGTTCTCTGGGGTCTGAGAATGAAATATCCGGCAACAGGTATCAGGAACCCTGTTGCCTGGCCTATGGCGAGGCCGTGTCGGATCGGATAAAACAGCAGGAATAGGCTGAGGCCCAGCGCGATCCGCCAGGGTTCGCGGCCCCTGAAAATGGCAAGGAGCAGGAGGCAAAGGAGGATTATCTGCAGGCTAAGGAAAACGGCTGAAGCCGGGTGATATGGCAGGAATGTTAGGGGAACCAGGAGAATGGCATAGAACGGGTGGGAGAAAAACCTGGTTATATACGGACCATCATATCCCCGCGACCTCATGGTCTCCATGACATCCTGAGACATGAGCATGTCCGAGGGATCAGAGGAATAGATCATCTCCGCCCTGCCCATCCTGACCATGAGGCCAGCCACATAATCATGAGCGAAGTCTGGTCTGGGGTCTTCCCTGTCATATATGAGCGAAAGCGCGAACCAGGTTATAGAGACGCCAACAAGCAGGTAGAAGAACCTATCCCGCAAACGTGTCCTCCACTGCCCCGGCTATCAGGTGGACTATTAAGGTGTGAATCTCCTGAATCCTGGCGGTGTTTTGTGAGGGAACTGGTATCACAATATCGGCTTCCGTGGCCGATGCTCCCTCCCCGCACAGATAAATGATCCTCATTCCGGTTTCCTTTGCCGCGGCTATTGCCCTGACTATGTTCTGGCTCCTGCCGGATGTGGTCATTGCTACCAGGACATCCTCCTCCCTGGCCAATGCCTCTATCTGTCTTGCAAAGACATTCTCGTAGCCCATATCGTTGGCCGAGGCCGTCAGGACCGATGGGTCAGAACAGAGTGAGATTGCAGACAGGCCAGGCCTGTCTCTCCTGAACCTGACCACAAGCTCCGCGACCAGGTGCTGGGCTATGGCCGCGGAGCCGCCGTTCCCGCAGGCCAGGACCTTCCCCCCTTTTCTTAAGGATTCAATTATGAGCAAAGAGGCCTCGGTTACCCTCACGAGGGTATCGCTGTTTCCCAGATCATTCAGTATTTCTGCCAGATCGGCTATTTCTCTTTTGAAGCCTTCCACCATTCAACATACTCCTCAAGGGTTTCCTGCCAGCCTGGAATCTCCTTTCCAGTGAAGGTCTTGTATGTCTCGGACGACAGGGATGAGCGCGGCGGTCGTTTGGCTGGTCTTTGTAGCTCTTGAGAGGATACAGCCCGCACATCCGCCCTCAATCCAGCGATCTCAAGGCCTTTGGTTACGAAATCCATGTAAGTGGCATCGGTTGCTCCCGCCAGGTGATACAGCCCAAACGGCAGGCGTGCCCTCGCAAAATCCGTCAGGAGGCTCGCGAGGCGCGGGGCATAGGTTGGCCTAGAAACCTGATCGGTTATGGCGAACAGGGATTTTCCGGCCGCGGCCATATCCAGGAACCTGCTGAGAAAACTCCTGCCGCCAGGGCCAAAGACCCAGGAGGTCCTGACCACATAGCCCCTTGGCACCCTCAGAGCTTCCCTTTCGCCCCAGAGCTTTGTTTTGCCGTAGGTGTTTAGGGGATTGGGGTCATCGTGTTCGGAATAGATTGGCCTTGCCCCATCAAACACATAATCGGTTGATATGTATATGAGGGTAGCCTCGCATTTTATGGCCGCGGAGGCTATTGCCCTGGTTGCCATCCAGTTGATCACAAAGGCCCTTTCTGGCTCCCTCTCACACCCATCAACGTCCGTCCAGGCCCCGGCGTGGATTATGGTCCTGGGCCTTTTCATGCATATTGTTCTGCAGAGGTCATCAGGCCTGCTAAGATCAAGGTCTTGCTTTGAAGGAGCCCAGACCCCATCAAGCAGATCCACCAACAACCTTCCCAGACATCCGGAAGCACCTGTGAGCAGTATCAATCCTTAACCTCCATTTCCCTGACCAGGGCGGATGCCCTGAACAACGACTCAAAGGTTCCCGCGTCTGTCCACCAGCCGGAGAGCACTTCGTGCCGCATTTCACCTTGTTCTATATACCAGTTGTTGACATCCGTTATCTCAAGCTCGCCTCGCGCGGAAGGCTTTAGACCCTTTATAACCCCAAAGACCCTCTCGTCGTAAAAGTAAATCCCTGTGACAGCGAAACGCGACGGCGGCTCAAGGGGTTTCTCAACTATTTGTTTTATCCTCCCGTTCTCTATTACAGGCACACCGAACCTCTCTGGGTCAGGGACCTCCGCGAGAAGTATCATGGCCCCGCGGCCGGGGTAGCTATCCACGAACTGCCCCAGCGGTTCCTGAAAAAGGTTGTCCCCGAGAATGACCACTATTGGCTCGCCATCCGAGAAATCCTCTGCCAGGGACAAAGCGTCCGCTATGCCGCCCTCACCCTCTTGGTAGGTATAGGCCAGCCTGAGCCCTAGCTCCTTGCCATTGCCCAACAACCTCAGGAAATCCCCCGCGTGCTGGCCTCCGGTCACCAAGAGCACATCCCTTATTCCAGCCTCCGCCATCTTCATGAGGGGATACAGCACCATTGGTCTGTTATATACAGGCAGGAGGTGTTTGTTGGTTATCTTTGTCAGGGGATAAAGCCTGGTTCCCAGGCCTCCCGCCAGGACAACGCCCTTCACGGGTAAATTATAACCCACTTCCCGCGTAGGATCAAACATCTGAGACCCCTGTTCCCCTGGACAAAGTGCACCTGGCTCAAAAGTGGCAACTCATCCGCGTTGGCCCTTGCCGGAGAATGTTTCTGACCCAGCCGCGCGAATACTTGATCCCCGGCGGCCAGGGCACTATAATTTGGGGTAATTTATGGAGGCACACATGAAAAAGCTATATGCGATAGTCCTGACGATGGTTGTGGCCAGCCCCCTGTTGGCCGCGCAGAGAAGCGTCGTGGTGGAGGAGTTCTCAACCTGGACCTGCCCATACTGTCCCTATGCCATAAAGGCAGTTGATAGCCTGAAGAAGGTTTTCGGGGACACGGTCACCGTGATGACCTATATCTACTCAATGTGCGGAACCGCTCAGGTCAGGTTCAACTACTACTCCATCTCCTATGTGCCGACATGCTGGTTTGACGGCCTGGCCGCTGACACCGGGGGCTACGCCGGCAACTTCAATGACTACAGGGCACATGTGAACGCGCGCAAGGGTATCCCCGCGCCCTTGAGGATAGAGAACATCAACGCCAGGCTCGTCAACGATTCCGTGCTGGTTGACTGCGATGTCGTCCTTGAACAGAACATAACCTCCGGGAACTCGCCGAGGCTTTTTGGACTCATAACCGAGAGAAACATCCAGGCCAATCAAGACGGCACGAGAGCTGACTACTTCACCAGGACAATGTTCTCACCCACATCAGGAACAAACCTCACTGTTTTCAACGCGGGCGAACAGCAGCACTTCCACCTGGGCTACAAGATGACCGCGTCGGACACCTGGAACCGAGACAGCCTTGACCTAGCCATATGGGTCCAGTATTACAACACCAAGGAAGTTCTACAGGGCGCGCAGGTTCACTTCATTAACCTCGGCGTATCAGAGGGCACGGTGTTTGCGCCGGGCTTCGATCTTTTCTCCAGGGGCAACAGGCTCTTTTTCAGCCTTCCCGATGCGACTGATCTTACCCTCTCCCTGTATGATGTCACAGGCCGCCAGGTTGCTATGCTAGCATCCGGGAACTTCTCCACGGGCACTCACGAGGTCTCCCTGCCCCTGCTGAAGAGCGGCGTCTATACCGCTATCATGGTATCAGATAGGGGCACGAAGACCCTGAATATAGTGAAGTAAAACCGGATATTCGGAAAAATAGGCCCCGCTTCTGGCGGGGCTTTTTGCTCCGCTTGTGAACACCGGAAATACGGAATGGCCCATACCCTCGCTCATGTTGATAATGCCCCCACGCCTGGATTAACATTTGAAGGTGCGCCGGACAATCCTCCTCGGCCTCTTGGCCCTTTCGTGTCTTCCTAAACAATCCTTTTGGGCATACTACAACTCCTTCTACAACTGTCAGAAGAACTTCGGGAAGGCCGAGGGCCTTTACAGGAAAGGAAAATCCTCCGAGGCTAATCAGTATTACAGGAAGGCAATTGAAAAGGGGTCGCGGATACTGAAGTATTACCCCAGGTCTGCTTATGTGGATGATGCTCTCTTCATAATTGGCGTTTCGCACCTCAGGATGGACGATGTGGCCAAGGCCCAGAGGAAATTTGAGGAATTGCTCCTGTATTACCCCGCTAGCCCGTTCGCGGCCCGGACTCACCTCTACCTTGGAAAGGCTTACCTGGAATCCGGCCGATACCGTGACGCCCTTGACCAGCTCTCCAAGGCGGTCGCAAAAGACCCAAAGCTGGAATCCGAAGCGATGGTCTTCAAGGCAGAGGCACTCCTGGGCGCGGGGGAACCATCCGAGGCCGTGAAGGTCATCTCAGAGTTCATGAAGAAATACCCGAAAAGCCCCCACAAAAAGGAGGCATACCTAGTCGGAGCAAAGGCCGCAAAGGGCTCAGGCAGATACGATGATGGAGCCGCGTTTCTGAGGGAACTCCTCTCCGGATTCCTGACTGATAGCGAGAGGGTTGAGGTCAAAATTTTGCTCGGCGACATCTATTATGCGGCTGGAGATTATTCAGAGGCCGCGGCCATATATGGCTCCGTTGATCTCGCGCCCGGTTCGCCCCTGATCTGGCCCCTCCTGATAAAAAAGGGTCTGGCCGCGGAGGGCCTTGGAAGGACAGATGAGGCCATTTCTTTCTACAAATCCGTTACTGAGGGAGGTGGATACGAGTTCAGGGCAGAGGCCTATTATAGGATGGGCTTAATATATGAGGGCGCCGACAGCTTCTCACTCGCACAGGAGCTCTATAGCGAGGCGGGCAAACTGACCCAGGGAAACTACCCCATCCTTGCCAGGAGGCGGCTTGACGCTTTGCGGGAGTGGGAAACCCTCAAGGACTCCTCTTCGGTGGCAAAGCGATACAGATATGCCGAAGTCTCCTATCTATATCTGAAGAGATATGACGAGGCCTCGGCTATATTCGCCGAGATAGCCGAGAAATATCCCAAGACCGACTACGCACCCAAATCCATGTATGCGCTAATGCACTACCAGCTCAGGGTAAGAGCAGACACAGCGGCCGCGAGGGAACAATACGCCAGATTGCAGGAGAAATATCCGAAAACCCTTTATTCGGCTGAAGCCAGGAGGCTTTTTGGAGATGTTCTTGGAACCAGCGCGGGTTCTGGAAACCCGAACCCTGGGCAGTGACCTGTTTGTTCTTTCGGTGGAATCTGACGCGCTACCCCAAGCGCTACCAGGTCAGTTCGCCAACCTCTCGCTCGGCCGGGATGACCCGCTGATCCCCAGGCCCATCAGCATTTTTGCCGCGGCAGACGACAGGGCTGATTTCCTCGTGAAGATACGGGGAAGGGCGACCGCACTCCTTTCTCGCCTGAGCAAGGGCGATACCCTTCTGGCCACGGGACCCCTGGGAAATCCCCTCCCAGCGTTTGACTCTGTTGTGCTCGTCGCGGGAGGCGTTGGGGTTGCCCCTCTGGCGTTCTATGCCAGGAAGATGCGTGAGCGCGGAGACCTACCCCTGCTTCTTGGTCTTCCGGAGCCGGTCCCGGCACTCGTTGAAACCCTTTCCAGCCTTGAACCCATCGTGATATGTGAGAACGACCCCCGCGGGGGCACGGTCGTTGACCTCGTCAAGAGGGAATATCCCTCGGAATCCCTTTACATTGCCTGCGGCCCCTGGGCCATGGTCAGGGCATTACTTGAGGTCGTGCCAGCGGAAAAGGTCATAGTGGTTGCGGAAGGCATGATGGCCTGCGGGGTCGGTACATGCCTTGTCTGCGCGCTACCGGCCAAAGGAGGCGGATACATGAGGGTTTGCACCAAAGGGCCGTGGTTCAGGGCCACCGACATTGATTTTTCGCGGCCGGCCGGCTGATGAGTTCGGTCCTACCCGGTTCTCCGGGCGCCCTATAGTCTTTCCCCGCAATGAGGAACCCGGTGCCGAAATTCTGGTCTCTGAAAATCTCGCCAAGAGGGTATTTCCTCAGGATTCTCTTCCAGCTATGATGAGGCTCCGGATGGGGACGAAGGACAGGCCGGGATCTTTCAAGGGTTCCGTTCCCAGGAGAGCTTTTCCAAAAGCCTCTTTCTCAGATTGTTATAGTATTGTCTATATTCGTCAATGTAGGGATCATAGGGGAACTCCGGCAGGAGATCACCGCCGACCATCTCCTTCGCCCGCGAAAGCAGATCCTCCTTTTCGGTTGGCTCCTGGGAGGATTCGGCCTTGGTCACCAGGTTCTCCACCTCGTTGAGGTCTGTCCAGACATCCTCAAGTTGATAGAAATCGTGTCTGCGCGTGATGAGGGAATCATCCCCGAGAATCCTCCTGGCAAAAGACACGGCCTGATAAAGCAATTCCCGGTTCTTTTTATCATACCTCTTCCTGGGCCAGAGAAGATGAAACAGGTGATCTCCGGCTATCCTGTGCCTGGAAGACAGAAGCAGATATACGAAGAACATGGCCGCTTTTCTGCTACGCCACTCCATCGGCCTTATTTCCTTCCCATTCACCTGTATCCTGAGTCCTCCGATCAAGAAGGCTTTGATGCCTTTGGTGCTGTTGGGACCATACTTTGCGTCAATTAGAAGTGGCTCTATCCTGTTCAGGAAATCTCCCAGAATAGGGTCCTTCTTGAAAGCGGAGCGCTGATGAAATGTTGGTGCGAGGAACTTGAGGGCCTTGAACAGAATCGGGTTGTCGGTTCGCCAGGCCAGGTAAGCAGAAGAGATGCCTGAGAGATACGCCTCCATGTTCTGGTAAACCCTACGATAACCCTGTGCGGCCTCAAGAAGCCCTTTGGCAATCTCTTCGTCATCTTCAGTAAGGAAAGCCTCAACCTCCCGGGCTGCGGCGTGTTCTCCCCAGCTGCCCTTTTGCGCCAACCTCAGACATTTCTTCACGAGACTTGGCGGCGGCGATTTTATCCCGGCAAACCACGCGAGGTTCAAGGCCTTGGCTACGGAAAAAGCCGAATAGGCCATCCCTAGGTCCTGAAACAATCTGACTGACTCTATATATGTTTCCGAGGCCTCATCCAACCTGCCGAGAAACCTCAGGGCATCTCCCTTCATTTCCAGCATACCTAGCCATAACTCGTTTCTGTCCGGTGTCTTGAGATAGGGCTCCAATATCTCAATGCACCTGCCGGGCTTCCCTGTGTCAATCGCGTGCAAGGCCATGAGGTAATCAAAATGGGATTTCTGTGGCGGTGCCACTTCCTTTCGGCATTTCAGAAGCTCCCGGTATGCGGATTCGTATTCCTCGCGGCAAAACATATTGTGAATGAGGCGCAGCCTCACCTTCATCGCCATCCCCGGGTTACCTATTTGTTCGCTTATTTCCAGGGCCCTGATGAGATAGTTGTCCGATAAATCTATCTCGCCCATCACATTGTAAGCCAACCCCATCTCCACAAACAGGAATCTCGCCAGTCCAGGCTTGTCCGACACCGCGGGGATCAACCGCGCCCCTTTTCTTATTGCCTCATTCGCGGCGGATTGCGTGACGAGAATGGAGACCTCTATCAAGGCAAGGGCAAGCGGATCCTCCTCCTTCAGCCTCTTCCTGAACATGGCCAGCTCGGCCTCGTTGCCAGAGTCGTATATCCTGATGCCTTCCCTTATCCTCTCAAGGCTATCGCTGTCCACGAGGAAAATTTTAAGGCGCGAGAACGGCCTAATGCAATCATCACGAGGGCCACAGGCCCTTTGTTTCAGTTTCGTTCAAGTCCATTCCTTATAATTATGCCCGCGCGAAAACGCGTGGGAGGTAATAGCATGAACACCTTGATTATATCTGCGCTGGTCTCGCAGAACCTGTTCGCGAAGACCTATGGAGGAATAGATCTTACTAGCTACTGGGCCCATTCCATCACCTATACCTCAGATGGAGGATATGCACTCGCTGGAGAGAGATTCAGCACCTTCTCGGGCGATTTCGATCTCCTCGTCCTGAAGCTTGACCCCTCTGGAAACCTGACCTGGGCGAGGACCTTTGGAGGAACAAACGATGAGAGTGCCGGCTCCATCATCCAGACCCCTGACGGAGGCTATGCGGTCGCGGGACACACAGATAGCTACGGCATGGGCGGCGGTCCTAACCTCCTGATCCTGAAGATCGATCCGAATGGGAATTATACGGACTGTGTCCAGTCATGTTCGCCAACCGTTGGAATGCCCACCATCAGCTCATTCTCTCCAATAGGTCTAGCTACCTGTAATCCGACACCGGGAACTCCAGACCTCGGCCCGAACACGCCCAACCTTGTCCCACTAAATGTCTGCGTCCCATTTTACGAGGATATTGAGGAGATCGGCTCTGGCTCCCAACCCAGGATAACCTGCTCCCCGGCCCCGGCCGCGGTAATCTTCAACGCGCCTGATGCCATGCCAATAAAGATATATTCGCCCGATGGCCGCCTCGCCTATTCCGGCAATCTGCTCAAGGGCCAAACCCGCATATCCCTTGATACAGGAGTCTATCTCTGGATTGCAGGCCCATACAAAGGAAAGGCGGTTGTAAGATGAAACCCAAAGGCCGGCCCTGGAACCCCTGCGCCTCCCGTTCTGCCGGGGCCGGTCTTTCCTTCTTTGAGGACAGAAACCTTTTGGAGGTTTAATCTCATCTTTGACACCTCATTTTTCGTAAGTCATTGATAGGTAAGGACTTAAGAGGAATAAAGGCCGGGAAGTTGGCACCATGTTCAGAGGGGGTTCTCAGCGAGACCTATTCACATACGAGGACTATTCTGTGGGGTTCTCGGATGCC
>JBMFOM010000039.1:0-15477 GCA_049969615.1 Caldifarciminota bacterium
AGAGCCTTGCCTCCTCTGATGACGGTCTTTACTCTGGCAAACATAAAGGAATATGTCGGCACCATGTTTTTGACCAAGACTGACCATTCCAAGAAACCAACCTTGATTTTATGCGGATCTCAGACATGAGGGTAGCTAGAAATGGGGTTTGATACTTGAGATATGTCAGAAGGAAGGATATATACCCCTGGCTTTATCTGTCCAGCCAGGCCATGTGCACATGTTCGTGGGCCTGGAACCAAAACACTCTATCTCTGATGTAGTCAAAGAGCTCCCCGAATAAATTCGGGGTTCTTGCTCCGCTCATGAGGCTCCCCGCAATAAATTGCGGGGTATCAAAACCACCGTTCCCAACTCCCCGAAAAAGATGCCCCAGGATTTATCCTGGGGAGACTCAGGAGCTCACCAGAACGCCGAATTTGTTCGGCGAAAACCCTTGAAAGCACCAAAGCCTTGCCACGACTTGGACAGGGCCAAGAGAAGCCAGTTGAAAGACAGGACCCCCAATCAGGGTATAAATGCAGAGGGGAAGCTCCCGGCATTATAATTTCCGGTGGTATTCAGGATGATCTTGGAATACGATGGGACTGCCTACTTTGGGTGGCAGGTTCAGCCAGATGTACCAACTGTCCAGGGGTCAGTGGAGGCCGCGATGGCGAGGTTCTTGAAACACGATTTCAGGCTCGTTGGCGCTTCCAGAACCGACCGCGGCGTCCATGCCAGGGGCCAGGTTGCGAGCCTTCACCTGGACGGAGAGGATGATCCGGAGCGAATACGGGCAGCCACAAACGGCAACCTGCCATGGGATATACATGTCAGGGAGACCACGATTGCCGATGAGGGTTTTGATGCCAGGAAAAGCGCCACCGGCAAGAGATACACCTATAGCATAATCCTGGGGAGGTCACCCCTGCGCTCCCGCTTCTCGTGGGAATATGTTTGGGGAGACCTTGACATGGCGCTCCTGCAGAGGATGGCATCCGAGCTGATAGGCGAAAGGGACATGCGGAACTTCTCGCCGGGTTGTGAGGATAAAAATACCACAGTGAGCATAACGAGAGCTGAGTGGGAACAGCAAGGGGACACCCTCATTTTTACAATTGAGGGTAATAGATTCCTATACAGGCTGGTGAGAAACCTGGTTGGGCTAATGGTCAGGGTGGCCGGCGGAAAACTGAGCCCGGAGGAATTCGGGCATGCTCTGGCGGGGCGAGAAACTAGAATATTCACCGCGCCGGCGAGGGGGCTTTGTCTGGATGAGGTTTTTTACGGAGCGTAGAAAATGAAGCTGTTTATAGACACGGCAAACCTTGAGGATATAAAGGAAATAGCCTCCTGGGGTGTTCTTTCCGGCGCCACCACCAATCCAAGCCTTCTGGCCAGGGAGGGCGGGTCGCCGGAAGGGATTCTCAGGGAGATATGCGAGATAGTGAAGGGCCCGGTATCAGCGGAGGTAGTAGCAACGGAAAGTCAAGACATGATCAGGGAAGGGCGATCCCTGTCGGCAATTCACGAGAATATCGTGGTGAAGGTTCCTATGATACCGGAGGGGTTGAAGGCAGTAAGCGTCCTCTCCAAAGAGGGCATAGCGTGCAATGTAACCCTGGTCTTCTCTGCGCCGCAGGCCCTCCTGGCCGCCAGGGCGGGTGCCAGGTTCGTGTCGCCGTTCGTCGGGAGACTTGATGACATCGGCGAAAGGGGCATGGATGTGGTGGCCGAAATAGCAGAGGCTTTCACTGTCGGCGGCATAGAGACCGAAATAATTACTGCTTCCATAAGACACCCCAGGCATGTGATTGAGGCCGCTATAGCCGGCTCTCATATAGCCACCGTACCCCCAGCCGTTTTTCGGCAGATGATAAAACATCCCCTAACGGACAAGGGCCTTGAGATATTCCTCAACGATTGGAATGCCAGGTTCGGGAAGGAGAAAACCAAACAATGAAGAGATACCTTTATCTTGTTGTGGGTGGCCTTGGCACCATAGGCGCTGGCCTTCTCGGCTGGTATGGCGCTGACAAACTCATAAACAGGGGCGGTGGATCAGAGGTCCTCGCGCAGAGCTCCACAAAACAGGTCCGGATAACGGAATCCAGGAACACGGCGCTGGTTATAGCCACTCAGGCGGTGTCGCCAGCCGTGGTATCCGTCTCGGTCATAGGCTCCAGAAAGGTCGCGTCCTCTCCATTCATGGACCCGTTCTGGGCACCACTTTTCCCGCCAATATACAGGACAGAGAGGGTAGTCTCGCTGGGTTCGGGGTTCATAATCTCCCAGGACGGCTATGTGCTCACCAATGAGCATGTGATTCACGAGGGAGATAGCATAGTGATAACCCTTTCTGATGGCAGGAGCTACAAGGCGGACCTGGTTGGTTCATCCGAACGGATTGATGTGGCCCTCCTGAAGGTCAAGGCCGCCGGGCTCCCGGCCGTAACATTCGGTAATTCCGACAACCTCGCCCCCGGAGAGTGGGCAATAGCCATAGGGAATCCTGTTGGTTATCTACTAGAAGACCTGGATCCGACCGTGACCGTCGGAGTAATAAGCGCGACCAGAAGGACAATAAAGGGCGAGGAGGGTGGCAGGATATACAGGGACATGATCCAGACAGATGCGGCTGTGAACCCCGGCAACTCCGGGGGGCCTTTGGTGAACGCTGACGGAGAGGTAATAGGGATGAACACCTTCATATTCAGCAAATCCGGAGGTTCAGAAGGTCTCGGTTTCGCGATCCCCTCCAATACATTGATAAAATGCGTTGAAGAGCTGAGGAAATATGGGAGGGTTCGGGAGGCATTCCTGCCAGTTTCCGTTCAGAACATAAGCCGGGAGCTTGCCGATGCGCTTGATTATCCAGGGTCCTCAGGGGTCGTTGTTGTCTCCTCAAGGGACGATAGGATAAAAACCGAGGATGTTATAATTGAGGCAAACGGGAGGCCGATAAGGATAGTTGGTGACTGGGAGGATATAACCTATTTCCTGACTCCGGGTGAAAGGGTAAAAGTAAAAGTCTTCAGGAGGGGTCAGTATCTTGACCTTGAACTGGTGGCGCAGGAAGTGAAGGAAACCGGGGTGAAGACATCCCTTGGCCTTGAAATAGCGACCATAACGCCTGAGCTGGTGGAAAAATACGGCCTTGAAGAGAGCAGTGGACTCGTCATAGTCAACATCCAAAAGAACTCCTTCGCAGAGAGAATGGGCCTGATAAAAGGGGATGTCATACTCAAGGTCAACGGGGTATCTCCGGAGAGCGTTGAGGAATTTGAGAAGGCGGTAGAATCGCGGAGGGGATTGCTGGAAATGGTCATATCAAGAAAGGGTTCCCGATTCTACATATCATACAAATACTGATATGGACAACCTGGCAATGCGGATAAGAACAGGAATCCTCATACTCCTGGGGATAGGTGTCCTCGTTGGGGGGTATATTTGGTTCGCAAACTGGCGCTTCAACAGAAAGGTCCACAGATACAGGGTGAATGTCTCGTCCGCATCGTGGGTTCAAAAGGGAACCCTAGTAACCATATCCGGCGTCCCAAAAGGGAGGGTAGATGAACTGGAGCTCTATCCCGAAAGCGTCATACTCTTCATCAGCATTGAGGATTACGCGCTCATGGACAGCGCTTTCGCCATAATAGAGAACCAGGGCGTCATGGGTGAGAGAAGGATTGAAATCTACATGGGTAAAGGGGACACATTGCCTGAGTGGGCAACCATACCTGGCTACGACACACCGACCATAGGCGATCTAGTGGAGGGGGCGAACAAGCTGATGCAGGATGTTGATTCCCTCGCCCTGGAGGCGAGAAACGCTGTCAAGGTGGTATCCGAGCGGACTCAGGCCCTGGAGGCGCAGGTCACGAGTACCCTCTCTGAGATAGAGGCGCTTTCCATGGAGCTGAGGGTATCCGTAAAAAAGATCAGCGAGAAAACGGATACTTCAATTACCAGGTTTGATAGTCTCATCGTCCATCTTGACTCGGTGAGCGTGAGCCTGAGGGCACTGGTTGAGTCCGAGGGCACGGTCCAGCGCCTCGCGGCCGATGACAGGCTCTACAAGGAGCTGGAAAAAACGGTCAGATCTGCCCAGGACCTTATAGAGGACATCAGGGCCAACCCCAAAAGGTATCTTACCATAGAGATATTCTAACCCAGATTTTGTGGCAGGCTCAAATAAATGATCCTGCACAGAAAATGGGTTATAATTTCTATGTGGAAAGACAGCTAGGTCCTGTGTTGGAAAAGCTCGCCAGGATAGCCGGTCTCCTCTGGCAGAAAGGGTGGGCAGAGGCCAACGCTGGCAACATATCAATTAACCTGACAGGCATATTGGCGGTAAAAAGCCATAAGGTCGTGGGGGAAAGGCCCCTTTTGACACCAAGGTCAGAGCTGGCTGGCCAAAGTTTTCTAGTTACGGCGACCGGCTCAAGGATGCGAGACCTCGCGGGGGATCCGGCTGGAGGGGTTGGCCTGATAACCATATCGGAGGATGGCGAGGGATACCATGTCACCTGGCAGGGAGCAGAGAGGTTCTCGCCGAGCTCTGAGCTGGACTCACACCTTGCAATACACGGGCTTTTGGTTTCTCACGGCTCGGACTGCAGGGCCGTCCTGCACGCGCACCCGGATGAGCTAATCGCCGTCAGCCTGCGAAGGGAATTCCAGAGCGAAAAAGCGTTGAACGAACTCCTCATGTCAATGCATCCGGAGGCCACGGTCGCTTTTCCAGAGGGGGTTGGCCTTGTCCCATATGTCTTGCCGGGCTCTGATGAGCTTTTGGGTGCGACGATGAGGGCATTCAAGAACCACAGGGTTGTCATATGGGCGAACCACGGGGCAATATCGGTGGGGAGAGACCTGGAAGAGGCCTTTGACCTAATGGACATCCTGAACAAGATGGCGAGGATATTTCTGATCAACAACGCCAATCAGCCCGTATCGGGCCTCGGTGAAAAATAGGCCGAAAACATATGTCGGAGTTTCGGAAAGTGAGGGAAGTGGTTCTCAGGTCCGGAACCAGCAATCCGCCACAATGAGGCTATTGCGGAGCGTCCATCCTATCTCACGCACAAATATGAAACCCTAAAAAAATCCCGGTTTGCCCTTTATTCCTATCCGAAAGCCTCATCATAGCTAAAAGAGAACCCTTAGTATTCCAAAAGCGTCCTGTAATAAGCCTTAATGAGCTTCTGCATCTCCGGCGGGTATCGCCAGAACTCCTCACCGCGGACAGACTGAAGGAGGGATTTTCTTATTTGCTCACGGTCTGATGGTTTCGGCGGGACACCGGTGAATGGTTTAGCGGTCTCGGATTCCCTCTGTGGATTGAACTCCTGCTTTTTTATGGATTGCTGAGCCTCAAGGAGCCGGGTGTAAATGCTCTGTTGCTTCTTAAGGAGCTCCTCGTCCAACCGCTTCTGACGAAGCAAATCCTCAACCTTCTCCATTTCCTCCTGTGCGCCCTCAAGCGCCTGCTGAAGCCCCTTCGCGTCGGGGTTGTTCTGGATGGCCTGCCGAAGGGCCTCAATCTGTCTTCGCAATGCCTCCTGTTCCGCGGCCATTGCTAACAAACGCTGGCCAGCCATGTCCGGGGTGATCCCCCCCTGCTGAAACATCTGAAGGAGGCTTTGGGTCTGTGAATTCATCTCGCTCTGAGCCCTTGCCATTTCAGCGAGCTTTTTCATGGCCTCAGTCATTCCCGTTGAGCTCCCCGCGCACTGGCATTCCTGCTGGGTCTCAAATAGGGCGAGGGCCACGAGGTTGAGCTCTGCCATTGCCTCATCCGGGTTGACCCTCTGGCCCTCGGTCATGAATTCAAAGAGCCTCTGCGAGCCGAGCAGGTAGGCGTATATCTTGGGCGGAATGAGGGCTGTCATCTTGGCTATCTCATCAAGCCGGTCCCTCGCGGCCTTAACGGCATCAGCCATTGCCTTTGCCCTTGCCCTGAACTCGTTCTGGTCCAATATATCGTGCATGCCAGGCACCTGTCCCGAAACGAATATGACCTCTTGCCTCAAAATCGCCAGGGCCTTGATTATCTCCTCCTTTCTCCTGTCAGTGAGCGAGAACGTGGCTGATCCCAAGGAGGACGCGGCCTTCTTTAGGGCCTGCGCCGCTGATGACTGGTTTTGCTGTGCCTTGTTCTTGTTCCCCTGTGATAATTGCTGGCTCGCTTCTCTGGCATCGCTGGCGGCCTCCGAGAGCTCATTCTCGGAAATATCCTTAAGGAGCTTACCCTCCTGCTCCCCGGCCGCGGAAAGCTCGGCGCCGAGCTTCTCGGCTTTCTCTCTCAGATTCTCAATCTGCTCGGCAAGGCGTTGCTGTTTCTGCAAGAGTTCAGGACCAGGGCCTTTTATCCCGGTTTCTCTCTCAAGGGCTTCTTGCTCAGTGGCCAGCCTCTCGGCCTCGGCCGCGAGTTCCTGCATTCGGATCTCCTGCGCGTAGCGCTTGAGAAGCTCCTCTGTTCTCTCTAGGCGTCTCTTTAACTCCTCCTGGTTGAGCTGGAAATTCTTAAAGGCTTCCTCAACGGCCTTCTTGTCCAGGCTCGCCATGGCCCTCTGCAATTCCTCAAGGGATTTCCAAAGCTCATCGGTCATGACCTCGCTCATCAGCTTCTGAACCTCTGCGAATTTTTCCAGAAGCTCAGGGTCATAGTTGGGCAATTGTGATAATTCCTGGAACTCTGCGCTCATCTCCTGGGTGGCTCTAGAAACCTCCTGAGCCAATTCCTGTGCCTCGGACAATGCCCTCTCTATACGTTGGCGTTCTTCCCAGCTGAGGTCTTTTGAGGACTTGAGGATGTCGTTGACCTCCTGCATCTTCTGTGTGAGGGCCTCTGCCTGGGCCTTGAGGTCGCCAGCCTTTTCGGACGCGGATTCGGATGTGGACGCGGAAAGCCCAAATATCTCTTCCATAGAGGGGAAACGAACACGCAGGGATGGAGTGATGCTCTTCTGTCCACGGGTGTCCGTGGCCTCCGCCCAGACCAGGGCCTCGTCCCCCGGCAGCATATCCATGCCGGATAATGATACCGTGGCCTGGCCTGAGACATCGGCCGCACCGGGCCTTATCGGGATGGCCGCGGAACCCTTTGTTCCTTTCAACTCCCAAAGAACAAGGACCGAACGCAGTCCAATATCGTCCTCGGCTTGGACGATAACGGGAACGCGCTCGTCATCCGGAAGATAGACATCTGACTCAGGCTGGACCATCCGGACGGTCGGCGGGTTGTCTGGTATAACACCTATCTCCAGCTTTCTGGGGCTTTTCGTCCACAGGGGACCGTTCTTGAGGGCTATCTCAAGCACCCCGTCCTCCTCAAGGCTCAGGGTCATCCCAGAAAGGGGTTTTCCCTTCCAGATCAGAACAGCGGAATCACCAGTATGTTCAATGGATATTTGTATTGTCCCGCCCTGGTGGCCCGTGAGCGAGACCGGCTCGTCTATTTCGGTTTCTCGGCCACCAAGCGTAGCGGGTTGCTTCAACCAGACCTTTATTCCCTTCAGATATGGTCTCTCAACTGCCAGAAGGTTTTTTTGAGAGAGGGTATCGCCCTTTGCCACAAGTATGGCCGTGTATCTACCAGCTGTGAGCCTTCCGGTTTCCATCCGGGGCTGGGCCAGGAATTCCTTCTTTTCTGGCCCCACCAATATAACACGAGCGCCATCCGGTTTTCCCACAATGGACAATACGGTTCCATCATCGCAGAAAAATGTTGTTTTCTCCGGGAAGATAAAACCCACCGCCCCCCGCGGAGCGAGGAAATCATGAGGCGAAAGGCCAACCCTCAGACAAAGCAGGCTCGCTGAGGCCATGACCACCGTGAGAACCATGGGCTTTATCCTGAATACCCTCCTTGCTGATGGCTTGGCCGCGATTATCCTCTCTGTGAGCATGGACAGGATGTCCTTGCCAGCGCTGGTCCTGAGTTCCACCCAGGATATGAGGCTTTCGGCCAGGCTCGGATTCGCCTTTTCAATGGCCCAGGCAATCCGCTCATCCGGAAGGGAACGAATCAAACGAAAAACCAGCCACGCCAACCCCGCCGGGACGACGATCGCGCTCAACAACAGCGGGTTCAAGGCAAATAGGCCGGCCACCGCGAGGGCCGCGGCCAGCGAAACCAGAATTGCCTCGGCTACGGACGCGATGATGACAAAGAGTCTCGCCCTGAGAAGAATCAGGCTCCCACCTCCCCATCTGGAAAAACGCTCGCGAAAATACGGAAGGACTCCTGATCAAAGAGGACTATTCTGACCTCCTGAGGAGCCGATGGGTTATTCGCGAAAGATAGTATTTCCTCGCGCATTATCCTAGCCGCCTCGGCCACAGGAAAACCGCCAACGCCCGTGCCCATGGCAGGGAAGGTTATCTCTCTGGCTCCTGTTTCACAGGCTCTCCGCATAGCGTTTCGGGTCGCGAGCCTTATCTTTTCCTCATCCGTTTTGAAATCAAGAGCCATGGTCGCGGCATGTATAACATATCTGGCAGGTAGGCGACCAGCGCCGGTGACCCAGGCCTCACCGACAATGCCAGGCGCCTTTGCTCTGGCCTCGTCCTCTATTTCCTTACCGCCGGCTCTCTTTATGGCACCGGCGACCCCGCCGCCCATGATCCCCGCGCTGTTAGCGGGGTTCACGATAGCATCGGTATCCTCGCGAGTTATGTCACCCTTTTTTATCAGTATCTTCACCCTTATCTTCCTCCACCTTGGCTCTCCCAAGCTTGACCCTCTTGCCTATGAGCTCAATGTAGAAACCGCAGGAGGGGTTTGAACAGATCCACGCTGAGGCTTCCTCGGTGTCAAGGGGCAAAAGTTCGCCTCTCTCGCATAGCTTGCATTTCGGGTATTCCATAAATTCCTCCGTTTTTGTCCTATTGAACATACAGCGGCACCGCGGCCATCTTTCCCACGAGCATAGCTCCGGATGAGCCAAGCCCGTGAAAATCCTTCTTATCAAGGGCCGATATTCCAACGGCCCCCCGTGGAGGCAGAACATAACTGCCGGGGACAGTGCCCGTATCAGGATACAACAGATTTTCGGTGTAGAACGAGTATACCGGATCGTGTCCCACTATATCGTGGTTGTCGTAATAAGCGAGTTCCTTTGCCATCGGGATAAGATTCGTGTTCCAGCGGACAACGAGATCCGAATATGCAGGAACCGTGTCCCAGGCGGAAGGATCCTCAACAATAACATGATATGAAGACATCCGAATGGTATCCACACCGTATCTTCCGAGGTAGAGGACCTTTATCCTGTAGGTTTTGCCCTGATGAAGGGGAAGTTCCTTTGCCCAGAGAGCCGAAGCGGTCGTCATTGTATCAACGAGAGTGTCCACACCTGAGATCAGATATACGCTGGCTCCGGGGATAAACGGGCCACCCGCGCTGTCCTGGCGAACCTCAAGCCTAAGCCACCCTGTCTGGGGGAATGGCGCGGAAGTGTCTGTCATGATGAGCCTGCCGGAGATGAATAGGTCGTGCGAACCTATTGGCTCCTTGACCACCACAAACGCGGAGTCCCTTATATCTTGATAGGAGGCCCTGAGATAGGCATAGCCGGGTTTCCAAGCCTCAACAACGCCCCACTGGTCAACCGTGATGATGGAAGTATCGGAAACATCCCAGGCCACGGTCGCTCCGGGCACGGGGTCGCCATACTGATCGATCACGGTGGCAGTAAAATGGGTGCCCTCGCCAGGGTTCAGGGTGTCGGTTTTCGGCTCTATGTTTATGTAGAACGGCCTAGGTTCCTCCCTATTACAGGAAGCAATCGCCAAGATAACCAAGGCAACGGAACCGGCTAACTTCCTCACTATAATATGATAAAGCAGGAACGCAGGAAAGTTCAATGAGCACAAAAAGGGAACCAGAAGGGCTTCAGATTTTTCGGCAGGTTGCGGGGATTGAATTATCAAGGGATTAATGCGTATAAGATTACCCAACGTGATTTTGGGACCCAGCCGCCGCAAAATCTGGGGTCCCTAAGAAACTAGAGGCATTGCCCCGGATCCGTTCAGTCTTCCTGGATACCCAAATAAATGATCCTACACAGAAAATGGGTTATAATTTCTACTTAGATGATGGAAAGAGACGCTTTGCTCACGCGCCTTCACGGCAAACGAGTCTGCGTGCTCGTGGGAGGGCCATCCGGGGAAGCCGAGGTCTCGCGGCGATCAGGCGCGAAGATGAACGAGGCTCTCCTGAGGCAAGGGATTGACTCTTTCATTCTGGAGATGGAAGGGGATTTTATCGGCAGGATCAAGATGGAGAAAACCGACATAGTCTGCGTAATGCTCCACGGAACCCCAGGCGAGGACGGGACAGTCCAGGCCGCACTGGAACTCGCTGAAATACCATACACGGGTTCGGATCACTTTGCCTCCGCGTTTGCCATGGACAAACTGGTCGCGAAGTGGAGTTTCATATCTAATGGTATTCCAACGCCCCAATATGTATTTCCGGAAACCGGCGAGAGCCCTGCGGGTTTTGCTAATAGGGTAAAGGAGGCTCTGGGACTTCCGTGTGTGCTGAAACCAAGAAGGGAGGGGTCATCCCTGGGGGTCATCATAGCCCATGACGAGGATGAACTGGCAAAGGGTCTTGTGGAAATGCATCGGTGGTATCCTCTGGTTTTCGCCGAAAGATTCATCTCTGGCAAGACCATAACCTGCGGGGTCCTGGGAACAGGGGAGTCTGCTTTCGCGGTTCCCGCGCTTGAACTCAGGGTCAAGGAAAGGGAGTTCTATGACTACACAGCCAAATACACGAAGGGTATGACGGATTTCATAATACCGGCCGAACTGCCTACCCGGCTATACCAAAGGGTTCAATCGCTCGCGGTGAGCGCGCACAACCTCCTGGGCTGTAAGACATTTTCAAGGGTGGATTTCGTTGTTTCGGATGAAGAGGCATACATACTTGAGGTCAACACTATACCGGGAATGACCGATCTATCAGACTTGCCGGCCGAAGCCGCGGCCTGCGGCATTGATTACGACCTGCTCGCGCTGTTCATAGTGGCCTCGGCTATAAGCTGATATCAGGGTCTCTGATGCCTTAAAATGTTCAGACCTATGAAAAAGTGGGTTTATTTCTTCTCTCAGAACCTCGCCGAAGGAAACGCTGGAATGCGAGAGATACTCGGCGGAAAAGGCGCTGGGCTCCACGAGATGTGCCGTATAGGACTGCCCATTCCCCCCGGTTTTACAATAACCACGGAGGCTTGCGTCTATTATTTCCAGAACAATAATAAGTGGCCGAATGGACTGAGGGAGCAGCTTGCAGAAGCAATGGCGAGGCTTGAAGAGGTAACAGGAAAAAAGTTCGGTAGCCCCAAAAACCCTCTCCTGGTTTCCGTGAGGTCTGGCGCCAGGGCATCCATGCCCGGCATGATGGATACTATCCTGAACCTGGGCATAAACGAGGATATAGCGAGATCACTGGGCGAGATCACTGGCAACCCGAGGTTTGCCGCTGACAGCTACAGGCGATTCATCGCCATGTTCGGAGATGTGGTTATGGGAATGAAGCCGCGGAAGGGAGAGATTGATCCCTTTGACGCTATAATGGACGAGATGAAGCACGAACGCGGCAAGAAGCTTGACACAGACCTCAGCGCCGATGAGCTGATGGAAATAGCGGCCCGGTTCCGAAAAGCCATAAAAGAGGCTCTCGGGGTGGAGATACCATCCAACCCACAAGAGCAGTTGGAGATGGCCATAAACGCTGTTTTTCGCTCCTGGATGAACGAGCGCGCTATTGAATACAGGCGCATATACAAGCTCCCGGATGATTGGGGGACTGCCGTGAATGTCCAGACAATGGTCTTCGGGAATATGGGCGCGGATTCCGGAACCGGCGTCGCCTTCACGAGAAACCCCGCGACCGGCGAAAACGAGTTCTACGGGGAGTTCCTGATGAACGCTCAGGGAGAGGATGTGGTGGCTGGAACGAGGACTCCGGTGCCAATAGGAGAGCTGGCTGAATCCATGCCGGAGATATACCAACAACTGCTTGAGGTGAGGGCAGTGCTTGAACGCCATTACAGGGACATGCAGGACATTGAGTTCACTATAGAGCGAGGCAGACTCTACATCCTGCAGACAAGGGCGGGGAAACGAACAGGCCTCGCCGCACTGAACATCGCCATTGACATGCTCGGCGAGGGCATAATTGACGAGAGGACGGCTGTTACCAGGATAGAACCTGACCAGATAACCACGCTTCTCAGGCCGGTCTTTGATGAGGGGGCGAGAAGGGAGGCGAGGGAAGAGGGAAGGCTCATCGCTACAGGGTTGCCAGCTGGGCCTGGGGCCGCGTCCGGAAGGGTCTGCTTTTTCTCAGACGAGGTTGAAAAAAGGAAAGGAGAATGGGGAGGGGTCATCCTGGTCAGAATAGAGACATCCCCGGAGGACATAAAGGGTATGGAGCTATCAGAGGGAATACTCACATCGCGTGGCGGAATGACATCTCACGCGGCCCTGGTTGCTCGCCAGAGGGGAAAGACATGCGTGGTGGGTTGTTCGGCCTTGGAGATTGATTACGGAAGGAGACAGATGCGGGTCGGGGATAAGGTTATAAGAGAGGGGGATCAGATATCCATGGACGGTTCAACCGGAGAGGTCTTTCTGGGTGAGATAAAAACAAGACCATCTGAGGTGATGGAGGTGTTAATCCACAAGACCAGACCCCCGAATGATGCTCCGGTTTATCAGCGTTTCGGGAGGTTGATGGAGCTAGCGGACAGGTTTAGGCGCCTGCGGGTGAGGGCAAACGCGGACAGG
Source organism: Caldifarciminota bacterium (assembly GCA_049969615.1). Lineage (GTDB taxonomy): Bacteria > Hydrothermota > Hydrothermia > JBDRYB01 > JBDRYB01 > JBDRYB01. The sequence continues at coordinate 12,793 of JBMFOM010000039.1, forward strand.
CCTGAGGAGGCCGCCACGGCGATAACCCTTGGCGCGGAGGGTATAGGGCTTTGCAGGACAGAACACATGTTCTTTGAAGGGGAGCGCATAGATCACATGAGGGAGATGATCCTCGCGGAGGACGAGGCCGAGAGGAGAAAGGCCCTGGAAAAATTGCTACCCCTCCAGAGAGAGGATTTCATAGGCATATTCAGGGCCATGGAGGGCAAGCCGGTGACGATAAGGACGCTTGATCCTCCCCTGCATGAGTTCCTGCCCAACAATGAGAAGGAACAGCGCGATCTGGCGGAGAAAACCGGGATACCATACGAACGGATAAAAGCGAGGGTTGAGGAACTGCACGAGGCAAACCCCATGCTCGGGCACAGGGGCTGCAGGTTGGGGATAACTCACCCCGAGATAACCGAAATGCAGGCAAGGGCGATATTTGAAGCCGCGTGTGTGGTCAAGAGGGAGGGCCTGGATGTCAAGCCTGAGGTAATGATTCCCCTAGTGGGCAACATAAACGAGTTTAGGAACCAAGAGGCAATAGTGCGAAGGGTGGCCGAGGAGGTTTTCGCGAGGGAGGGGATGAAGGTTGACTACGCTGTTGGCACTATGATTGAGCTCCCCCGCGCAGCCGTTATGGCCGATGAGATAGCCGCGGGCGCGGAGTTCTTCTCCTTTGGAACCAACGATCTGACCCAGACGGGCCTGGGCATGTCAAGGGATGACTACGGAAAGTTCATGCCGGACTACATAGCAAGGGGCATATTCAAGTTTGACCCGTTTATATCAATAGAGCCCGGAATCGGCGAGCTGGTGCGAATAGGGGTCGTGAAGGGTAGGAAAACCAGGCCAGATCTAAAGATAGGGATATGCGGGGAACACGGCGGAGACCCTGACTCGGTTGAGTTCTGCCACAGGATCGGCCTGGACTATGTATCGTGCTCGCCATTCAGGGTCCCTGTGGCCAGATTGGCCGCGGCGAGGGCCGCGGTGATGGAAGAAACAGAGTCGGGGTCCCAAAATCCGATAACCTCTGAGTGGTCCCGGGTGCCACAGGAATGAGGCGGCGAGGATCCGGCTATCCAGGGCCTCACGGCCCGAGAGGGACTTATTCATGATAAAAAGCCCCCGGTTCGCCGGGGGCATTGTTTGTATCTGTCTTTCAGCTAGAAGAGATAAGCGGCTGAGACATTCAGGAATCCCATGTTGTCGTCTCCACCAAGGCCATAGAACCCGTGATAGAGGAACATAGGATCGAGGTTCCCATCAAGCCGGAAATTGCCCACCCTGAGTCCAAGTCCGACCCAGAATTGGAAATCATCCGGTATAGTCTTGGTCTCGGTGGTCTTATCAGAGGGGCGTCCTGGCTGGTGATAATCAAGGGTTGTCGTCGTAACAACATTCCCGCCAATGGTCTTCTTCATCGCGCCGCGAAGGCATAGCCAGGTGAAGACCGGAACCTCCGCGCCCGTCACGAACATTATCCTCTTGACCGATGTGTTCTGGAGGGTATCAGTCAGAAGCGTATCCTGGGCCGTTGAGTCATGGTGATACTTCATGTTGTAATCGCGGCTGAACATGTTCCCGCCTAGGCCGGCCATGATGGTCATCCCCTCCACCGGATAGATGTTGAAACCGAGGCCAAAGGATATGTTTGAGCCCTTGTTTTCTATGTTGTAGCGGGAATCAGAGGGATCCACGGCATCTGAGTCAGGGAAAACCCAGTGTTCGTATGAGGTGTCATCCGGGGTCACGGTTGAATAGTTGTCCATTCTGTAGCCGAACGCAGGGATGAGCGCGAACTTCTCGTTCAGGAAGTGAAAGGCCCTCATGTTGAAGAGCATGGAGCTCGCTCCGTCGGCCTCTTCCCATGACTTGTAGTAATATCTGTCCATCCTTTGGGTGGAGTCATCGGGGTCTATGTATGTGAGTCTGTCCTCTTCAGTATAGGTGCTGTTGTAACCGTGCATGGCGTAGCCCACCGAGAGGTCAGCGAAGCTCTCTGTGCCATAATTCAGGGTGCCACCGAGCATAAAGGTCATGTTGGAGGTAGTGAAGTCTTCAGTGATCTTGACATTCATTGTGTCATCAAACCAGCCGGTTGGGAAAGTGGTGTCGGTTTCGGTCTTGTCAGACTCCTGGGAGTAATAGACCCCTGCTCCAAGGGACATTGAGCCAAAGGATTTGCCGCCTATGAGGCCAAAGCCCAGCTCGGGCTGTGGATAATCTGGCGGGACGCCCTCAAGGAGGGTGTTCCTCCTGAGATAAAGGCCAACACCCTGCCTTCCGGTCTCCTTCTCGCCTCCTGTCCAGAACACGCCAGCGTATCTCGGAGCCATGCTTACATCGCCCAGCTCAAAGAGATACATGCTTTGAACCTGGGTTATGACCGAGGGATAATAGAGCACGAGGAACTCGTCTTGCAGGAACCCCGGCTCGTATCCCATTGTCATTACCCTTGTCTCCGTCGCGTAGGCCAAGCCCATAGCCAGGCCTACAACGGCCAGCAATTTCTTCATGGTTCCTCCTTTTGCAAAAATGAAACCTGTTTCTTAAAGTCTTAAAGTTTAAACTAGGCGCCCGGGATTCTGCAACAAGGAAACACGGTTGTGATCCTTTCCCCGGCTGTCCTCTAGCTGGCCCCTGATTGACCACTTGCCTTATTCTCTGGGTATGAAGGAGAGGACCAGAAGGATA
>JBMFOM010000040.1:0-15392 GCA_049969615.1 Caldifarciminota bacterium
TGACCCATCCGGGCTTTCTCAAACCAGGGGGGTATGCTGAGAATCAAAAATGAGCACATCCGGGGAAAGGATCACCCGATCATCCAACTGGGCCCGCCAGGACTTGAACCTGGAACCAACGGATTATGAGTCCGCTGCTCTGCCGGTTGAGCTACAGGCCCTCTTAGAGTGGCAAATTATAACATAGTTCCCGGGAGGAATCAAGCATTTGTGTTGGAGACCTCTGACAAAGTAGCAATAACTTACTGGTTGGGGGGAGGAGCACTTTGTCTAAGGGAACTGGGTTCTAAGAGGGGCCCCCTGAAAAATCTCGCAACAATAGCATTTCCTCATAGCCTGCCACAAAATTTGAGTTATAATCTCGCTGGTTTTGATAGATAAGACACAATGGTTGCATACCTTCCTCGCTTTAGCGCATAATTACAGGCTGGGCCCGGGTGGCGGAATGGCAGACGCACTGGACTTAAAATCCGGTGGCCGAGAGGCCGTGCGGGTTCAAATCCCGCCCTGGGCACCTTAATTTATAAGGGTTTTCTAGTTTTCACCCTTTCCCCTCAGGACCCTCCAATTGGGCCACGATCTATTCTGGCCCCGTTAGCCAGCTTAGAGAGGACCAGCCGCAAGGGTCCGGAGGGACCCCATGAAAAATCCCGCCACGAGGGTATTTCCCCGGGGTCCTCTCCTGGCTATGATGAGGCTTCCGAAATAATTCAAGGCTTACAGCCTCCCGCTCAATCAGGATTCCAATACGGAAGTTAGGGCAAGATTAAAAATCTTTCGGGAGGGGAGCGTTAAGATTGATTTCGCTGGGGCAATAAATATCTGGAAGCCTGAAGATGTGAACCTGGAACCCCCGGGAATGAGCAAAGTAGGTTTCATTGTTGAATATCGGGAAGCTGACAGGCCATGGGTGAAGCGCTATGTCCGGCGGTGTCTCGTGACGAATATAGTGGAAGCGCAGGATCAGGAATCTCAGCTCGGCTTCAAGGTTTCCTGTAGACCCAGATACGAAAAAGTCTTCAGCGTATTGAAGCGCTTATCCCCCCCGCGAAAAACAGCCCTGAGATGTCCTGGCCTTCCGAATGTTTCCAGTTGCCTATCCCCCTGTAACCGACCCTTAGATCAAGCGAGAGCGGCCAGCGTAGCCAGAAAACCCCAAGCCATCCCCTTGTCTCGGTTTGAACCGGCCGAGCGAGAAAGCTTTCTTTCGGATAACCGAGCTTGTATGGCATTCGTTCGTAGATTGAACCCACTCCGTCCTGGGTGAAGCAGAATCCGAGCGATGGTCTTGCTGAACCTGTGGCCTGCCAATCCAGCTCAACCAGAAACCTCTGGAAATCAGAACCAAGAGGATGGCCGTAGGGCCAGCCCCTGTAAAGGGCCTTGGTGGTCCTGAGCCTTGAGTTAAAAGCCCACCTGCTGGCCATGGAATAGTCCAGCCGTAAAGCGAAGGGGCCCGCGGCCTTCATCCCGCCAAAAGCCAGAGCGAACTGGTTGGGGTCCCAGACGGTATCAGGAACATACTGGAAATCATCAACATAAAACTCCCCATAAAGGAGCAATCCGGGCAGGGCCAGGGTCGCGTCCAGGTCCCACGCGTAGTCGTCCTCGTGCTGGAAGCTCTCTGTCCAGGAGTAGGCATAGTATATCGGTATAGGGTTGAAATATTGAAGGCACGGCCCACCGTCTTGCCTGGCGTATCTGACTGTCTCTGACCAAGCCAGGCTTAACCTTCCAAAAAGGAGCAACTCAATCCTGTGGCCGTTTATGAAGCGCTGGTATTCGGTCCGATGTTCAATGTTTTGCGAGGTATCTATGAAATCTTCTACCACATAGGGATCAAGGATGCCAAAGAAAACCGAAACCCTCGCAAAGGAGTTTTGCCACGCGAGTTCGCCGCAGTCAAATGGCGGAAAGTTGCCACCGTCAAACATAAGATTGTTTGCCAGTGGCGGCCCCCAGGAGACCGGCGCCCTCCCCCAGTAGCCGGAGAAATTTTCGGACCGGAACCCAACAAAGGCGCGAAGCCAATCCGAGCGAATCCCGTTCCACCTGAATGGATAAAGCGAATCATTGCCGAGCCATAGAAACGGTTCCGCCACCGCGAAGAACCCCCCGCTTTCATATGAGAACGAAGCGGTTCCCGAAAACCTCTGAAAAGTATCGGATTCGTAGCCAGCAGATATGTAAAACCTCGCCGAACAAGGCTTGAGATCGTTCCAGAGGGGGCCTTCTCCCAGCAGACTATCCGGGAGCACGAGGGGTTCTGTCCAGTAAAAACCGGGCGGTAGCTCCCCAGCAAGGAGGAGCCGGACAACCTCAGCATCCCCGTGGCCAGGGGTTATTACCAGTCCGAACAACAGGGCCTGCACGGCCAGATTTTAATGCACAGGGACTTGGTGTTGCCACAGCAAGGGGCTGTGTAGTAAAATTTTCACTATGAGCAAAGGTTTCTGGTTTCAGGAAATGCACTCCGGTTCATCAGGCCTTCTCCTGGGCGTGTCCCGGCTTATTTTCTCGCACGAATCTCGCTACCAGCGAATAGAGATATTTGAGAACGATTTCTTCGGAAAGGTCCTGGTGCTTGATGGCTGTGTTATGACAACCGAGCGAGACGAGTTCATATATCACGAGATGCTGGTTCACCCGGGGATGCTGGTTCACCCGAATCCCCAGGAAATCCTCATTATAGGAGGCGGAGACGGTGGCGCGCTCAGGGAGGTCCTCCGGTATCCGATCCGAAAGGCAGTCTTAGTTGAAATAGATCAAGCCGTTGTTGAAGCCGCAAAGGCATATCTGCCCACCATGTCCTCCGGCTTCTCGGACCCCAGGGCACTTGCCCTATACGAAGATGGCTTTGAGTTTATGAGGAGGACACCGCCTGAGTCATACGATGTAATAATCGTTGACTCGCCCGACCCCGTTGGCTCAGCGAAGGCCCTCTTTACCAGGGAATTCTACAGGGAGGCATTCAAGGTTCTTTCAAAACCCGGCGCGCTGGTCATACAGGCCGAGTCCCCCATGTATCACCTGGATACGATAAAGGACATAAGGAAATCTCTTCTGGCGGCCTTCGGGGAGGCCAATTTCTACACATCACCCATGCCCACATATCCGGGCGGATGGTGGTGCTACGCGCTCTGCCTGAAGGGTATAGACGGGTTTGAGCCAAAGCGCGAGCCGCCGAAGGACCTAAAATATTACAACCACCGGGTTCACAGGGCAAGCTTTGCCCTGCCGGAGTTCCTCAGGAAGGACCTGTTGTGAGGACAAAAGTATGAGCAGTTCTTCGGCTCTGAAACCCCCCAGGTATGTTAGGACGGTCAGGGATCTGATCTACTGGTTCTACGCGGAATTGATAGCCAGGGCCGCGGGATTTGGGGGCAACTATGGGTTCGTAGTGTCCAGGTTCAAGAAGCTGAAGTCCGGGGAAATGTGTTGGTCGTCCTCCACGAGGGACTGGCAGAAGGAGCTTGAAAAGGGGAAGGTCTGCGCTTATTGCGGCTCGGAGAAAAGTCTAACGGTTGATCACATCATTCCCATATCAAGGGCAATAACCCCACGGATAAAGGATCTCCTTGAATCCCAGGACAACTGCGTTCTCGCTTGCAAGACCTGCAACTCCGAGAAGCGCGACAGGGATGTCTTTGAGTGGTATGGCAAGGACCGGCTTGACGAGATACCCAAGCTGGTTCTCTCAAAATTCCTCAAGCTGGCTTACAGATTGCATGAGCTCCAGGACACCCTTGACATGGAAGACCCGAACGCTGACGGGATAACTGACATATACGATCTCGGGACGGTAATAACCTTTCTGATAAAGAAAGGCAAGGGTTCAGGAAAATGACCAATCTCTTTGGAATACCTTACGAGGGAAGGGTTAACTTCACCAGGGGAACATCCCTGGGGCCAGCGCACATCCGGTTTTGGCTTGAGTCCCTGGAGGATTTCAGCCCCTATCAGGGAAAGGAATTGGAATATTCCGAGCTGGGAGACCTCTATCCGCCTTCCGGATTATCCGGAGAAGAATTCACTGCTTGGTGCGTGGAGGCCCTTAGATCGTGGGAAATAAAGCCACCATTCCTGGCTCTGGGAGGCGATCACACCATAACCCTGCCGCTTTGCCTATATCTGCGCGAGAGTATTGGCGACTTCACAGTCGTCTGGCTGGACGCGCACCTTGACGCGAGGGATGAGTATCAGGGCGAGAAATTCTGCCACGCGACTGTTGCCAGAAGGCTCGCTGACGAGGGCTTTGAGGTTCTCATCCTGGGATGGAGGTCCCTGGCTCCTGGCGAGGCTGGACCTGAAGATAAGGAAGCTCTGGAACGGTTGTCATCCCTCAGGAAGTGCTACCTGAGCCTTGACCTGGATGTCCTTGATCCGTCGGTTGTTCCGGGGGTATCAAACCCAGAGCCCGGCGGAATGGTTTTCGGCGAGCTGATGGGGATGATTCTCGGTCTTGAGGGCAAGATTCTGGCCGCGGACATGGTTGAGTATAACCCAAGGGAGGACACTGGCCCTGCCTCGGGAGGTGTGGCATCCACACTCGCCAGGGAAATTCTCATACTTCTTTCGGGATGAGGTTTCTCGTAGATCAACACGCTGGAAAGCTCTGCCGGTGGCTCAGGTTCCTGGGTTTTGACGCGGAGATGGCATCTGGTTCTCTGTATGACCTAGGCGCTAGAGCCGCCAGGGAGGCGCGGATTTTGTTGACCAGGAACAGGAAGGCCAAAGAGCTCCCTCTCATCACCTGTCTGGTTCTCTTATCAGATGATCCGGAGAAGCAGTTGAGGCAGGTTGTGGATGAGCTTGGCCTCTGTGAAAAATTCAGGCCATTCTCCCGTTGTCCCGTGTGCAACCAAGAGCTGGAGACTATCCGGAAGGAAGAAGCAAAAGACCTTGTTCCCCCACACACTTTCTCAACCCATGAAGAATTTTCCCACTGCCCCGTGTGCGGAAGAATTTATTGGGAGGGATCGCATGTTGAGAAAATGAGGAAAACCATAAGAGAATTGCTTAGCGAAAGCAAATGAAGCTGTGTTTTAAACCCATTTCCTGGTAGTTTCGTATCGTGAAAAAGCCTCAACCTGGATTCAAAATTCCAGATCGCCGGAGCAGGCTGTTGAACGGCCCCCGGAAACAGCTTTAAAATTTCCGCATGATGAATGTTTTGGTGGTTTTATTTTGCCTTAAACCAATCTTCGTCCTTCCGGGCGAAGGGGTCTGGTTACCGGAGATAACAGAGGCCGAGGTTTTCCCAGAGGACTTTACCCCCTCCCAGTTTCAGTATATCTACAAGGATTACCTTCCTGAGTATACCATAAAGAAGGATAGGGTGGTCTATAGGGCGCCAGACAAACCCGGCTACAAGAGGATACCCTTCATGGCCGGCACGGACACCGCTCTCGTGATAACAATGCTCCCATACGATTCCCTTGTTGACGGAAAGATAGGGGATTATGTCATAGGGGAATACCCTGACCCCTACAAGGGAGCCAAGGGTGAGGTCGCAGTAAGGCCATCGGCGTATGCACCGCCAAAGGGCTTCATAGTGATAACCCAGGAGACCGAGACCCTGCATGTATCCGAGCATTTCACCCTAGGAGATTTCGGTCGCAAGTGGGAAAAAGGGGGGTATCCCAGATACATAGTCCTTGATCCTCGTGTTCCAGTAATGCTTGAGGCCCTCATAGACACACTTGAATCAATGGGCCTTCCCTCCAATATAAAAATACTCTCCGGTTACCGTAGCCCACTGACCAACAAGAAGCGCGGGCGCAAAAAGTGGTCACGACACCAATATGGTGACGCGGTTGACATATTCGTTGACGGCAACAATGACGGCAGGATGGATGATCTAAACCGAGATGGCAAGATCAACCGCTCTGACGCGCTGTTTCTTCTGGGTATAGCCGAGAAGGTCCTGAAGGACATGGGCATAGAGGGTGGCATGGGCTACTACAGAGGCCGGCGCCAGGGAACCCCTTTTATACATGTGGATCTCAGGGGTTTCTACGCCAGATGGAAGGGCTAACCTGGTTGAGGCCCTGACTGAGAATAAAAAACCGGTTCGCGGTTCGGATTTTCTGGCCCGCCAAAATCTGAGCGCGCGCCCACGGTTCCTGTTGTTAATCTCTTTCGGACTAAAAATATTCCCGTCTGTCAACCATGAACCGGCCGACCCTCAAACCCTCTGTATGCCCCCAGTCCCATACATGGTCTATAATATTCCCCGTGAAAAAGCCCCTAGTGTCGGTTGTAGTTTCCCTCTACAACAAGGGCGAGCTCGTCAAAAGGGCGATTGAAAGCGTCCTTTGCCAAACATTCCAGGACTTTGAAGTTGTGGTTGTGGACGATTGCTCGGTTGACTCCGGGCCAGATACGGTAGCCCGTATAGCTGATCCCAGGATAAGGCTTTTGAAGACCAACAGAAATTCTGGCCCCTCCGTGGCCAGGGACACCGGGATCATGGTATCCTTGGGTGAGTTCATTGCCTTTCTTGACGCGGACGATGAGTGGCGACCGGGGTTCCTTGAGGCCTGTGTCAGATTCATGAAGAGGTATCCGGAGGCCGGGTTCGTTGCCACGGGATACGAGATATGGCAGAAAGGGGCCCGGCATTCCGTCGTTATGGACGCGCGCGAGGGGATAGTTGAAACCCCCTTCATGGTATGGAGAAAGACCTTCTTTGTCGGGACTTCCGCGGTGTTCATCAAAAAGGAGGCTTATTTCGGAGCCGGCGGTTTTGACGAGAGGCTAAGGTGGGGTGAGGACATCAACCTCTGGATAAAGGTTGCCATGAGATACCCAATGGGCTATATTCCGGAGACCTTAGCGATCTATCACCAGGAACACCCGAACAGGGAAAGCGCCAGGTGGTTTTTGGGGAAACCCAAACCCTGGATATTTTCCGAGGAGTTCATGCCTGTGCCAGAAGACTTCAGGAAAAGCCCCCTTTACGAGAGCTTTCTGGAACTCAGGGCTATTGACGCCGATCGCTACATGAGGGCGTGGTTATCCATGGGAAGGCTTTGTTATGCCAGGAGATTCGCCAGACAGCACTGCCTCGGATTTTGGCGCCCTTTTTTTCAGGAACTGCCTAACCTGGCCCGCAATCTCAGAGTCGTGTTCGTGGCCTGGCTGAGGAACAGGTTGCTGGGTCGCTGATTTATCCAGATGATCCCTCTGGTTCGCCTTTCAATCTGGGTTTAATACCGGCAAATGCGGCTATTTTACTGAGTCCCTCATGCTCCTGGGGAACAGTCCCTTGAACCCTGCAAGAAGCGCTGTTTCCGCGGATATATAGCGCTCCAGAATCGCCTCCTCCGCAACCCTTGCGCCCAGAAGGAGCTCGTCTATCTGACCAGCGCTGAGATTCTTTGATATAGCCTCAACGGAGCCCCTCATGTCCAGGTTTGTCACCAGCTCGCTCGCACCCTCCTTAATCACCCTGGCGTCTCTCAGAAGCGAACAATACACCGTGAGAAATGTCTCCGCGAGGTCCCTGTCCCTGCCGATAAATGAGATTACCTGGCCCATGGCCTCCCTGTCGCCGGAGAGCACAGCCACAGCGCCCTTCCTGATGTATTTGAGATGCGGGCCGAGAAAACGTTTTGCCATACCTATTGATCCCTCCGAGAGCCTGTGCAAAACAGGCACAGGTATGTCAGCACTGAAATCGTAGCGCGAGAAATCCTCCAGGCTAAGGGTGAAGAACCTCACCCGCCGTGCCCTTGAGAGTATGGTCGGTAGGATTAGCCTGGGGAAAGATGAGACCATCAGGAATGTTGTCCTGCCAGAAGCCCCTCCTTCCTCAAGGGTCTTGAGGAACGCGTTCTGTGCCTCTGGCCTCAGGGGGTCCATGAGATCACCGTCAAGAATTACTATGAACCTTTGCTTTGCTTCAAACGGTGGCTTCTTTGCTTCCTCACCAACTGCCCTTACCTGCGCTATTGTTATCTTGCCCTGCCTGGAGAAGTCCTCCGGCCTTATGTGCGGCCTTCCGGGTGAAAGGGTGGATTTCTCTGGGGCTAGCACGAGGAAATCCGGATGATTGAAGGAGAAAACCCTTTTGCAGTTGACACACTCCCTACAAGGCCTGATCTCAGAGTGCTCGCAAAGCGCCGCCGCGACAACCTCGTGCGCGAGGGTTGCCTTTCCGACGCCTAGAGGGCCCTCCAGCAGATATAATGGGGTGAAGGCTTCTTTGAGTATCACATTGGCAAATACGCTCTTGGGATAATCATTTCCGAGAACCCGAAAATCTATTTTGACCACGGCAAATTATCCTGCAGCGCGGAACGCGAGTTCAAGCATGGGCACGGCTAGGGTATTTAGAGATTGAAACCCCTTGAAAAATCATAGTTTGTCCTCTGTCCCGGAACCTCATCCATCTAAAAGATAACCCTGAGGAAATGCTATTGTTGCGGGATTTTTCAGGGGACCCTTCTAGAATCCCGTTCCCTTAGACAAAATGCTCCTCCCCCAACTAGCAAGTTATCGCTACTTTATCAAAGGTCTCATGTGAGATCTCAGCTCCACAAATATTTGATCCTACGGGGGAAATTAGGTTATAATTTTGATATGGAGGTGCAAGGAGGTTGAGATATGCTGTTATATGTGCTGTTCTCAGCGATCCTCTCCGGGAGGGTCCTGGACTCGGAAAACGGCTACCCAGTAGCCGGCGCGACGGTGATTCTGGAAGGCGAGGACCGTGGCACCTACACGGATGACAGGGGCCTCTTCGTCATCAAGGACACGCCGGAGCGCGCGCTTCGCCTGGTAATACGGAGAATAGGATATGAGGACAAGACCATGGACATAGGCGGCCCGTCCACGGACATCCTGGTTGAGGTGAAGCCCACCGGCGTCCTGAGCAGGGAAATAGTGGTCACGGGAACCGCAGTTCCCCATGTCGTAGGCGAGTCTCCGGTTCCGGTTCAGGTTGTTTCTAGGGCCAAGCTGGATGCCGCGAACCAAACCTCTGTCCCGGACGCGATGAGGCTCCTTCCTGGCCTCAGCATATCCGGTGGCGCACCCTACGGCGCATCGGGGCGATTCACGGTGATGTTCCAGGGTCTGCCCGCGCAATATACCTTAGCTTTGCTTGATGGAAAGCGGCTCCTCTCTGACCACATACACACCGGGGTCAATATATCCATGATTCCCGTTCTCCTGGTAGAGAGGATAGAGGTGGTTGAAGGTCCCGCGTCCGCTCTCTACGGCTCGGATGCTCTGGGAGGCGTGATCAATGTGATAACCACGAAGCCTTCCCCGGTGCCAACCTATGCGTTCAGGTCATACTACGGGACATACGGCAACCTTGAGGCCGCGGGCGCGTTTGGTGGCGCTGGGCCCGCCGGCTCTGTCTACCTCTTATCCCTGGGCCAGCGTTCCTTCGGCGGCAAGGAACCGGGACAGCGCTACCAGAGGCTGAACTCGTCCATCAGGAGCTCCTGGAAGTGGTTCTCGGTCAATGGGGACTATCTCCAGGGCGATGGCGGGCTTAATGCGGACGGTCTGCCAACCGAGCGCTGGTGGAATCCAATCCTGGAGGCCAAGGCCACCCTAATGACCGGGGAATCCCAGCACGAGATAGCCGGATACTTCAACCACTTCTACAGGATCTATAAGTCCGGCGCCGCACAGGAGGAGAACTTTGTGGGAGAGGTCAACCTGAAGTCCCATTTCCACCTCGGTTTTAACCAGCTGAGCCTGGGGGGAGCCGTCCGGAACAACTACTTTGAGCGCATCTTTACCCCATACCACTCCGAGATGATCTATGGTGTGTTCGCGGAGGACGAGGTGAAGCCCGCCGAGGCCCTGGGCCTCATCGCGGCAACCAGGCTTGATTATTACCCCGTGGGTGGACTGCAGTTCACGCCAAAGGCTGGCGCTCTGTTTAAGGCCAGCAGATGGCTCAACATCAGGGCCTCAGTCGGCAGGGGATTCAGGGCCCCCAGTCTCCAGGACAGGTATGAGGAGCTCTACTTCCACGATACCTTCTACAGGAATGGTAATCCAGACCTGAAGCCAGAGGTTTCCATGAACTATTCCGGTGGGTTTGAGGTTTTACCCACTGGCTTCCTGGCAATGGGCTTTTCCGGCTTCTACAACGATGTCACAAACATGATAAGCATAGCGCCAACGGGCGACTCCCTCAACGGGTTGCCCATCCTTGAGCGCCAGAACATAGCATCAGCTTACACCTACGGGTTCTCCGTCAGGGCGCAGGCAGAGACCAGGTTCATCTCCGGGGCCATCTCCTACACATACCTGATAGCACGCAACGCGGAGAATGACATGCCGCTCGCTTACGAGCCGAAGCACTCCATCGGGGGCCAGCTGACCCTTGAATACAGAAACGCCGGCCTGAGCCTCACAGGCGAGTGGGCAAAGGACCGCGGGTATTACGCTGAGGAGGACGAGGAGTATAAGACGCTTCCGGACTACACCCTCGTCAACCTGAACCTTTTCGCGAGGCCTCTCAACGGCGTGCAGGTCAACTTCGGCATACAGAATCTCCTTGACCAGGAATACTTCACATACGGCGACGAGGGCGAGGCGCCGCAAGGCCTTGGGAGAACCATGGGTGGCGGCATAAATGTTAGGTTCTAGATAAGCGCAATTCCTCGGAAAACCAGGGGCCTTTCGGCCTCTTTTTTGATACTGACAGCATCGTGGTTGTCCTGGTGCGAGGGGGCCCGGTATAATATCAGAGCTAATCAAAAGGAGCCAGAAATGCCCTACAGGATCCTCAAAAAGGAAACCCTGGCGCCCCAGATCAAGCTCATGGAGATAGAAGCACCCTATGTGGCTCGGGTGGCTCGTCCGGGCCAGTTCATTGTCCTGCGGATACACGAGCAGGGCGAACGAATTCCCATCACCATAGGCAAGGCGGACAGGGAAAAAGGAACTTTGACCATAGCTTTCCAGGAGGTCGGCAAGACAACCTTTCAGCTGGGAACACTTGAGGCCGGAGACGAGCTTCTGGATGTCGTCGGCCCCCTCGGTAAGGCTTCCGAGATAGAGAAATTCGGCACCGTAGTTGCTATCGGCGGCGGAATAGGCGTTCCCCTGCTGTATCCCATAGTCAAGGCGCTCAAGGAAGCAGGCAACTGGATAATCATGATAGAAGGAGCCAGGTGCGCGGAGCTCCTGGTACTAGAGGACTGGTTCAGGCCCATAGTGGATGATCTCAGGATAACCACTGACGATGGTTCCCGCGGCAGAAAGGGTTTTGTCTCGGATGAGCTCAAAGACATCCTGGAATCCGGAGAGAAGGTTGATAGGGTAATTGCCGTGGGTCCGGCCATAATGATGAAGGTTGTGTCTGAGTTGACCAGGCCCTACGGGATACCGACCATAGTCTCCCTGAACTCCATAATGGTTGACGGGACAGGGATGTGTGGCGCGTGTAGGGTTGAACTGGACGGCAAAACGAAGTTCGCTTGCGTTGACGGCCCGGAGATGGACGGCCACAAGGTTGACTTTGATCTTCTGATGAAGAGGCTGGACGCGTATAAAGCCATGGAAAAGGAGTCCCTGGAGCTCTTCCTGAAGACCAAGGAGGCTAGAAATGCCTGAGGAGAAAAAGAGAAGAAGGGGCAAGCCGACCCCCAAAAAGACCCCAATGAGGGAGCGCGAGCCCCTTGAGAGAATAAAGCACTTTTTTGAGGTTCCATACGGATATAGCCCAGAGGAAGCCATCCAAGAGGCCCAGCGTTGCCTGATGTGCCCCAGACCGTTTTGTATAGATGGCTGTCCTGTTGAGATAGACATACCCGGGTTTATTGATCTCATCGTTCAAAAGGACTTCCTCGGCGCATTGCTCAAGATAAAGGAGACAAACTCCCTTCCGGCCATATGCGGCAGGGTTTGCCCACAGGAGGAACAGTGCGAGGTCAAGTGCGTCCTCACCAAGCGCTGGGAACCTGTCGCCATTGGCAGGCTTGAGAGATTCGTGGCGGACTATGTCGCGGAGCACGGCCTTGAACCGCCCCCACCCATCCCTGAACCCAACGGCTACAAAGTGGCAATTGTGGGTTCAGGCCCAGCCGGCCTCACCATTGCGGGGATGATGGCCCAGTGGGGCTACAAAGCGGTCATATATGAGGCACTGCACGAGCCAGGCGGAGTCCTAACCTATGGAATCCCAGATTTCCGTCTCCCACCAGAGGTTACCAGGCGTGAGATAAACGACCTCAAGAAGCTCGGCGTTGAGATAATCACTAACTTCATTGTTGGCAGGACAGCCACGGTTGACCAGCTTTTGACCGAGTTTGGATACGACGCGGTTTTTCTCGGCACCGGCGCTGGACTGCCCCGTTTCATGGATATACCGGGCGAGAACCTGGTCGGGATATACTCAGCCAATGAGTTCCTGACGAGGGTCAATCTGATGAAGGCCTATAAGTTCCCGGAATACGATACCCCTGTCCTAAAGGGCAAGCGCGTCGCCACCATAGGCGCTGGGAATGTGTCAATGGACTCCGCACGCTGTGCATTGCGCTTGGGCGCTGATGAATCCCTAATAATCTATAGGCGTTCAGCCGAAGAGATGCCCGCGCGCATAGAGGAGATCCACCATGCAGAGGAAGAGGGTGTCAAGTTCCACCTCCTCACGCTTCCCATTGAATACAAAGGCGACGAGCGTGGTTGGGTCAAGAAAATAGTCCTCCAGAAACAGGAGCTCGGCGAGCCGGATGAATCCGGAAGGCGAAGGCCTGTCCCGGTCAAGGGTTCGGAGTATGAGATGGATGTTGATGTCGTCGTGGTCGCGATAGGGCAGGTTCCAACCCCCTTGATCCACCAGTCTCAGCCGGATATAGCAATAACCAAATGGAACACCATAGACGCGAACTACGAGACCGGCGCCACGACAAAGCCGGGCGTCTTTGCTGGCGGGGACTGCATCCGCGGCGCCGCGACCGTTATACTGGCCATGGGTGACGCACGCAAGGCCGCCTACGCCATGGACTATTACATAAAGAACAAGAACAAACCCGGAATCTGGGACGAGCTCAGATCTGCCAAAGAGAGCTACGTGCCCAAGAGGGAACCAGCAGAAGAGCCAGAGGAAGAGGAACCAGAGGCATAGCAAAATTCACACACGAGATCAGGGGCCGGTCTCCCGGCCCTTTTTGTTGTCTATGGATTGACGAGGTGCCTATCAGCCTATCCGGATAGCCGAACCGAAAACCCTACCCGCGCTGAGCTGGGGAGGCTCTTTCCCGCCCATTTTGAGTCAATAGGCCTTTATCCGTTTTCCCTGATTCCCATCAGAAAGGCTATGTTCGCTCCTTTGTCCGTGTATGGCTCCAGTTTCCCTGGAACCCCTGTTGTCAAAAGGGTTGTTACCCCTGGCCCGTGACCAGCGACCAGGCATGCAGAGTGAACAATAACCCCAACGGAAACCGCCCCTTTTTTGTATATTCTGCCATAGGTATGATCCGCATCAAGTACGGCAACGATGTCCCCGAACCTGAGATCCGAAAGCCCGAATTTCTTGACCGTATCATCGTCAAAAAGCTGTATGTCATAATCCCCTGTCCAGACGTGGTCACTGCCGAGGCCAGAACCCATTATCTCACCGGGTATGAGCTTTGCCACCCCAACAGCAAGCCCGTCACCCTTTTTCTTTATGGGCAACTTTGCGAGGAGCCTGGGGTCAAGGTTACGGACTGCTATCTCTGGATAGTCCAACAGTTCAAGGCCCTGACCATATGCCTTGACGAGGATCTTGTCCCCTATGACGAGTTTATCAAGCGTCTCCGGCGGGAAATCAATGAGCACATGCTCTATGCCTCCGTGTTTTCCAGTGACAACACCTCTGGCACCTTTGGCGTCTCCGGAAACGACCACGGCTTCGTTGCCGACGCAACTAAGAGCGTTGTAGGCGGAATTGTAGGCTGACGCATCCCCATCAAATTTGTCTGTGTTCCTGGTTGATACGCCCGGTTCAACATGGTCACCGGCCAGGCCTACACAGGGGTCGCCAACCCTCTTGTTATATGTTATTCCGCCAACCCCGGGCAAAACCTTTATCTTACCGTCGTGGGTCACGAGATATGGCTTGGCGCCCTTGACTGGATGGGCAACATGGCCCATCACTGACATGATAACGAGGTCTTTTTCGTTTGTTCTGAGCATCTTGATCCCCTCAAAGAAAATTTAACGGCATTTGTATTCCCCTCATCAAGCGCACGGGACAGAATCCGCGATCTCAAAACATGAGGCGCTTTCATCCATCCTTAGCTCCCATAGATTACAAAACCCCCTACCCGGAGGCCTTCCCAGTATCCCCCACGAAGCCCAAGGCTAAATTTTCCGAGGCTGAGCATCGCATGGCCCAGGAAGAGCGGGTCACCCACATAGCCGCCAGCGAGTCTGGTCCGAAGAGGGCCGAAAGCCCTTTCATATGTCAGCAGGCCACCAGATTGGCCACGATGAAGGAATTCCGCCGATATCCCCAAAGGCCGCGAGGATAGATTGAGGCCTATCTCAACCGGAAAGCCATCACGAAGGCTATCAGGAATGACCGTCTCCCTGAGGACGAAGCCGTTTAGGCTGTCTCCCTGGAACTTTCTCTCCGTTTCCAGGAAATTCGGCCAATATCTCCCAGAGAAACCCGCAGAGAGGAGGCCCATATCCAGCATAAGCCCAATGCCACCACCGTAGGCAAGGGGCGAAGACGAGACAAGGATGTCATCCGGAAATACAGTTCCGCTTGCTGAGGAGAACTCATCCAAAAGGCTACCCAGGGTGCCGAGGGCCTCGGCACCCCAGGAGAAAGCTCCCCTGGATTGACAGAAGGCTATTCTCAGGGTATAGAACCTGATGTTAGTTTTCTGGGTTATCGTGTCCACATCCGAGGTGTCATCCCTGATGATGTGTTTCTTGTCTCCAGAATAAACGAACGAACCGCCCGCGTCCAGCCATATCTTCCCCGCACCGGGTATCCTGAAACCCAGGCCAATCGGCCCAGGGACAAGGCCGCCCATCCACCCTCCTTCGGCATAAAATATCCCGTTTTCCAGAAAGGAGAAGTCCGCTGGGTTGCTGGACAGAAAACCAGCGCCGGGCATTGCTGACGGGGATACCCAAAACCTCGCTGTGTCAAAGGGCAGGCTCAGCAAAACTAGCAAGGTCATCATCATACAAAAGATAAACCACGAGAATGGCTCACTGCAACCACCCGTTCGCTCAGATGAACAGCAGGTATTTCACCTTTGCCTGCAATTCCGAGCCGGTGGTGATCATCCTGCCCGTGCCGTTGTCATCGGCTCCGTGGTTATAGACCAGATAGAACCAGGATTTTGGCGCGAACTCCCAGGAGAAAATTGCTCCGCCAACAAGCCTGGCCAGCTCAGCATTGGAAAGGTTGTAGC
>JBMFOM010000041.1:0-11245 GCA_049969615.1 Caldifarciminota bacterium
AAAGATTTTTCATACAACGGATTTGTAATAAACGTGAAACTATTACTCAAGCCGAGGGAAGGGATAGCCGGGGTTCCGGATAACTACAAAAAATATTGGTTTGACAGCTTTGACGATTTTAAAAATAAAATAAAATAAAAGTCCCCGCCCTTTCAGGAGAGAAATTGAATGGAGGTATATAAGCTGAATCCCGCGGCCTGGCGGCTGAATTAGCTGATGAGACCCATGATAAAGTAGCAATGTCCACGAAAACAGGTTTCCAGGAGGAAACGCCAAGAATGAGCCCTGTCCTGTCTGGCGGCGTGTGCTTTCGGCAGGGAGCTATGCGTCCGGCAAAACCGAAAGCCCCGGCAGGTCAACGCCCCCAAGATACTCAAGGGTAGCCCCTCCACCGGTGGAGACATGGGAGAACTCCTCGTCGCTGAGGCCTGCCGAGTGTATAGCGGAAACCGTGTCCCCGCCGCCGGTAACCACAAAACAACCTCCCTTGACCATATCCCGGAGGTAGTGGGCTATTTCCGTTGTTCCTTTTTCGTAGCCGGGCTTCTCAAAGACGCCGAGTGGGCCGTTCCAGAACACTGCTTTGGCGCCCTTCAGCTCGGCCTCAAATAGGCTAACGGTCTCTGGGCCAATGTCAAAACCCGCCGCGTCTGCGGGTATATCAGGAGAGACAACGCCAGGCGCATCAGTGCTCTGCCCGACAACATGGTCAACCGGCAGGACCAAAACATCTTTCCACCTCCTAAGAGCCTCTTCGGCCCAACCGAGTGACTCCTCGTCAAGAATGCTTTTGCCGACCTCCTTTCCGGCCGCCTTCAGGAATGTGTAGGCCATTCCACCGCCTATGAGAACCCTCTCCGCTTTCTCCAGCAGGGTTTCCATTACCCTTATCTTGTCCGAGACCTTCGCGCCGCCCATCACCACGACAAAGGGTTTCTGCGGGGCCTCCCTAACCCTTGCCAGAGCGTCAACCTCTTTGGCCATGAGCAGTCCAGCGGCACGGTCCTGGAACATGGTTGGCAGAAGATAGACCGAGGTGTCCTTCCTGTGTGCGGTGCCAAAGGCATCGTTAACATATACATCAGCGAGCGCGCGCAGCTCCCTCGCGAACCCTTCATCTCCTGCCTGCTCGCCGGGGTGGAACCTGAGGTTCTCCAGAAGAAAAACCTCGCCATCCCTAAGGCTTTCCGTTCCTTTCTGCGCCCCTGGCCCGATCAGAGCGCCCGTGAAAGCGACCTCAGAACCAAGCAGGTCTGAGAGCGCCTTTGCGACCGGCGCCATTGAGTACTTCGGTTCAGGCGCGCCCTTTGGTCTTCCAAGGTGGGAGGCAACGATGAGCCTGGCACCCTTTTCCATGAGGGCCTTTATTGTTGGGAGGGAGTTCCTTATCCGGTAGTCATCCGCAACCCGTCCTCCCTCAAGGGGGACATTGAAATCCACCCTGAGGAAGACCCTTTTTCCCTTTAAATCCCCAAGAGCGTCTATGGTTCTTTTCATGATGTCCTCCTATGGGACAGGCCGAAAATTATAAGGCAAAGAGGGGTGGCCGGACGCAATCTCACGAGTTGCGATGACCCCTTCCCCAGATGTCATTTTTTTGGCCTATTCAAGTTGAGGCAAGGTTTTGGCGGTTTCGGAGCGAGAATTGATCTTCTCAAGTTATGACAAGAATTATGGGCATTCTAATACCACCCGGAGAAAGGATCACCAACTTGCCTCCCATTGGCCTTTTAGCTTTACAATTATGGCCATGTCTGAGTTAAAACTTATAGTTGACCAAGCCGTGGAGGAAATGGGAGGGTGGAATGATGCGGCCATTGACAGGTGGTCTGAGCTCTCAGGGGTTGATGTAAGGGCCATAAACGATACCACACCGTTTGATATTGATGTGGCGAACAGGCTCCTGGCTACATTTCCACAGGTCCTGAAGGAGATGATGGCTGGGCCAGCCCCTCTTCCCCCTGAGGAACCCACCCCAGAAGAAGTGATCACAGAACTCTCAGAGATGGCCGAGGGCATCAGCGAGGCGCTGGATATGACCCCAGAGGAAACAAAGGCCCTGGAGGTCACCATACCAGAGGTGGACCTTGAACCCGGCCTGACTGAGGGGGCCCCCCCGGTGCCGGATGAGGTTCCGGTCAAAGAGGAACCCGCGATCCCAGAATCCTCCTCCATAGAGGCCCTGATAAGGGAACTGGAGAGCCTAGCCAGAGGCGTGGAACCGACCCTGAAGGAGGAGGTCTCATCCGAGGCCGCGGAAGAACCCCCTGTGCTCGCTGAGACCCCAGCCGAATCTGTGGCGCCAACAGAACCCCCTGCGACAGAGACCCCGGTGTCCGATGAGGGAATCATTACGGAGATAGCCGAAGAGATTCTCGCTGAGACACCAGAAGAGGTATCAGCTTCCCTTGAAACCCCCTCAGGGGAGATGCCGGCTCCGGATGAGGTCCCCAGCGCGGCCAGCTGGGAGGTTCCCGCGCCAGTAGCAGAGGAGCTGGAAAAGGCGGCCCGCATAATGGAAGAGATGGAGGTCTCTGAATACAACCTCTCTGCGATAGAAAAGGCTGTCCCCGGATTTCAGGCCGCTTGTGTCATCCGAGACGGCAAGGTCGTCGCCAGGCACTCAAAACGGGATGTTGATTGGACAGCGCTTTCGCAGGTCGTTGCCGCGGCCAACGGGGTTTTCAGGGTATCTCTCGGCATAGGTGAACACAGCATTGACGAGCTGGTCATGGGTCTCGGCAACTTGTTCATACTCGGTTTTCCGGTCAGGGAAGCGCAGGTCATTGTCATAGTTAAGTCAGACAAGATCGGCGCGGCAAGGGCCTATGTATCCGCAGCCCTCAAGAACATATAGGCGTTTGTCTCCGGTTTCTTGAGGGTAGCAACCAGGTGTTATGAAGCTATTCAATACAGCCACGGGTAAAAAAGAGGACTTCGTCCCAGTAAACGAGGGCAGGGTTGGCATATATGCTTGCGGGATGACCTTACAGTCAGAACCCCATATGGGCCACATGCGAACATTTGTCTCGTTTGATACCGCGAGACGTTATTTATCCTACAAAGGATACCAGGTCATATTTGTCAGCAATTTCACTGATATTGATGACAAAATAATAGAAAAAGCCAGGGAACGGGGAATTGACTGGCGTGAGATAGCCAGGGAAAACGAGCTTAAATACGAGCGCGGTGCGAGGGCCATGAACCTCCTGCTGCCAACCCATCAGCCCAGGGCGACCCAGCACATACAGGAGATAATTGAGCTTGCCGAGAAACTTTTGATTGGTGGCCACGCATATGAAACATGCGGCAATGTCTGGTTCAGGGTGAGGAGCTTTCGTGACTACGGCAAATTATCCGGAAAGCCCCTGGACGAGCTCATTGACGGCGCCAGGGTTGAGCCAGACCCCTCAAAGGAGGACCCGGCTGACTTCGCGCTGTGGAAAGCGGCCAAGCCGGGCGAGCCATACTGGCATTCGCCGTGGGGAAAGGGTAGGCCCGGCTGGCACATAGAGTGCTCCGCCATGTCCGCGCACTATCTCGGTCAGCCATTTGACATCCACGGGGGCGGAGCTGATTTAATATTTCCTCACCACGAGAACGAGAAGGCTCAATCCGAAGCCGCGGAAGGGGTTCAGTTTGCCAAATACTGGCTTCACTGTGGCCTTTTGCAGATAGGCGGCGAAAAGATGAGCAAATCCACCGGGAAATACTTTGCCCTGGACGCGGCCCTGGCTGATTTTGACCCGATGGCCCTCCGGCTCTATTTCCTAAAGCATCACTACCGCTCGCCCCTGAACTTCACGGAAGAGGCCCTCCGCGATGCCTCCTCAGCTTGGGATAACCTCCGTGGAGCCTTTGCTGGGGCGAGGAGCATCCCGGACATAAGGGAGTTTTCGCCCCAGGTCGCCGAACGCATTCGGGCATTTGGCGAGGCAATGGACGATGACCTGAACACCCCTCGTGCCCTCGCGGAATGTTTCGGACTAGCGTCAGAGGCAAAATCCTCCTCTGGCGCCGAAAAAGGCGAGCGGATCGCGGCTCTGGCCATGCTCCTGTCCGTCCTGGGATTCAGAATAGAGAACGAGGGCGTTTCAGCTCTTGCCGAGGACCTGCTATCCCTAATAATAGACCTGAGGGCGGAGCTCAGGGCCAAAAAAGACTTTGTGCTATCAGACTCCATCCGCAACCGACTCTCTGGCCTGGGAATAACCCTTGAGGACACGCCGGCGGGCACGGTTTGGCATCTGTGAGTGGGATAATCCAATCAGTATCCGATCTCCTGGGAGAGATCCCTATCCGCGACCTTTTCTCCGGCTCCCTCATACTCCTCACCATAATTCTTCTCGGACTACAGAGGACAGGCCTGGTCCAGGATGTGCTCTGGGGCGCTGGGAGGGCGCTCCTGCAACTTCTCCTCATGGGAATCATACTAGCCTATGCTTTCAAGGTCCAGGGCCTTCTCTGGCAGGCGGGTTTCCTTCTGGCCATGGGTCTCTTTGC
Organism: Caldifarciminota bacterium; assembly: GCA_049969615.1. Lineage (GTDB taxonomy): Bacteria > Hydrothermota > Hydrothermia > JBDRYB01 > JBDRYB01 > JBDRYB01. The sequence goes on from JBMFOM010000041.1 coordinate 4,504, forward strand.
CGCCCAAACGGGGCAAGGTAGGCTGAAGGACCTTCCGGGAGGGTTCTGGATTGCCTACCTTTCGGTTATGGTGGGCGCTATGGCCGGACTGATTCCGTTGGTTCTAATGGGTATAATAAAGCCCATCCCACAGGAGACAATACCCGCCGGGGGCATGGCGATAGGCAACGCGCTGAACGGGGTGATCCTTGCACTGGAGAGGTTTGGTTCTGATGTCTCGTCCCAGTGGGAGAGGGTGGAGGCCGCGTTCGCACTTGGCGCGAACCGGAGCCAGGTCTCCTGGATCTTCAGGAAACACGCGTTCTCTGCTGGAACCCTCAGCATGAGAAACAACATGAAAATAGTCGGTGTAATCCAGATACCTGGAACCATGGTCGGGATGATCCTGGCCGGAGCAAGCCCCATGAGGGCCGCGTTCATGCAACTGGCAATACTCTATATGCTAATTTTTGCAATAAGCATTTCAGTTTCGGTGGCCCTAGCAACAGGCGCGAGGGGATACCTGAGGTGGAGGCCCCCGGTTCACTTTTCACCAAGCTCAAGGAGCAGATAGAACGGTCCCAACGCGTTTGCGGGGTCAGTTGGGGTGAAACAAAGGGCAACCTTTCCGCCGGATAGGGCCTCCAGATCAGTGCAATCGTGGCCCCTGTAACCCAGTCCATACCAGTTGAACTCCCCCCGTTTCCTACCCGAGACCGGATCAAGGAGGTCAAGGGTTCCTGCCCGACTCAGCCCCGCGAGGTCGCCCTTGTCAGTTAGCTGGATGTCCTTGTAGTCACCGCTTCTGACCCATGCGAGCGCGTAGTTAGCCACATCAAAGCAATAGACCCTCCCGCCAACGCTCATATATAGCAAGTCGCCGGCGTCGGAAAAAGCCAAATATGCGCTTTCGTCGCCAAGGGGGCGCATGATAACCTTTTGCCACATAAGTCCCTTCTCTCTGCCAAGGACATAGAGGGATCTCCCGTGGAAAATGGCGAGATACCTGCCGTCAGGAGAGAACGCGATAGCAGATGGGGGTCTGTTCTGGGAGGAGGGGCCTGTCCAGAGGAGGCTCCCATATTCCCAGAGCTTTGCGCCGGCCTCGTCATACATCATTATCTTCCATGTTGTCGCGGTTGTCGCGCCGGTATCTGGATAAACGAAGACCGCGTTCTTATACGGAGAAACCAAGACTCTCCAGCCCTTTTTTAGGGTGGGCAGTTTTGGTTCAGGCAGTGTGTCAGTCCGGACGCTTTCCGGCGGCAGGGATGTCAAAAAACCCAGGTTTTTCATGGTCATCCAAGTGAACGCTGGAGGGCCAGTGTCCCTGACCATCACCTTCTCCTCATCTTCTGGCAAAAGCCTCCCTGCCCAGCTCTCCGGATTCCACCACGCGTCAAAACCCCTCATGTCCACATGAACAAAGGGGGTCCTCTCCCTTTCCCAGTTGTATATCCCCATGCCAAAGATGTTGCCCCATTTGCCTTTGAGCCGTTCAACCGCGTCGGTTATTGCAAACGCGTCCAGGACATCAACCTTTCCATCCCGGTTCACATCATCCATATACCAGTCCTCGTCAAGATCGACCATGATATCCGTCGCGTCGCCATACTGGTGCCTTGACCACTTTCCCCTTCCCATTTTCTTGTTATACCATGGGGAGCGATAGGCAGAAACTATGCGAAACCTTGGCACGCCCAGGGTGTCCGCGAGCTCCTCCAGGAAGATCAACTGCTTCCTCTTTATGAACAGGTATCTGGGCCAGGTATCCGGCTGTGGACAAACGAACTCCCCCAGCTTGAACCTAGGGGATATTGGCAGGTTAGCCAGGCTCTCTGTGACCATCACGAAACCGGGCGGGTGGGCATACTGTAGGGAGTTTCCCTCCACCATTGCAGACGCGCCCTTCGTCGGGTCGGGATAATCTCCTATGGGATAGCCTCTGAGCTTTCCCTTCTTCAGGGAGTCATATGGGATCATGGACAAGACCAGGATTGAATCCGGAAAGGCATCAGACTTTATCCAGGAGGGCCGGGGTTCCTTTGGCGCTTCCCAGGTAGCATAACCCTTCTCTTTGTGCTTGAACTTGCCACCGGTACACTCCCACTTGACAGCGCCGGTGTCCGGGGGATTTTTCAGTTCTATGCGCAGGGTCTCACCCGGAAGGAGAAACCAAGCCACGGGGTCAGGCTCCCTGCCATTGATCAGGAAGGGGTTCACCCCAAGCAGGATAAGGGGAATTTTCATTGCCTCATAAAAGGTGGCAATGGTTACCTCGCTATAACCATTTTTTTCACGGCAGTCCTGGATCCAGCGACCAAGCGCAGGAAATAGACGCCAGATGGCCTGTTCAGCTCCCTATAGAGCTGATAGACCCCAGGGTCCATCTTGCCGGAAAGGAGGAGATCTGTCCTTCTGCCAGCCACATCATAGAGGGCCAGCGTTACCTCCGTTGGCTCCGGTATCCCGAACTGGAACCTGACCTTGCCCCTGGAGGGGTTCGGCAGTGGCGGCCCAAGGAAGAACCTCGGCCCAGGTACCGCTATCTCATCAGTGCCCGCCGGGCCATCGTTTGGCCAGAAGGTATAGCACCTGGTGTTCCACCTGTCATGCGCCCATGAGGGCCAACCCTTCTTTTTGTATGGGACGAATGTTTCCCACGCGTGATAAACGCCCTGGAAGGTCACCGCGTGCAGGTCAGAGAAGCCGTCCTCGTTCTGATCCGCTATGGTGACGCCCGAATAAAGACTCGGTAGGTCAAGGCTACCCTGCGCGTCGTTCTGGATGACGATCGGGAAACCCGGAACCATTGATCCGTCAATGTTGAATGCGTATATGGTCCCATACCAGCCCGGAACGATGAGCTCGGCCGCACCGTCGCCATCTATGTCGCCAGCAGTAGCGTAAAGTCCACCATCTGTCCTGCCCCTCTGCTTCAGGAGCGGCGGAGATATTATTTGGCCCTGCGGGGATATGATGTAACAGGTATCACGAAGGGTTGTATCAGCAAGGCCATAGCCACGAGGAACAGCCTTGTTGCCTATGTATGCTATCTCAAGGGTATCATCGTTATCAAAGTCAGCTATAACGGGACCCTGGGACACGCACTCCTGGCCTCCGTAATATGGGTTCACCTGTGAGTATATCGTCCCATCATACAGGACCACGCTCAGTGTTCCGCGCGATGTTAGGGTTACTATCTCCTGGTTCGGTGAGCTCTTGACAACCTCGGCTATGGCAACGCCTCCAGCGTCGCTCGCCAGGCTATCCACGGTCACCGGGAACCCCGGAAGGACAGAGCCATCGGGTCTGAGCACATACAGTTTTGAGTTCGCGGTAATAACTGCTATCTCCGGCGTATCATCAAAGTCCAGGTCTCCTGTCGCGGGGAGGTTGCGTTGCCAGCCACCGCCTATCTCTTTTCTAAGGAGAACCGTCCCGTTCCCGTCAATTATCCAGAGGGTTCCATAAGTAGACCACAAACCCGGCTCCGGGAACCCGTCTCCGTCAAAGTCCTGCATGAAGACCGGCGTCGGAACATGCGCTCCACCGTAAGTAGGGTCCGAAGTATCCCCGATATACACCGGCCAGCCAGGCACAATGCTCCCGTCAGAGTTGAAAGCGAACAGGGAGTCGTTCCAAATGTCCCCAGCCACATATTCCAGGAGGCCGTCGCCGTCTATGTCGCCGACAGCGGGAAGAACATGGCCGTTATACATCCTCATCAGAAGCGGAAATCCGTGGGGCTGGGTGCCGTCCGCGTGCACCACATATAGCTCCGCAAGGTCTCCACCTGACATCCATGCTGGCTTGTAAAAGCTTGAGTTGAAAACAGCCTCCATGCCGGGATACGAGGGGTCCATGTTGCATATGATTGGACCAACACGGAAGGCCATTGGCGCGTTCACCGGAGGGTGAGGGCCGTGGGGCGGGTTCGGCCTCTGAACGAAAGGCCCTATGGCGGGGCCTTCGTTAAGCGCGGAATCAACCGCAACCACCGTATACGAGTATATCTGTTGATAGCTCAGAGGCTCATCCGAGAATGTCCTTCCTGGCAGTATGCCCGGATAAGCTATTCCCGTGCCCCTGAAGACCTTGTATCCCATTGCCCTCTGGGCCTTTGTCCAGCATATGGATACGCCTTTCGGCGTTGGGGAGGCGAAACCCGAATCTATGGACGGGCCTGGCCTCAGGCGAAGATAAAAGGTATCCCAGGGGCCGACATTGTCATCCAGCCGGAGCCTAAACCTGGGTTCACTCACCGGGAAAAGGACCCTGGCGACGAAATTGTGGGTGTGTCCGCTGTTGGATCCGGCCTGGAGCGTCTGTATCAGGCATGTACTGTCAAAGAGCATGGTTGAACCGTCGGCAGTGGAAACCGTAAGCATGAGGTTTGAGAGCCTGTATAACCCGGAGTTGGCTATGTCCACGCTAAAGTAGATTGAATCCTTTGAAAAACTGCTCCTTACCCCAACCAATTCTGGCCTGCCGGACTTTATGGGGATATAGGATGAATCCCTCTCGGAGACTCTCCCACCCTCGTATATGGCTATGCTGTAGAGCCCGTGCTCATATGTTTGGGTAGGCCTCGTCGTTGTTGCGGCCCTGAAAGTGCACTCCCTCTCTCCACCGGCTGATAGGGAGCCAATATAGACGCTGTCAGAGAGGAAGAACATGTCCGGATGCATGCCCATAGCCTTCAGCGCGACATCGGTCCCCGCGACGTTCCCAAAATTCTTTATGGTCACCCTAATGTTCAGGGTCTCGGCAGGGTGAGCAGAGCCGTCTCCATCGTCGTCTTCAATCTTGATGTTGGTCAAAGACACCTGCGGCCCGGAACTGGTAGCGGGAACACTCCCGCGCCAGGGGATGTAGTTCCTCTTTGAAACCGCCACCGTGTAATTTCCGGCTATGACCGGGAAATCCTTGAATGTGACATATCCGTTAGGATCTGTCTCCTTCATGAGCCACACCACCCCTTCTCTGTATAGGACGACCTTTGCTTCTCGGAGGGGTGAACCTCCGGACTGCACGCGAACCCGGAGTGAATCGGTGATCAGGGGATCCGTTGTCACAGTAACGGGCCGGGGGGTCCTGTTGATCAGAACCTGGCCCGGGTCACCGTGTAGCCTGTAAGCCAGGAGTATGGTCCTCAGGTAAGAATTGCTCTGCATTGCTCCTGCATACATCATCCTGGTCATGGCGTCAATTTGGCCCTCGGTCTCGGTCAGGCCCATGTAGAAATTGCCCAAGATCTTCGGAAAGACATCATACCATGAGATGGTAGGATAATCCTCCTTGACCGAACCAAGAACACCTATCGCGCCGCCTGTAGGGTTAAGCATGTAATCCTTGCCTATGGATCTTATCTGGATGTTGTTGTAGTAGCAGGAGATAACCATGGCGAAGAATGGGAAATTATTGACATTCACGGCGTCATAGGGTCTCAAACGCTGATTCAGCCTTCTGTTTATAGCAACCACATAATGACTTCCGTGGCACATGGATAAGACGAGGCCTGGGCCGGCCATTTCCAGCGTGTCAAGGAACCCACGGGTGGTCTGGTTTGGGTTCTCAGCCTCCACGAAGCTTATTGTGGGCGTTGAGTCCGGTATGAACTGCTTTATGTAATTTGCCGCGCCCTGGCTGTCATCCGTGTTATCAATATCAGCAACATGTAGGAGGCAGTTGTGCGCTCTCGTGGACGGCGTCATATCATAGCGGATGCATTTCGCGAACATCGCCCTGAGCTCCGCCGTGTCCCTCATCGCGAGCCGGCCCACGAATACCTCTGGGAAGAGGTCTATGCTATCCGCTGTCGTCCCGTAGAACCAGTCCCCGTTCCTGTTCCAGTCCCCGTCCAGGCAGGCATAGTAATAATCGGTGTCAACGCTGTCCCCAAAATACGCTGGATAGTAGGGCACGAAACACATCTTTGGCGGGATTTCCTCGTGATCGCCGATCAGGAGGACAAACCTGAGCCCCCTGTTCTGCCAGAGCCACTTTATTCCCGCCCGGATCTTCTCCGGCAGGTCCTTTCCCTGGAAATTGGAGGAGAACCAATCAATGGTGAAAACCTCCACATTGTAGCCCGAAAGCCTCCTGTGAACCACGAATGAATCAAGGACCGGCAGGAACCTCTGCGGCGCGATTATGGCGTAGTCCAGGTCAGTTGGATTCCAGGTAGGAGACATGAGGCCATCTGGATTGATGACTATGGCCTTGAGGACATTATAGAAATACGGATCGAGGCCCGGTCCGGAAGGATGATCCGTTCCCCGCTTGTATTCAAGGGAGACCTCCACATCCCTGTATAGGTAAACATCGCCCTCGGGCGTCAGCTCAAGGGGAAAAACATGGATGATGGCAATAGCCTGTCCCCTCATGTAGCCGAAGCGGGCGAGTCTCGCCCTCTCCAATGGATATGGGGAGGTTATGGCAGGTTCCGGGGCATCAGGAACCCCAGCGTCCCGGTTTATGCCCCGTGAGATCTGGAACCTCTCCATACGGACGCCCTCGGCTATCTTCACCCTCTCACCAGCCGAGAACCTGAGCTTGAGGTCAGTTGCTCCGGGGGGCAGGGCAACCATCAATACCTTCACCGGCATCAGGGGCATGCCGGGCAGGAGGTCAAAAGAGCACCCCTCCAAGCGGAAACTCTCACCCCATTCCCCTTTGGCCGGGATAACTACCTGGGGTTCAAAAGAAACCCTGGTGCTGAAAACAGCGCCCAGCAAAAAGCATATTGACATGATCATGC
>JBMFOM010000041.1:11342-15360 GCA_049969615.1 Caldifarciminota bacterium
GTGTACTTATAATATCATTCCCGGAGAGGTGGCCGAGCGGTTGAAGGCGGCGGCTTGCTAAGCCGTTGTAGGGAGTATATCCCTACCGCGGGTTCGAATCCCGCCCTCTCCGTATTGCGCCTCACAAAACCCGGCCATATTCCTAGATTTGTCGCTTTCACCCGGTCTTCCCTCTCCAAACCAGTAAGTTATCGCTACTTTATCAGAGATCTCACTGTGTCAATAGAGCCTGTCGGGCTAAAAAACGAGGCTAATTCCCCAATTTATCCCTGAGAGAGCTCAGCCCCGTGTCCTTGGGATAGGTGGCCAGCAGGGCATCCAGGTAATAGATTGCCCTTTGTTTATCACCTCGGCGCAGATGTATCTGGACAAGGTCCCTGTAGACCCCATTGAAGTCAGCCCCAGCTTCCCTCGCTTTTCTGAACAGTTCTGGCTTTTGGTATATGTCCGCGAGATATACCAGGCCATTGGGATCGCCCAACAGGAACTCGCTAAAGAAAGCCTGTGCGGCCTCTGTATATTGGCCGGCCAGCAGAAGGCCCTTCCCCAATGCCCTTAGAACAAACGGGTCCACGATGCCAGCGAGGATGGCCTTGTGAGACCAGAGGATGAGCCGGCCCTCGTGGCCCCTCGTATAAAGATAACCTATATAGGAGAGATAGATATTTCTGTCGCTCGGAAAATCAACGAGTCCCCTCTCATAGAGAAATGTAGGTTCCTGTCCACAAGCTGCCGCGGCCTTTGCGGCAAGGATACAATCTGTTGGCCCAATCTGTGAGCGAGATAGCTTCTCCAGTGCCTCTGGATAATCCCCGGCTTGGAATGACCCTCGGCCCGCGAGGGCTGTTTCCAGTCCCTCCGGCCTTTCCCTGAAGCTCCAGGGCGAGACAAAGCTCATACATGAGAGCGCAAGGGTGAATACGGCAATGAACCACCACATGAGTTTCGGCCTTACCAGCGCAACAATGAACCCGATAATTGCTCCGGCGAGTGAGAGAATGAACATGGGCCAGTTCCTTATCAAAATGGCCAGTCCGAGGTATCCGCAGGCTGTCAAAATCGCCCTAACCCATCGGTTCTCCATTGGTCTAGCAAGGGCCACCATGAAGAACATGATCGCGAGGCCGATTGCCAGGCCCGGGGGGACGAACCCCAAAACCCCTTCCCTTGCCCAGGCCATAGCACCCAAGTAGATAAATAGTCCACCACCGATGCCAAAAGCCACCGAAAGGTTCCTTTCCCTTGCCAGAAGGATCAACGCCAGGCAAGGCCCTAATGCCAGCGCAAACCCCAATGTTCCGAGAAATCCGGCCCATGCCAAACACAACGCGAGGTGAATTGGATTCCTGCTCCTGGCCGAGGCCCCCGCGAACAGAGCGGAGAGCATCGGCGCCATGAGCGCCAGGTAATCAAATGATCTCACGGATATGTATATGCCGGATAGGAATCTGTATCCCAGTGAGAATCCCAGGAGAACCACCCCTGCCAGGGCTATGCCCCTGGGGTCCAGGAGCCTGGCGGCTTCGTCCCCTTGAGCCAGGAGCAGTATCATTGCTCCGGCCGCCAGGACGCCAACCCTCAATGTCAGAGTCCCCGGTAGGAGACTTGTCTGGTATGCCGGGACAAGAATGGGAAGAACCCACCATAGGATTGGAGTCGCGATGGATATGATGGCCGCCGGCAAGGCCTTTTTCCATCCGCCCTCTAACTTGTCCAGAAAAACGGCGATGGAAAACCCCGCGATTGCCAGCAGTCCCAGCCAGCTGAAAGCCAGAGGGCCTGATAACGAGAAAAAACCCGGCCACACCAATAGGGGCAAGAGGCAGAGTGGATTTGTTCTTCCCGGTATCCCAATGAGGCGCCTGATCAACGCGACGCCGGAGAAAACAGCGAGAAGAAAGGTGGCCGCGGGGAACGCGGTTCCAAAAGAGAACGAACCTGAGACGATTCCGCCCAACAAACCCAGCACGACCAGGAGGCCGAGATCAATATATCTCATACCTAAAGGCCCTTTCCTTCAGCCTATCCAGGAAACCATCCCCGTCAAACCACTCCAAGTAGATGAGGAGTTCTATTGCCCTCTCGCGCTCGCGCATGTGGGTAAATGCGGCGTCAATTCGTTCCTGCGGGAGCCAGTTGGCCCTGTCTGCCCATTCCATGAATATGAACCCGTCCATTCGGGCCAACGCGTCAATCAGGCCTATATCCTCAACATCAACAGGGCCCTCAGCCCTGTAGAGATCAAAGTGATAGAGCCTTAGCCCGTCCTTCTCGTAGATGTTGACAAAGGTAAAGGATGGGCTTTTTACCCCTAAAAACCCAAACGAATCCGCGAATCCCCTTACGAACTCAGTTTTGCCAGTGCCCAGTGGGCCGAAAAGCGCGATAAATGTTCCGGGGACAACGAATCCGGATAGCAACCCAGCAAGATCTCGCGTCCTTTCCGGTGAGATGGACATCACCCTAATTCCCCAGGAGAATTCTCGCGATGACTTTTGGATAGAGCTCATGTTCAGCCTCGTGTATCCTTGCCTCCAGGCTTTCCAGTGTATCCCCTTCCTCTATCCTCACTGGAACCTGGTCTATTATTGGCCCGGTGTCCACTCCCTCGTCAACGAAGTGGACCGTGACGCCAGTGACCTTAACCCCATGTGACCATGCCTGTTCTATAGCCTTGAGTCCAGGAAAAGACGGCAACAGCGCGGGGTGAATGTTTATTATCTTGTGGCTAAACGCGTTCACTATTTCCGGCGGGAGAATGCGCATGTAGCCGGCCAATACGATCAGGTCGGGAGCGAGCTCAGACAGGAGCTCAAGAAGCATTCGGTTGTATAGCTCCTTATCCCCGATAGCCTTGTAATCAAGCACCCTCACCGGCACGCTCAGGTTCTTTGCCCTCTCTATGATAAAGGCCTTCGGGTTGTCGGTCACCATCGCGGCTATTTCTATGGGAAGGTTTTTGTCCCTGATATACTCGGCTATTGCCTGGAAGTTGGAGCCGTTTCCAGAACCCATCACGACGATCTTTTTCATACGAGACAAAGGATAAGGCGGCGGGTCGTGGGGGGACAACCAGATCAGTTTGCTACTTACAAGGCGGATAGCATTGATGGCGCAGGCGCCCGTTCAGTTCCCTGTTGCTCGTCCCTGATTTTTACCAGCAACCGGGAACTGGGAACCAGCAGCTAGAAGACGAGACCTCTGAAAAAATAAGTCGGTGTCGCTCACGCCGACGCCTGATAAGTGGAAACCCCGGGTTCGGGATAGGCCTAAGGTCTCTTGGTTTCCAAGGTTCTCAAAGGTTTAGATAGCAGCCTGTTCGCTCAAAACTAAACCCTAACCTTAGGGCCTTCCTTCTGGCCCATGAGGTAATCAACCAGATCGTTGGGTTCCTCCCATCCTCCATGAATGCCCAATAGCTCCAGGACCCTGTGTATCTCAACGAGGAGGTCAACCGGGTTCAGGGATAAGTAAATCTCAGTGAGGGCCTCCTTTGTTTCCTGAGGGACATCATCGCGCTCCATAAGCCTCTGGTATGGAGTCTTAGGGGCCTCATATACCTTCTTCACCCTTGATCCTTCCCTTATCTTGGCTATACACCTCTTTGAGGCCTGGAAGAAGTTTATGTAGTATCTCAGAGGCCCACGATATAGGTAGTTCATGAGATCAACCCCCCTCTGGGTGTCTATCCTGATGTAGCCGAAGAACCTCCTGACGCATGACCAGTTCTTCTGTTCTATGTGGGCCTGGTCGTTTTTGTGATAAGGCCTGCACCTGGTGAACTCAATTCCCTCTTCCTCAGCGTATCTGCCAAGCTGGTCGTTGATGAAGGCCTTATCGTTATCAGAGTCTATTCCCATGAGGCTTTCAGGGAACAGGTATAAGAGGGCAGGAGGGCCTTCAGGTTATCCGAGCACGCGAGAAAAGACGCGACCCAACAATTGATGAGGACCCTCTCTTCCTCTGGGCCGTATATCCTTCTCCTGCCTCCGCGGCCTCCATATCTTCCTGTGGCTCA
>JBMFOM010000042.1:0-15087 GCA_049969615.1 Caldifarciminota bacterium
GCTCACCCGGTTCTCCGACCATATATTTCTATGTGCTTTCTTAGGGGAAGAAATTATAAAGGCCGGGTAAAGTGATATACAGGGGTCTCAAATAAATGATCCTGCGCAGGAGGTGGGTTATAATTTCACTCCCATGACCTACCTGGTTGACGGCTACAATGTTATACTAACTACCCGTTTTAAGGAAATGGACATGGAACGGGCCAGGGAATATCTGGTCTCATTCTCTAGGGTCTTTGCTCCAGCCGAGGTTATAGTGGTCTTTGACGGAAGAGAAGGAATATTCCAGCACTTGCCCGGAGCGGTCTTCACGAAGGGCGAGAGCGCGGACGAATACATTCGGCGCTGGCTAAGAAAGTGCCCCAACCCAAGGGAGGTCATCGTGGTGACAGAGGACAGGGAGATAAGGGGAACAGCCGGTGCGTTGGGCGCGAGGGTAATGTCAGCTAGAGAGTTTGTGAGGGGGCCAAGACGGCTCACCAGCAAAAAGGAGGGAGGCGGATGCCGCCCAACAAGCAAGGAGGCCGCTGACATAAACCGGGAGCTCATGGACGAGTGGGAGATAACTTAGGGGCAGGTCCCTCTGCCTGTCCCTTATGAGGGCAGGGAACGATCCCTTCGCTTTATAATTTAAACATTCTGGAGGATAGCATGAAGAAATACCTTCTGATTATCGGGACGATGGTTATGGTCTCCGGATGCATCGGCGGCATGGGACAGGGTTGCGGAGGATGCATCTCATCCACCGTCAAGAAGGAGATAGAGAAGCAGACAGGCCTTGATCTGGGTGGCGAGATGAGCCATGAAGAGATGGAGAAATACAGGCTAACCGATGCGGATGTGGAAAAATACATAAGGGATTTTCCGAAGCTGGCAAAGGATTTTAAGGAGCTGGGCGAGTCCATAGAGAAGACCCCTGGCAAACCCATGAAGGGACTTGCCACATTGGTGGGTTCCGAGAAGATGATGGCGGAGCTCCGCGCAATGGGCTGGAACCCGCCGGAGAAGTTCTTCGCTGTCCACTATGCCATAATGATGAGTACATCCTACAACGCCATGAAGGCCGGGATGGAAGAGTTGCCAGGGGACCTCGGTGAGTCCAAAAAACAGATGGAGCAACTGCTGAACGATCCAAATATTCCCCCCGATCAGAAGAGACAGATAAGAGAAAGCCTCAAAGAAATGGACAAGGTCCAGGAACAGATGAATGAGCAGATAAAGGAGCTGGAGAAAAACACGGAGATAAGGCACAACGCCGGGGTGGTTGAGAGACATATGGATGACCTGGAAAGGATGTTCAACAAGTTGGATTAGCAGAATCGCAAACCGGTAGCCCGGAGTCACCCCGGCTCCGGGCTTTTTTACGCGCGGACATGAGGCGGCCCGGCAAAGCATCGGGCTTCACCCATTTCCTGGCCATCACAGGAAAGAGGCACGGGCGAAACCGGTTTCCAGTTGTTATTTGTTGGTTCTGACCAGGAACGAACACTCAGACTGTTTGCGGCCACTCAAGGCCTCGCTTTAAAATATGCGCACGAGAGGAGGTAGAGAAATGGCTGTTCACGACTACAAACCGGTAAAGGCGCCCAGGGGCACCGCGCTGACCTGCAAATCCTGGCAGACAGAAGCGCCCATGCGCATGTTGATGAACAACCTTGATCCAGAGGTGGCCAAGGACCCAGCAAACCTAATAGTCTATGGTGGAACAGGCAAGGCCGCGAGGAGCTGGGAGGCCTATCACGCCATAGTTGAGGCCCTAATGAACTTGGAGCTGGACGAGACCCTCCTGGTTCAATCCGGAAAGCCAGTCGGTATCTTCAGGACGCACGAATGGGCGCCTCGCGTTCTCATCGCAAACTCAAACCTGGTGGGCAAGTGGGCGAACTGGGAGTATTTCAGGGAGCTGGAAGACCGGGGTCTCATCATGTATGGCCAGATGACCGCTGGCAGTTGGATATACATAGGGACGCAGGGTATCCTGCAGGGGACATACGAGACCTTTGGCGCGGCCGCGAAAAAATACTTTGGGGGGGATCTCAGGGGCAAAATAGTGGTGACGGCAGGCCTCGGGGAAATGGGTGGAGCACAACCCCTCGCGGCCACCCTTAACAACGGCGTGATCATAGCGGTTGAGGTCAACCCCTGGGCAATAGAGCGGCGGTTATCGCATGGCTATCTTGACACCGAGGCAAAGGATATTGATCAGGCCCTTGACATGGCGAGGAAGGCCGCTGACAGGGGGGAGGCAATCTCTATAGGGCTACTCGGCAACATAGCCGATGTCCTGCCGGAGATGGAGAGGAGGGGGTTTGTCCCCGATATCCTCACGGATCAGACTGCCGCGCATGATCCCCTGGTCGGATATATCCCATCCGGGTTCACAGTTGAGGAGGCCGCTGAGCTCAGAAAGAAGCCGGATGAATACCTCGCGAGGGTAAAGGATTCCGTTGCCCGGCATGTCACGGCCATGCTGGAGCTCTTGAGAAAGGGTGCCATAACATTTGAATATGGCAACAACCTGAGGCGGCTCGCGCAGGAGGCTGGCGTCCGGGACGCGTTTGATATAAAGGGCTATGTCCCGCATTTCATAAGGGACCTATTCGCACGGGGTTCGGGTCCATTCAGGTGGGTGGCCCTCTCCGGCGATCCGGAGGACATCTTTAAGACGGACAGGAAGGCCTTGGAACTGTTTCCCCATGATGAACACCTCCGCCGGTGGATAGACCTGGCGCAGAAGAAGGTGAAGTGGCAGGGCTTGCCCGCGAGGATATGCTGGCTCGGCCAGGGCGAGCGCGCTGAGTTCGGTCTCGCGATAAACGAGATGGTGAGGCGGGGCGAGCTCAAGGCGCCCATCGTCGTAGGCAGGGATCACCACGACACAGGCTCGGTCGCGTCGCCTTTCAGGGAGACCGAGGCAATGGCCGACGGCTCAGACGCGATAGCGGACTGGCCGATATTGAACGCGATGCTCAACGTCGCGTCGGGCGCATCTTGGGTTTCGTTCCACCACGGAGGAGGCGTTGGCATAGGCTACTCATTGCACGCTGGCATGGTCGTCGTCGCGGACGGCACGAAGGAAATGGATGTGAGGCTGGAAAGGGTTCTGACGAACGATCCGGGCATAGGGGTCATCAGGCACGCTGACGCGGGATACGAGATAGCAAAGGAGACAGCGAAAAAACACGGCCTGAAGAGGCCGATGAGTAATATTAAGTAGGCTGATCCCTTATAATTCAAGGCTTCCAGCCTGCCGCAAAATCTGGGTTAGAATGTCCGTGTCCTTTGTTATAACTTGAGAATCTCAATTTTTGCTCCGGGACCGATAAACCCTTGGCCCAACTTGGCTAGGGCCAAGAAGGGTCAAGGGGGTGAAGGATCACCAAATACTTGATCCTGCACAGGAAGTATGCTATAATATATCTCTTTAATAGGTGACAGGAGCCTATCATGCCAAGGGAGATAACGAACGGAATTTTCTGGGTCGGTGCGAAAGATTTTTCCCTGCGTGACTTTCACAGCTACAAGACCACGAAGGGAACCACATATAACGCGTATCTTATAAAGGCAAATAAGTCCGCGCTTGTTGACACGGTCAAGGAACCCCATTTTGACCAGATGGTCAGACGAATTGAAGCTCTTCTGCCCCTTAAAGACCTTGACTATCTGGTTGTTAACCACTGCGAGCTTGACCACATGGGATCAGTGGAGCGTCTTTTGGCTCTGGCCCCAAAGGCAAAGGTGATCACCAGTGCGAAGGGCGCTGAGGGGCTTTTGCTTCACTTCCCCGCCCTGTCTGACCGAGATATAACCGTTGTCAAAGCTGGTGATACCCTTGACCTGGGTGGAATAACCCTTTCCTTCTACCCTATTCCCATGGTCCACTGGCCCGATTCCATGGCCACCTATGCGGCTGAGCTCGGTGTCCTTATGCCAAACGACGCGTTTGGACAGCACTACTCAACCGAGGCTCTCTTTGATGATGAGTCCCCTACCGAGCTCGTTTTACGAGAGCTTCAGAAATACTACGCGAGCATACTTGATCTCCTTAACCCGGGACCCGTTCAGAAGGCCGTTGAGGCCGTGAAGTCTCTATCTCCCAGGATAATAGCCCCCTCACATGGTGTGATCTGGCGCAGGGATGTCCAGAAGGTTATAGAACTCTATGAGACCTGGGCTTCCGGCTCGATTGAATCAAGGGCAACACTGATCTATGACACCATGTATGGTGCGACCGAGGAGATGGCCAAGGCAATAGAGGAGGGTTTTGAGGCAGAGGGTGTTCCCCTTTCGGTCTATAAAGCTTCCGTATCTGATTTCCAGGAGGTTCTCACTGATGCCATGCTATCCCACGGGATAATTGTTGGTGGCCCCACCATGAACAACCACCTGTATCCTCCAGTTTCCTTCTTGCTTGAATATCTGGCAATGGCTTCCAAACGGGATAGGGCGGGTTTCGCTTTCTCGGCCTATGGTTGGGGTGGAGGGGCTGAGAAAGACATTCTCGCCTATTTTGAGAGGGCGGGGATAAGGCCCTTTGGCGAGGCCTGGAGGGTTCGTTTCAGACCCACGCGAGAGGACCTCACCCTGGGTTTTGAAAGGGCGAGGGATTTCGCCAGGCTCATAAAAGGCGCGTGATTCCGATTCTTCCCGGTCCCCTCTTAGAACCCTGTTCACTTGGACAAAGTGTTCCTCCCCCAAACCAACAAGTTATTGCTACTTTATTAGAGGTCTCTCTGGGTTATAAAAGACTCCAATAATCCCCATTGCCTGCCCGTTGGGAACAAATTAATTATGTCTATCCGTGTTGGAGTTTGCGAGAGCGCCCGCGTTCGGTCCTATGATGTCGTTCAGAACAGACTGAGAGCCACTTCCTTCAACGCCCTTTGGCCCCTCACCGTTATAAACTGGCACGCTCGTTTCATTATCACGCCCAGGCCCCTGAGATCGGCCGGGCTTATCCCATACCTTGCCCTGTGCTGTAGTATCTTTTTTGCTGTTTTCGGGCCTATGCCGGGAACCATGATCAGCTCCTGATAATCCGCTTTTGCTAGGTCTATTGGAAAGCGCTCCGGATGCAATTTGGCCCAGATCATCTTCGGATCGGCTCCTGTAGGAACCCTCTCGTTTTCGTCCATCGGAATGTCGTCTGCCGAGAACCCGTAATCCCTTAGAAGAAAATCTGCCTGATACAGCCTGGCAGTTCTCTTGGGGTTTTCCGGCGCCATGTCCTCAAGAGGGGTCCCGCTTACAGGTCTAAACGGGCTGTAATAGACCCTTTTCAGGCCAAAAACCCTGTAGAGCTTTTCTGTTGTCACGAGTATCTCTCTGTCCGTTTCGCCCGCCGCGCCAACTACCATCTGGGTAGTCTGGCCTGCCTTGGATTCCGTTCTCTCTATGATTTTTTTCATCTCCCGGATTGCCTGACCGAGCTGTTCCCTGAAGGATTTGTCCGGGCTGAGCCTTGAGAGTCTCTCCGCGTTCGGCGCCTCAAGGTTAACAGAAACCCTATCCGCGAGCCTGCAGGCGGCCTCCACCTGCGCCTCATCAGCGCCTGGCATGATTTTTAGGTGCACATATCCCCTGAAGCCGTATTTATGCCGGAGCAGTTCGCCGGTCGCGAGTATCTCGTCCATTGAACGAACTGGTCCCCCCCTTACCCCTGATGTCAGAAATATCCCCTCAACCATGCCCTTGGAGTGGAGTTCCATAAAGGCGCGTGCCATCTCATCCGACGTTATCCTGGTTCGGCGCACATCCCTGTCCCGTCTCAATGCACAGTAATAGCAGTTGTTCTCGCACGCGCTGGTCATCGCGACCTTGAGTATGGGGCACGCGCCGCGGGGGGTCTGGGCCATGTGGATAAACTGCCTGAGTGAGAAGCTTTTCCCTGAACACTTATCATCGTGGGCCGCGTCCACTAGTGCACCCAGCCGCTCAAAAAGGCTCATGATCTCAGTATAGAGCGCGCGGCCATGCTCGGTCAAGCACACTCCCTCGGGTATGTCAGGTTTCCCCAGATAAACAGACATGATCCTGCGCTTGAAATGGGTTGTAACGAAACCTCCCTTTCCTGCGTCATAATATACAGGTGGATGATGAACGGCTGGTTGAGAGGGCAAAGAGGGGCCATGTGCCATCTTTTGAGGAGCTGGTCATGAGATACTCGCGCATGGTTTTTGCCGCGACCTATGCTGTTCTTGAGGACACCGAGGCCGCGATGGACGCCTCGCAGGAAGCTTTCCTGAAGGCATATTTGGGTATCAGGAATTTCAAGGGCCAATCCCGGTTCTCAACCTGGCTCTACTCAATAGCCAGAAACTGCGCTCTTGACATGGCCAGGCGCAGATTGAGGAGCCTTACCGATAGCCTGGAAGATGTCCCAGAGCCGTCAGAAACCCCTGACAGGAGAGGAATGATTCTGGAAGAAGCCATGAAAACCCTTGATGAGCGTGAGCGAGAGGTGCTCAGCCTTTATTACAAAGGAGGGTTTTCCTCGGTGGAGATAGGCGAGATGCTTGGTTTAACCGAGGGCAATGTTCGGGTTGTAATGTTCAGAGCCAGAAAGAAACTGCGCGAGGCGCTGAGAGGCAAAGAGGATGAACTGCTCGGAAGCGAAAGATAGGATCCCGCAGTATCTCGCGGGCTTGCTTGACGACCCCGGTGAGCTCCTGGAGCACATGGAGTCCTGCCCTGTCTGCCGCATGGAGCTGGAGATATACCGGAGGTTGGATGCCTTGCTCTCGTTTCCGCAGATGCCTCCGGACCTGCCAGGCCAGATCATTGAACGAATCAGGGTTTTCGGGCCAAGCCTTGCTGTTGTGGGTTGGGATGCTATTACCTGGATAGGTGCTGGCCTTGGTGCTTCTCTCGCTATATGGCTCGTGATGTTGACAAACCTTAACTCCATAAGGGACATTATCAGGTTCATTCTGGCCGCTTTATAACCCGGATTGAGCGGTAAGTTGTGAGCCTTGAATTATCAACGGGAGACCTTCGATAAAGTAGCAATAACTCACTGGTTTGAATTAGGGGCACTTTGTCCAAAAGAACAAGGTTCTAAGAGGGGCCACCTGAAAAATCCCGACACGAGGGCATTTCATCAGGATTTTCTTCCAGCTATGGTGAGGCTCCCAGATGGGGACAAAGGGCAAACCGGAATTCTTCAGGGGTTTCATAGGGTCTTCACCGAGGCCTTGCTCTGCCTTGACCGATTGTGAGGAGAACACGCTAAGTTGTTGTGCCCCAAGAACTTACAGGCTATCCTAAATCAGACCTTGCCTCTGGGAAGTGGGAATATGTGAGAGCTCAGGGAACCATTTGATTGCGTGGCCATGCACCTTCCGTTATAATTTGCCCGTATGGACATATACATCGCTTCTGTAATTATGGGCATAGCCCTAGCCGCGACGACCAGGCTCAAAATGACCCTCCCATTTCTCATCCTCGGCATCGCCATAAAGCTCAACTGGGGCATGGTTCATCCTACCGTTGGAACCGAGTGGCTGGGTTCATGGCCGGCCCTAATCTGCTTCGGGGTAGCCGTGGTTCTTGAGATAGTAGCTGATAATATCCCGGCGGTTGAGCACGGGCTTGATGTAGCCGAGGGGTTCATTTCCCCCGTAGCCGGCGCTTTCATCGTGATAGCCACCTCGGGCATGGCTAAGTTTGACCCCCTAATGACCCTTGTCCTCGGCCTCATAGGCGCTGGTGTAGGGGCCGGAGCCTATCTCGCGCACAATATACCCAAGCGCGGAGCAAGGGAAATCTCTGGCGGATCTTTCACGGGAGCGTCATTCCTCTCCAGCATATCCGAAACCGGCCTCGGGGCCGCTGAGGCCTTCATAGCGGTCAACTGGCCGTGGATAGCGCTTGGGCTTGCCGTCCTGAGTCTCGTCGCTGGTTGGCTTCTGTTCATCTTGCTGAAAAAGAGGCCCGGTCTCATATCCATCCTGGTGGGATTGATCTCCCTGTGTGGGCTGGTTCCCGCGCTATTACCATTCCTGGGGATACTGGCCTGGTTCACTTTGGCCTGGAGCTTCATCGGCCTTGTGGTGGCCGCCAGGGCCCGGAGCTGGGCTGGTGCTATCCTGAACTTCCTGGCGCTTCTCTTGTCCCTAGTAAGAGTGATAGTGGGGCTAGGAGTATTCTAGAGAAAACTGACCTCATCCGGGCGAAAAATTCCGGTCCTGAAAGATAATTAGTCTCCCCTAATCTGCTTTAGCGATGGCTCCCTTTGAGCATTCCGACAAAACCGCGTATAGAGATGAGGGACCAAAATTTACGAGCGGAAAAAAGTCCACAAGAGCAAAACCGTGAACCCAAAAGCCTTCCAGAGGAATGGGCTGAGGCCGCTGGTGAAAGGGTATCGTTTTTCAGTGAATTTGAATCCAGGCTTGATAGCATAAGAAAGAGGAACCCGGCCCGGCACCAGGAGGTTGGGGGGATGAACACTGTCCTCCTAGGGATGAAGGCAATGGGCGAACCATAAGGAGCAAGGGACCACTTCTACATGAGATTCACCCTCGGTATAAACGCGTGGCTGGCGATCTTTATGGGGAACATACACGAGGCTGAGCGATTCTTTAGGCAAGAGGGTATTTCCTCGGGGTTTTCTTGTAGTTATGATGAGGCACCAAAGAGACAAACCGGGATTTTTCAGGGGCTTCACCCAAACTCAGTCCTACGCGTAATACAACCCACTTTTATTCAGAGGATCATGCATTTGTATATTTGAAGATTACCCAGCTAGCTTCTTCAGGGTCTCGAGGATTGTGGGATATGGTTTCAGGCCCTCCATCACCACCTTCTCGTCAACAACCATTGTGGGGGTGATGTAGGTGTGGCGGGCAATCTCGGCTATGTCATGTACTTCCTCAACCTGCGCCTGTATCCCCAGCTCCTTCACAGCCCTTGTGGCCAGCTCTGCCATCTTCTTGCACTTGGGACAACCAGGCCCCAGTATCTTTATCGTCATTGCCATTCCTCCGGACTCTTATCAAGCTCCCCCGGATAATCCCTTGATGTTCCGAGCATCACCCAGAGGTTGCTGTAGCCTCTATCCTTGAGTATCTTGGCCGCGGAAAGGGCTATTCCGCCGTGGCCGCAATCGCAGTAGAGAACTATCATGTCGGTTGGCTTGACGCCGAGCTTCTCGTTGGACTTGATGACCTCGTATGGGATGTTTATGGCTCCGGGGATGTGGCCTTTCCTATAGGAGGTTTCTGACCTAACATCCACAATGATCAGGCCCGTCCCGGCGTCAATGGCTTCTTTCAACTCCTGGGGCGTGACCCACTCTATGCCCTCAGCAGGCTTATCTTCGGCCGCCGCGGCCGGGAAAGCAAGGGCCAAAACCAAAGCTAAGCTTTTCATAACTCTCATATTATAACTCCCGTTCCTTGTAGGTTTCAATCATGACCCGCTGTTCTTTATAGACCATGAAAGCCTTCGCCCTGTTCCGCGCGAACCAGACCAGAACGAGCATGACCGGGACCTCAATTAAAGGCCCTACAACAGTAGCCAGGGCAACCGTGGGGTTAAAAACAGTTATGGCTATGGCTATGGCTATCTCAAAGTCTCTGCCGGTTGAATTGAAGGCCACGGCCGCGGAGTCCTCGTAGTTGAGCCGGAATGCTTTTGCCACATAGAAAATCGCGATGAAGCTGGCCCAGAAGAAAATGGTCATTGGAACGGCCATCCTGAGGATCAGCATGGGGCTTTCAAGGATAAGGTCCCCTTTTAGGGCAAACATCACTATCAGTGTAAAGAGAAGCCCGATGATGCTGATGGCCGAGAGGACCTTCTTGAACCTCTCAAAACCCTGCTCTCCCCACCGGGCAACCCCTATTCTCCTGGTGAGAAAACCGGCCACCAGGGGCAGGCCCAGATAAAGCGCGACGCTCTCTCCCACAACCAAGGTTGATATTCCTGTCCTCCCCAGGAGAAGTTTCGCGTAGACCGGTATCAGGATCATCTGCATTACCGAGTTAAAGGCGACCAACAGCAAAGCCAGCGCGTTGTTTCCCCTTGCCAGGTAAGTGAAGACTATGACCATGGCTATGCACGGCGCGAAACCATAGAGAACCAATCCAGTGTAAAGGTCTGGCGAGTTTCTCAGGAATACCCACGCGAGGCCCAGCATGAAAAATGGCGCGATCAGGTAGTTGTAGAAAGCCACTATGCCAAATTGTTTCGGACTTTTGAAGGCCTTTCCCAGGTCCTCAAGCCGAACATTGGACATGGCGGGATACATCATCAGGAAGAGGCCGAGAACGACGCCAAGACCGAGGAGGTTCGGCAGGTTGAAAACCAGCTTTCCCTGGAAAAGGGCTATTATCGCGTCAATGGGAGGGGTGAGCTGGTAGTTGGAGATTCCCGCCCACTTGCCTATGCCGATGCCTATTGCCATGCTTATCACAACCCAGGCCGGCAACAGCCTGAAATCCTCTATGTAGTCAAGAAAACCCTTGTTTTTCTTTTGAGCCATACAGGTATCTCCTATAATAGCGAGCCATATAGCCAGCCCGCGAGAGTTGAAAGGATAACCACTATGCCTATGTATGCCCCGGTCTTTCTCCATCCCATTATCCGGAGTAAAACGAGCATTGACGGAAGCGAGACCGCTGGCCCCGCCAGGAGCATAGAGAGCGCAGGTCCCTTTCCCATGCCTGAACCCATGAGTCCTTGAAGTATGGGGACCTCTGTGAGGGTCGCGAAATACATGAAGGCCCCGGCCACCGACGCGAAGAGGTTCGCCCGGATGCTGTTCCCGCCGACAAGCGCGATGACCCAGTTCTCCGGGACTAGGGCGGGATGGCCCGGCCTACCCAGGAGGAACCCCGCAACCAGAACGCCGCCCAGGAGAAGGGGCAAAATGAGCTTGGCATAGAACCAGCTCTCGCCGAACCACTCCAAGGCCTCATCCTTGTTCATCCAGGCTATGGACAACCCGACCACAAGGACGAGGAACGTTCCTCCCCACGCGAAACGCCACCAGCCCAGGAACCCCATGTTGACCAGGACAAGAAATCCAACCATGGCCACCAGGAGGGTAGCGTTCTTCCACAGGGGCCTGGAAGGGGCCTCTCGGACCCTTTCGCCCTCGTCAGCGAGCTTTCTCCTCTCCTCTTTTAGGAAGATGAGGTGCATTAGAAGCCCTACTATAACCGAGAAACCAACCGCGCCTATTGCCCTTGCAAGGCCCATCTCAAGGCCCAGAACCTTAGCGGTAAGGATTATCGCGAGGACATTTATGGCCGGCCCGGAGTAAAGGAACGCGGTCGCCGGACCAATTCCCGCGCCCCTGGTGTAGATTCCAGCGAAAAGTGGCAGGACAGTGCAAGAGCAGACAGCCAGGACTGACCCCGAAACAGATGCGACGCTGTAGGAGAGGAGCTTGTTCGCCATTGGCCCGAAATACCTCAGGACCGCGTCGTTGCTCACGAAGACAGATATTGCCCCTGCGATGAAGAACGCGGGCACCAGACACAAGAGGACATGGTTCCTCGCATAATCCTGCAGGAGAAGGAGGGACTCCTTGAGCGCGTTGAGAACCACGTAGTGCTCCCACGGGACAAAGTATGCGAGGAGAAAAGCCGTTATTATCCACAGAACCCACTTCAGGTCTTTCTTCTCAAACAAGGCTTACCTCCCGCATGTGCATGGGCCAGAAGCAAAGGGCCTCGCCTTTCCGTTCAGGAAGCTCCAGACAGCGGCCTCGGGATTCTTGTCTTCAATGATGAAGACCCCCAGGCCCTCGGCCCATATATCCATGAGAAAGTCCCTGTTCCCGTCGCGGGACAGGAATACCTCACAGGAATCCCTTATGGCCTTCATCTTCTCTTCTCTATCTGGCGGAAGGTCAATCACGGACTGGCCGTTCCGGTTTCCCTTATCGTCCACCGAATAAACGATGATCTTGGGCGCGTGGAGGGGAAAGTAAGCCACATCCGCGCCGGATTTGCTAGGTATGGCTATCCTCATTCTCCGAGGACCTCCGCTATTATTTCCCTTGACCAGACATCCGCGGGCCCACCGTTCATCAGGAGCGTCACTGCGAGTGTCTCGGCTATCTCAGCCTTGGTTGCGCCGAGCTTCATAGCCCTCTTCAGGTGAACCTTGAGACATGGCTCGCACCTGAGAGCTATGGATAGCGCTACCATCACCAGTTCCTTCATTTTGGCGCTTATGGCGCCATCCGAGGAAGCCTTCTCCGCAAGGGAGAAGTAGTCATTCCAGAGTTCAGGCGTCTCTTTTTCAAGCAGTGATGGTTTCATTTCAGCCTCCTATTTCAAGAGCTGGCCCTCTGCTTGCTATGTTTGACAGCTTCACATCGTTCCCGTCCGTGTCCTTTAGGGTAAAGTCCAACGCGGAGCTGGACGCCCCCAGGACGAGGCTTATCAAAAGACCGGTCATGGTTCATCCTCCATTAAGTTAATGTTTTTCATTATTCATCCACCAAACTTTACTCTGGAAACGGCCTCCGTGAGCATACCGAAGAAAACAAGGACTCCAGCGATCACCTGGAGAACGCCGGAGGCCTTCTCTAGGATATGAAGGTGGACGGTAAAAAGGTCCCCGAAGAAGAATGCGAAGGCGCCGGAGACCCCGCCAACGCCGACATAGATGGTTGAGAAACCCAGGACAAAAAGCAGAGAGGCGGCCAGGACCCTCCGGGTTGATCTACCCAGGGAGCCGGCCGCAAGCTCCTCAACCGAAATGCCGGTTATGAAAGAGACATAGACCGGAACCAGCGACATGTTATCTCCTCCAATACATTCTCATTTCCGAATATTATAATGCAATTTGTCGCCCCGGATCAAATTCCCTTTCCGCAGGTGGGGCAGGACCCGCCCAGAAACTGGTCAAGCTTGCCAGCAAGAAAGCTGTAGAGCGCGGTCTCGGGCCTTCTGGTTTGGGGGAGAAGCATTTTGTCCAAGAGAACAGGATTCTAATAGGGGTCCCCCGAAAAATCCCGCCACGAGGGCATTCCCTCATGGTTCTCATCCGGCTATGATGAGGCTCACGGATGGGGACAAAGGACAAACCGGGATTTCCGGGGGTTTCAAACATGTTCTAGACCTCAGAAGACAACATTCCCTCCTATTCCTTTTAGCGGCCTTGTTATCCTTGGTGGAGCAAACCTCTTTGGGTTGAATCGGGAACCCATTAGCGGGTGAACTGCTATAAGCAATCCTCATTCAGATTCTCCTTCGCAGAAGATTCTGCCTTCTTTAAGGTATTCCCTGAGCCTTTCCATGTCGGATTTTACCGCCTCGTCATCCAGGAGCTCAGCCAGGAGTTTTCTCAGTGGGCCTGGTATGTTTCCCAACCTATATAACCTCCAACGTCCTCTCGTTTCCTGTATGACGAGGCCCGTCTCACGGAGATGTCTCAGGTGGTTTGAGAGAGTGGGCTGAGGTAAGCCTATAAGCCTCGCCATCTCACACACACAAAGGTCACGCGCGGCAAGGAGCATGAGGAGCCTGAGCCTCACAGGATCGGAGAGAGCGGAAAACAGCCTTTCGGCTGTCTCTATGGAAAACCTATTCGTATTTACCATTTTGAATATTATAATTCCGAGGCTGGTCTTTCCGCAAGATTTCCCTTTGCAAATCCACGCGCATTCGCGGCATACTATGAGTCGTGCGCAAGGGATTCCTTCGGGACAACCTGCTGACCTTCTCCGCCAGGATAGTGGGGGTTCTCTTCTATGTATTCTTCGGGGCCATTGTGGGACGGGTTCTCGGCCCCGATGGGAAAGGTATCGTCTCTCTATCCTTGATGGTTGTAACCTACACGAGCACAATAGGCACCCTTGGAGTGGATTACGGCCTCATTTTCCTGGCGGGCAAACGCCGCGAGTCCCTGAAAGCCGGCGTCGCCGCGCTCCTCTGGACATGCTCCGTATCCTCTGTAGTGCTCTGCATCCTCCTATGGGTTCTCGGCCCCTGGAGAAAGTTTGCGGGACTGGCCGGACTCAATGACACACTCTGGCTCCTCACTATAATCGCCGTCCCGCTGAGCCTATTCAGCAAATCCTTTCAGGAGATATTCAGGGCAAAAGGAAATCTTATAGGGTTCAACGCGTTTGACGCTGGAAGGAGCCTTCTCTCGGCCCTTCTTGCTCTACCGCTAGTATGGTGGCTGGGTTTCGGCAAGCTGGGCGCTGTCCTAACGGTCCCCCTGAGGGACGCGATCCTGGTCATCGTGGGCCTTGTTGCCCTATGGCCAGTCCTCTCTCTTGCCCCAAAGGCAGACGCCTGGAAAAAGGTCCTCTCCTTTGGATTCAAGGCCAGCCTGGGCAACGCCCTACAGTTCCTGAATTACAGGCTAGACGCGTTTATTGTAGCCTACTTCATAGGCAGTTATGGTGTGGGTATATACTCTGTCGCGGTGGGCCTCGCGGAGCTCCTCTGGTTCGTTTCCGGCTCAGTGGCCCTGGTGCTTTTCCCCCGCGCCGCGGCCCTACCAGAGGATGAGGCAAAGAACCTTGCCGCGTCAGCAACACGGATAACACAGTTCATAACCCTCATTGGCGCCATAATCCTGGCCGCGCTGGGTTGGCTCGCCATCTGGATCGTCTATGGCCCGCAGTTCTCCTCGTCATACCTTCCCCTCCTGCTCATCCTGCCGGGGATATGGCTCTTTGGCTACGGAAAGCTCTCGGTCAGCTACCAGATGGGCATGGACAAGCCCCTCTACGGCACATATCTGACGGTGTTCTCGCTCGTGCTCATGGTTCCCCTTGACCTCCTGATGATCCCCGGGTGGGGCGTTTCCGGCGCGTCCATTGCGTCAACCATCGTCTATAGCCTGGGCGGCTTCCTTGGCCTCTGGTGGTTCGTCAGGCACACACGCCTGCCCCTTTCGGCCTTTCTCTTGCCCCGGAAAGAGGATTGGAAGGTTCTGAGGGGGGCGATGGGGAAGTAGAAGGGTTTTCGCCGAACAAGTTCGGCGTTCTGGTGAGCTCCTGAGTCTCCCCAGGATAAATCCTGGGCATCCAGGCTTTGGCGTTCTGGTGAGCTCCTGAGTCTCCCCAGGATAAATCCTGGGGCATCTTTTTCGGGGAGTTGTGAACGGTGGTTT
>JBMFOM010000043.1:0-14980 GCA_049969615.1 Caldifarciminota bacterium
TATCCTTCTGGTCCTCTCCTTCATACCCAGAGAATAAGGCAAGTGGTCAATCAGGGGCCAGCTAGAGGCCAGCCGGGGAAAGGATCACATTTTTAAAAACCTCCTCAGGTTAGGCCAAAATTATGTAGAAAGATATAGACGGAATTCAACTATTCGCGCTATCCATAAGCAGACAACTTACCGGGACAGCCATCAAAAGGAATGCTCTTCGTCCGGATAAATCCCCTCTTTGACCTCCCTGATGTAATCCTCAACGGCCTTTTTCAGGAGGCCCCAGCCATCCGCGTAGGTCTTCAGGAACTTTGGCCTGAACTCCGGGTTGAGGCCCAACATATCATACAGGACGAGAACCTGGCCGTCGCACCCTGGCCCAGCACCTATTCCAATTGTGGGAACGGGGATAGCATCGGTTATCTCCCTGGCAAGGGCCGCTGGAATCTTCTCAAGGACTATTGAAAAGGCCCCTGCTTCCGCAATGGCCCTTGCATCCTCAAGTATTGCCCTGTCCTTCTGGAGCCTGAAGCCACCATAGGAGTGGACACGCTGGGGTAACATACCAACATGGCCCATTACCGGAATGCCCATTCCAGTCAGTTCTCGGACCAGGGGAGCAAACTCAGCTCCGCCCTCAATCTTGACGGCCTCGGCCCCAGCCTTCAGAAAGGCAATAGCGGAGGCTATTCCCGATTCAGGCGCGGGCTGATAAGAACCAAAAGGCATGTCTCCAACGACCAGGGCGTTTTTGACCCCCCTGGCCACGGCCCTGGTGTGCGTGAGCATCTCATCCAGGTTTATGGGCAGTGTTGTAGGGTAGCCGTGGACAGTCATGGACGCGCTATCCCCGACCAGTATTATGTCAAGGCCAGCCTCATCCAAAAGCCTCGCAAAGGTGAAGTCATAGGCTGTCAACGCGGTTATGCGTTGTTTGCCCTTCATTGAAACGATCTCAGGGACAGTTTTCTTCATTTTGCCTCCTTTGGACATCCGGAATCCTCGGCGCGATCCGCACAAAGCGCCTCTGGCCCGGCAAAAATCCTCATCCTCTTGCCGTCGGGGCGTGGGTTCTTTATCTCATAACCAAGGGTAGGAGCACCAGCCGCGAAGAGTTCCTCAAGGGGCACTAGCACAAAAGACCTCTCGCCCATCCTCGGGTGAGGGATACTGAGATAATCCTCATCAATATGCGCATCCTGATAAAGGAGGATGTCCATATCAAGCTCGCGGGGCCCCCATCTCTCTGGTTCTCTTCTGAAGCCGGACTCGGCGGATTTCAATGCCAGGAGAAGCTCATTTGGACTCATCTCCGTCTCAATTAGCACCACCGCGTTCAGGAACCAGGCCATCTCATCGCGGCCCCAAGGTTCGGTCTCATAAACAGATGAAACACGGGAAATCTTTCCGAGCTTTTTCAGTTCAGCTACGCCCCCTCTCAGGTTCATCAGCCTGTCTCCCATGTTTGAACCGATCCCTATGTATGCGAGCTTCATCTGTAAAAAGGCTGTTTGCCGTTCAGTCGCTGGCTAGAACGAGGGACCGTCTTCATTTTTCCACCCTGATCAAAGGCAGGGCCATCTCCTCAAGGCTTATACCGCCGTGAAAAACACCGCCCCTGTAATGACGTTCATATTTTCTGGGATCGGTTGAATAAACCAGGAAAGAATATCCGGTCGCCAGGAGAAGCCGGTGTGCTCCGGGAATCACTGGCAAGCCCCAGTCAACAAGCTCCTTTACTATAATACCGGAGTTCTGAACCAGCCTCACCGAATCCCCGAACTTGTATCTGAGACCGGGGGTGAGGTCACCCCCGCCGTGGATGACTGTAGGCCTCTCTGCCATCACCCAACCATGATCCGATGTTATAAAAACCGTGTAATTGTTATCAACAGCGGCCTTGACCTTGGAGGCAAGCTCGGACTCCTTGAGGAGAAATTCGCCCCAATGGAGCAGAGAATCAACGCTCTCGCCGAGTGCCTTGAGGACATCAAGTTCATGCCGTAGGTGAAGCATGAGGTCAACGAAGTTGATTATATAGACCTGAAGGCGCTTGTCCGAAAATGAGAGACGCTTCAGATCTTCAAAGGTGTTGAGTTTTCTGTATGTGAAATCAAGGCCAGCAAGACCAGCCGCGGAAAGATTCTCGGAAAGGAGTGTCTGCTCGTTCTGATTGTCATCAAGCCATCCCGGATGCCTCGCGTGAATGTCTCTGGGGAGCTGGCCGGCGAATATCGCGTTCCTTGAGAACCCGGTCGCGGATGGGAGTATGCACATGTAATCAGTGGTCTGTACCCTCAGATCAGATGAGAGGGTGGTCAAAAAGGAAGCGAACTGATCAAGCCTGAAACAATCAACAAGGAAGAAAACTGCCCTGCCGCCGTTCCTGAGGATGGGGAATAGGTGACGCTCAAGGATGTTGTGGGAGAAGTTGTGTCCCGCAGAAAGCAGGTCGGGATAGTTTCTCATCACCCACCTGGCGAACTCCTCGTTCGCTGATGAAAGAGCCTCCTCAAGCGTATCGCGATCCTCCCCAGCTATTCTCATCCTGGTCTCCATGAGCAATCTGGCCTTTACGAGCCAGCCCTGATATGTCTCCGGTAGTGAAGAGAGGGTCTTGAATATGTCCGAGAGCTCCCTGCCTAGTTTTCTACGCTTTATCTCCTCTAATGATGCCTTCTTAGCAATAACGACTATTTGGGAGGGTTGGACGGGTTTTATGACAAAGTCAAAGGCCTCCGCGGCTACGGCCCCCTCCATTATCTCCCTGTCGGACATCATGGTGACCATTGCCACTGGCACATGGGGAGCCATGCGTTTTATTTCTCTGAGGAGCGTAAGGCCATCAACCCCAGGCATCCTGTAATCCAGCAATATCAGGTTAAAGCTCTCTCTAGCCAGGGCCTCAAGGGCCTCCGGGGCAGATGCGGCTGTTTTGACAGAAAGCCCCTCTGATTCAAGAAAAAGGAGGTGGCTCTTGAATTGGTCTATCTCATCGTCAACCCAAAGTATCTTCACTATTACTAGGATAAAGCAACAGCAATGCCTGGCGCAAGAATAAATATCATGAAACCCCCGATCCGACGCGTCTTTCGTCCTCATCTGGGAGCCTCATAATATCTAGAAGAGAACCTGAGGAAATGCCATTGTGGTGGGATTTTTCAGGAGGCCCCTCTTAGAACCCTATTCCCTTTGAGGAAGTGCTCCTCCCCCAAACCAGTAGGTTATTACTACCTTATCAGGGGTCTCTCCTTGATAATTAAAGGCTCACAACTCAGTGTAAATTCCGAGCTCGGAAACCTCTAAACCGGTAAGGGCCAGTCTATTCGTTCCTCTCCACGCCCTTCTGGGCCCACCTGTTGCCGGGATCCCAGGAGAGTATCTTCTTCCACTCGGCCAAGGCCTTGGCCGGCTCGCCTGAGTCCTCGTAAGCCAATGCCTTGCGCTCTGTTTTTACTATCTTGGCATAGAAAGCGGCTTTAGCATTATTGGGGTCCATCTTCAATATCTGGTTCGCTAGACTGAGCGTCTTGTCAAGGTCGTGGGCATTTCTGTAGGTGGATTCAAGCTCTTTCTCCATCTTCAGAACCTCTGCGTTGGACGAGGGAGTCCCGGATGAGGCGCTCGTGCCGGACTTCGTGTCGCCAGACTTGCCGACACCGAGCTGTTCTCCAGTGCCTATCTTCAACTGAGGTCCGCCACCCAACCCGAGATCAGAACCCGAACCACCAATGCCTTCGCCTGGCTTGATCTTTATGTCAAGGCCGCCGGATGACGACAGATCAACTGCTGGCTTTATCTCCGGGAAATCGGATTTGCCACCTGATGTAGGTTTGATCCCCCCAGGGCTGGGATTTATTTTGCTCGTTGTATCTGCAGTGGCAGTGGCGGTCGCGGTGGATTCTGTGAAGAGGCGAGCCGTTGTATCCCTCATCGGTTTGGTAGTGGAATCCTTTCTGGCAAAGGTCTTGCCGGCTGTATCCATCTGGATAGCCTCACCGGGACCGGGAACCCTGATGCCGGTCTTAGGTTTGAGGGTATCAGCCCCTTTGGTCTGGCCAAAGATGTTTATCTCACCACCACTGACAGAGTATTTTCCCTTGGCCGCCTGAATCCCAAAATAAGCCACAAAGCCAGCCCCAAGAAAGATCAGGTAGATAACTATACCTCTTTTCAGGCGCCGTTTCATCACATTTATATTATTAAGGTTTTTCTCGTGGAAAATCAAGGCCTAGGCCCCTGAGTTTTTCGGAGATCAAACAGCCTAATAGCCGAGGGCCTTGATGTAGAGAGGCAAACCCTCGCAGAAGCCCTCGGTCCAGAGAACAGGCCTCCCCTCCCCATCCAGAAGGATGACCGAGGGCAATTTCTCCGAACCCAGGGTTAACCTGAGTGTGTCTGGAGAAATGGCCAGGCCCTTCCCCGCCCCGACCCCGATCACATAAACCATCGGACTCGCAAGATTCTCAAGATGTTTCTTGGTTCTATACGAACCCTCATCTTCACCCAGGAAAGCAACGATCGCCGGGTATTTCAGCAGATCATTGAGCCACCGCCCATCAGAAAGCCTGATCCGGGGCAGGCAATCAAGGGGTCTAGCCATGATGTCTTTGGGGTTTATGTCCTCTGGCGGGATACCAGTTTCCAAGGTAAGGGAGAGCTCCTCGCGTGGCTTGATCTTGAATTCCCTGATCCGGACAAAGGGTTCTCCGGCCGCGTTCCTCCTAGCCCATGTGAGCATGTAGTTTCCGGGCACTAGATGAAAAAACCAGGAATCCCCATCGTTCGGAACTGAGCCATCCTCAAGTGGCCACCATAGGTCATCCAGGGGTTCCCAGCACCATGATTCCCACTTCTGGACAGAGAAACCCTCAAAGGAGGTGTCCGGCTGTCCGAACAGGGTAAAGCTGAGTCTGAGAAGGCCCGTCTTGGCATATCTATCTGTTGCCTGGACCCATCCGAAACCTTTCTGGACAACTACCATGCTGATCTCCTTCGGTTTCTCAAGATACAGGGGATACCAGGAACCGTGGTCATAATACTCAACCCACACAGAGGAAGGGGAAGGGCAACTGGCAAGCCTTGCCGGGAAACCCTTCGCCCTAAGCGCGGCCACCAGAAGAACCGCGCGCTCGGTATTTGAACCCTTGCCTTTGCGAAGTATGGTAAGAGGCGAGGGAAATGGCCCAAAGAAATACCTCGTGGTGTCAAGTTTAACGAGTTTATCAAGCCTCTTCTTGATTGCCTTTGGATCATGGCAATCCGAAAATGCTTCTTTCAGCGGCCCACGCCAGCTCTCACAGGGTTCATCCCATATCCTGTAGGACAAGAGGTAATCCCGGAATATTGTATCCGGAATGTCGGCACGGAGATCGTTGGCGAGGAATATGTGATCCAGGAGACATTCTCCGGTCATCTCAAGCCTATCAAGGTGGGGCATATTAACAACTAGCCAGGAGGCCTGATCCGCAAAACCACCAGCGCGCGCAATAGCGCCTTCAAGCTCCGGCCTGTTTTTGCCAGCATCTGCCAGGGCTGAGTCCAGCTCTGATTGAGAGACATCAAATAAACCGGCAACGAGAATCGCGATCATCTTTCTGTCTCCGGATACCTGAGCCAAAAAGCATTGGGGAGCCTCTTTTTGTCCGTGGGTTTGAGCCGGGTTGTGTCGCCCCTAACCTCAATCAGGGTGGAAAAATTCCTGCCAGAAAGGACATAGTCCCCGGGCCCAACATCGCATCTGGCAATTCCATCCTTTCCGGCAACCAGAACGGCCACTGGCCTCAAAGCGCCGTAATTGAATACGGAGAGCGCGAGGCTATCCCCGGGCCTTGATTCAACCAAAAGACAGGATACATCCCTGTAGTTATGGGTGGAGTTGAAAAGGGTGTAATCCGCGCCGACCCTGTAGATACCAGGGCCAGTAGAATTACCCAAACCAACCGAAAGCACAATAGTGGAGCGCCTTGCTGGGCCGGAGAACCACGCGGAGCAGAGAGAATCCGCGGGTTCGCAACTACCGGCGTATTTCCAGACACCGTCAACATATATCTCTGTCCAGGCATGATTTGATTCGGTGAAGGGCCACCACGGCGTGTATGCCTCCCTGGCAGGAACGCCAACGGCTCTGAGCGCGCATATGTAGAAAATCGTCATTTCCTCACACCTTCCCCATCCTGAGCGCCAGGTCTCAAGCGGCCCCTGATCCCTGCGTTGATTTGGCCTATATTTTATCCGTTCCCCGCACCATCTGTTGACCGCTATGGCCACCTCCTCGGCAGACCCGAGGCCAGCAACAATTGGCCTGAGGGAATCCAGCAGAAAACCACGCCAGTCCTCAGGGGGTTCCTGAGAAACGGTTGGAGGAAGGACATACCGGATGAAAACCGAGTCCGGGACGCTCCTGGCCCAGGGGAATTCATCCCTGGCCACAAACGCCAGCTCAAGGTTTCTCAAAAAAAGCCTCTCACCCATTGCCTCAAGCAGTGCGGGAGACAGGCTCCTTACAAGATAGTCCGCGGCCTCCCTTCTCTCGGGCAGAAGGGTATCCGGAAGCTCAAAGAGTCCAAGCAGTAAGAAGAGGTTCATGTCTCTCCAATTTCTCTCTTTCTATAATAATACAGCGCGGCGAGGAGGCCCCCGAGGCCCCAGAATATCGTTCCGGCTATGTGTTCTATCCAGACCCAGTAATAGACGGTCATGCCAATGAATGAAACTGCTGGTACAACAAAGGAAAAGATCATTGCCCTTTCGTCTCCATCCGTGGCCATCCTGAAGCATGGAATGACAAGCCAGGCAACCCCAATCGCTATAGTCATGTATAGCGCGACCCCCAGATACCCGGTCTCATACATGGACACGGTCAGCTGGCCAACTACTGCCGCGAATGTCGTCTGGTTGACAGGTATTGAAACGAACTTGCTGAGGATTATTGAACCAAGGCCATACCCACCGAGGAGGCCCGGAAGCCCCTTCACTGCCAGATAGGCGTGAGTTATCTTGGGTGCGACGAAACGCCCCACATGTTCAACCGCATAAACCCTTTCCTGGTTATAAAGCCCCCACACGAAGGTTATGAACAGCCTGTGATATAGTTTGTTAAGGGAAGGCACGGTAAGCACAGCAAAAGCAAGGGATACAGAGGTTATTCCTAGCGCGAGAAGGCCTTTTTTGAGACTGGGCCAGAGTTTTTCCCCCGCGATTGCCGAAAAAACAACGGAGGAGATGATGAGGACTCCGGCAAGAACTGGATAAAAATAGAACACGGCCCTTATGCCGCTCATCACGGGTATCACGAGGAATATTCCGGATACAACTATGAGGAGAGGCAGATTGACCTTCCTGGTGTAGAGGTATAGGCCATAAACAAAAGCGGTTGCCCAGAGGAGGAGAAAGGTTATCTCTGGGCCTCCCGGCGTAAGGCCACGGACATTGTCGCTCATGCCGTGAATGCGATAATGCCAGAAAGCAACCGGAACCTGTATCCAGACAAGGGCAAAGACAAACCAAAACGCGGCCTTTATGGTTTTGGTGTCCAAATCAAGGTTGGCAATGGCATAGAAAAACAGGATAAACATGCCCATCTGCCTGAGCTTCATCAGGAAATTCATCACAGGAACCTGGTTTATGCTTGCGGAAACTGAGACCAGGATGAACCACAGAACCATCGGGATAAAAGCAAATGTGAAGTTAAAGCGCCCCTCCACAGCCTTTGAGAGAATAGCCCTGGCGAACAAAGCGAGTATAAGGAGGTCCATTATGTGCCTTGAGGATTCTATGGTGGGGATATACTGCCTCACGAAGTCATGGTATATGATGGAGAAGAAAAATACCAGGAACACGGTAGCCTTTGGGTTCAGAAATGCTAGGATGAGGATGGGACCCCCTATTATCAGAGTGACCAGGGTTGTGTTTTCGGTGGCCAGGCCGGCCCCTCCCAGAACAGCCAGAAGGGCCATAGTGATGCCAATGATTATCCTGAACCACCTCTCTTTCATAGCCTGGACACGAAATCAAGGAGTCTTTTTGCCTGTTCATCAAAGGAGTAAGCCATTGCAATGCTCCTGGCGCCTGATGTGTCAACTTTCTCAGCCCTCGCGGCCTCCGCGAAGGCACGGACGAGGTCTCGTGGTGTATCGGCCCTAAACCAGAATGGCTTGCCTTCAAGGAGTTCCCTAATAGGCGGAACATCCGTGGCTACTATGGGCTTTTCCATGGCCAGAGCCTCAAGCAATTTGATCGGGCAAGAGGTATCAATCACGGGAGTCCTCAGAAACGGGATGACGACAAAATCCGATGCTGAAAGGAGTGATGGAACATCCCCATACGGGACAGCGGGCATGATCCTAACGGATGGCCCCCCTGCCCTGACTATGGCCTCCTCAAGCTCGCCCTTACCAACAAAGACCAGCACGGCGTCCTTCAGGTTTGCTGACCTGAAAGAGGCCGCGGCCTCAACAAGGCCCCTTCCCCTTGAGCTCATAGCCCCGTGATACAGGAATATCTTCTCTCTTCCGAAACCCCAGCGCTTCCTCTCGCGCTCGCGATCGTAATTCGCCGGATCAAAGGCATCCGGGTTCACCCCAGAACCCCATACCCCAACTGAAAGACCCCTGAGCTCCTTATAAAGCGCCCGGGCCATCCCGGATGTGATAACTGTTGCGCCGACAAAAAACCTCCGTGCGAGAAAAAGCCCCACCCTGAAAAGGAGCCTGTCAAGAGCGAAAAGCAGCTTGTCTCTCTCAACCGGTAACGTTCTCACATCCAGAATGACCCTGTATCCGCGAAGGCCAAACCGAGCAAGAAGGGCAAGGGGCAAAGCCGAAAGAGCCATGTAGGGTTCTGCCACGATTACATCACCCGGCCTGGCACGCATGAGTAGCGTGACGCACGCGGATATGGCCTGGCAGATGTAGTTCAGGATGGGCAATCCAAAGGAACGAAGGCGTATTACTGAAGGGTTTCCCTGGGCAATGCGCCTCCTGCCGCTCAACAGAAACATCTCGTTCCCCGTACGGTTCACGGCACCAACCATGGCGAAGAACGTTCCTGAGTCCATCCTATCATCCAGGTATCCCCTGAAAACCCAGAAAACTCGCAAGGGAGTAAATCTTAAGCTATATCTTCATCTGGAGGCAACCCTGACACGTTTGCAAAACAGCCCCTGATCCTCCGTATGTTTTCGGTTATCAAGCAGGTTTTGCGAGAGGTTGCAGGCCATCGTGGGCCCAATTTCGCGGTCACCGGGAAACAGGGGCCAGGGTAGCGCTAAGACAGAATTTCTTCCGCTGGGTTCGCGCGGAACTTGCGCTCATATGGAACCCTCCTTTATCATTTGCCCCTTATGGCCGGCAAGCCCACGAAAAAGAGAAAGTCATCGCCCCGGCTACCCACTGGCATAAATAGACCCAGGGGAGGAGGCGATAAAAGGAAACTGTTAATAGTTGAATCGCCAACCAAGGCCCACACCCTCAAAGGATACCTGGGAAAGGACTTCAATATCATGGCCTCCCAGGGACACTTGGTTGACCTCCCAAAAAGCGCGCTCGGGGTTGAAATAGAGAACAACTTTGAGCCCAAATACATAGTAGTCAGGGGAAAGGCGGGTATATTGAAATCGCTGAGGGATGCGGCCGCCAACGCCAGCAAGATATTTATGGGAACCGATCCGGACAGAGAGGGCGAGGCCATAGCGTTTCACATCGCTGAGGACATATCAAAATACACTAATTCTCCTATCAAGAGGGTTCTCTTCTACGAGATAACCAAAGAAGAGGTTACCAGCGCGCTAGCGCACCCTACGGACATAGACATGCGCAAGGTTGAAAGCCAGCAAGCTCGGCGCATCCTTGATAGACTCGTGGGGTACAAGGTTTCCCCCTTTCTTTGGAAGATAATAAGGGGCGGTCTTTCCGCGGGCAGGGTTCAGACCGTCGCGTTGAAGATACTGGTGGAGAGGGAAAAGGAGATAAAGGCATTTGTTCCAGAGAAATACTGGGTCCTTGTCGCTGATCTTGAACACAAAAAAGGCAGGTTCCAGGCCAAGCATCCAGAACACATAAAAAACTTCTCGGTCGCGAGGGAGCTATCCGCTAGGATAGGAAAAAAGGATTTTCTGGTTGACGAATTCAAGGTGGCAAAGAGAAAATCCTCGCCTCCTCCCCCACACAAAACCAGCACTCTTCAGCAGGAGGCTTCAAACCTTTTCGGTTTCAGTCCCGTAAAGACCATGTCCGTCGCCCAGAGCCTATATGAAGGCGTCGATCTGCCGGAGGGAAGAACTGGCCTGATAACATACATGAGGACGGATTCTGTCAGGATGGCCGACAAGGCCGTGAAGGAAATAAGGGAGCTAATCTCAGAAACATGGGGCGAGACGTTCCTCTCCGAAAAGCCCAGAGTCTATCAGGACAAAGCCAAGGGCGTTCAGGCCGCGCACGAGTGTATAAGGCCAACCGATCCCAACCGAACCCCTGAGAGCATAAGGGGCCACCTTTCTGAGGAGCAGTTCAAGATATACAGCCTGATTTGGCGAAGGGCCGTAGCCAGCCAGGCCAAAGACGCGCTCTTTGAAACCCACTCTGCTAAGCTCCATCCGGATGGTCTGCCGGATATTCCATTCCAGGCCTCCGGAAGGAAACTGCTTTTTGAGGGATTTTACAGGATAACCGGCGAGGAGGTCAAAGCCGAACCACTCCCGCCAATGAAGTCAGGCGACAGGGTCAAGCTTATCAGGCTGGAGACCGAAGAAAAGGAAACCGAACCCCCACCGAGGTTCACGGAGGCATCCCTCATAAAGACCCTTGAGGACAAGGGCATAGGTAGGCCCTCCACATACGCAACCATTGTTTCAACTCTGCTCATCAGGGGATACGCACAGAGAGAAAAACGTTCTCTCGTCGCAACACCGTTGGGGATCCTGGTTTCAGACATACTCATTCCTAATTTCCCAGAGATATTCAGGGAGAATTTCACCGCAAAGATGGAGGACGAGCTGGACAAAATTGAGGAGGGTGAAGTTTCCTGGAGGGAGGTCCTCGCTGAGTTCTGGGGGCCTTTTGAGCGGGAGCTGGCATCATTTGAGGCAAAGGTGGATGAGCTCAAGGCCTCGGTGCCGCAGGACACCCCCTTCTTTTACAAGGACCAGTTCAGGCATGGGAGACGGGGAAGGAGGTGGAGCAAGAAAGGAAGGGGGAAGCGGGGCACCAGAAACCAGTAAAATAGCGGAAGAACTCTGTCTAACAATTTAGGATGAGATCTCTGATAAAGCAGTAATAACTCAATGGTTTGAGCCAGGAGCGCCTTGTCCAATGGGCCCCTGAAAATCCCGCCCCAATGGCATTTCCTAAGAGTTCTCTTCCGGCTACGATGAGGCTCCCAGATGAGGACTGGGTTTTTCAGGGGTTTCAAATTGCTTGAAAATCTCCGCGCGCTTGTGTTAATATATTAGCTAGCATGAAACCAATAGATATACTAAAGGAGGCACAGGCCATAGAAGATATCTGGGTTCCCAAAGACCTGGTGAGGTTCTCGGGCATAGCTGTCAGGATAGCGAGGCTCAGGGGATCATATCACTGGCATGTCCATAAGAACGAGGATGAGCTATTTTATGTTCTGTCTGGTATTGTTGAAATAGATACTGACAGGGGAAACATCAAGCTGACCCCGGGCCAGGCCTATCTGGTTAAAGCCGGGACAAGGCACCGTTCAAGGGCTGACTATGGTGATGCGTTCGTCCTGTTGATTGAACCGGAGAAAACCATAACCACCGGCGAGCCTTGGATTCCAGGCGAGGGGAAATGAACCTGACTATCATCCTTTTATCCCTGACCCCATACCAATGGGCGCAGACCGCACAACCCGGAGATTTTCGCAAGGTCTGGATATTGGACTCGCTTAATCCATATCTAGCGGAATGCCTGGGCGCGAGAAAAAGGGCAGAATCCAAGTGGCTGAATGCCGCATCATTCTGGCTTCCAGCAGGTGCGCTCCGTGTTCTGAGCGGGAAAAAAGCTTTCGTCGCGGAAGGTCGCTACGAGGGAGTTGTCGGTAGCGATCACCTCTATGATTATGGGGAATCAGCAAGGCAACAAGTTGAGGCGATAGCCGTTGACAAGGTTCACGACCAGGGCTACATCGGAACAGGGGTGCGGGTTGCGGTTCTTGATGCGGGTTTTGACCTCAATCATCCCTCGCTCAGACACATCCTTGGGACAGACAGGCTCAAGGGTCAACATGATTTCAACTCAGGCGACAGCCTGTTCACCCAGGCCGGCAGGGTTGAGCTCCCAGCCTTTCCCGAAGGGAAACCGGCCTATGTCAACAGCCTTGACCTCGCCATCCAGGGAGCAATGGGCGTGGTCGCGTTTGCCGCGAGCGCGGAGGATTCCCTGACATCATCCGGCGCGAACCGCTGGAACGTTTATTACGTTTTCGGTGACAATGGGGGAGTTTTCTCCTCGCCAACCAGGCTCACGGCTGGCTACTTCGCGATAAGGCCCCGGATCCGGTTTCTCTCTGGGGACACATTTGGCCTCGTTTGGCAGGAAGGCACTAACCCTCAAGTGAGGTTCGCCAAGCTCCTCTATAACGGGTCAGCCGTGGACATGGTCAACATAGCGGGTGGGATCGATCCCCATCTGGCCGCGGCCGGTTCGGATGTCTTCGTGTTTTACTATGTGGATGGCGTCGGAATACATGAAGCCCACTCCTCCAATTATGGCACAACATTCTCCGCCGGGTCCATAGTCTTACCCATGACTGATTACTGGGGAGCATCATCCGCAATGCTCTCGGATACACCAGTGGTCGCCGCGAGCGATGGGGTTTCCCTCAACCTCGCGTGGTATGATGGCTCCTCCTGGCAAACAACTTTCCTCGATCAGGGCATCATGCCATCCCTGTTTGCATCGGACAGCCTCTATGTTGCTTACTGGAAAGGAGATACCCTCGTGTTCGGTTCTTCTGCGGGGCCATCAGGCGCGTTTGCCCCGCGCGCGATGGCAATATGCCCAATGCCCAGTCCGCCAGCAGTTGGTATTTACAATGGTCAGGTGGCTGTTGCTCACGAGGACAGCACCGGGACGATAACCATTATAGGAAAGGCCGGAAACACCATTGTCAGGTTTGGCGCGGAGTTCTCTGAAAAACCATCTCTTTCAGGGGGGGTTTTGACCTGGGTCAGGCGTGGTGACACAATAGCCGAGTCCCCAACATTCGGCCCGGGCCATTATCATGGTACCAAAATACTCTCGGTAATAGCCGGACTTTCGGAAAAGACCTTGGTGGGAACAGCACCGGGATGCGACCTGCTCCTGGCAAAGTGCGAGAAGGTCGTGACTGCACAAGGCGGGGGTTTTGAGAATCTTGTTGAGGAGGACTTCTGGGTTGAAGCATTGGAGTGGGTCGCAAGGCACAGGGGAAAGATAGTCAATAGCTCCCTCGGCTACAGGAACTGGTATTATGATTCTGACATGGATGGCAAGACCGCGCCGTCTTCCAGGGCCGCCGGAAGAGCCCTCTCGGAGAACATCCTGATATTCAACTCCATGGGGAATATAAGCAGATCAGGCCCTCCGCCGCTCCCCAATGTCGGGGACACGAGCCTCTCCGCTCCGGCAGATGCTTTCGGGATATGCGCAATCGGAGGGGTTGAATGGGATTCCCTGAATGGGGTCTGGGTTCCTTCATATTCAAGCGCATACGGGCCTTCGGCTGACGGCAGAATCAAGCCGGAGCTGGTCGCTCCGTTCTGGGCATATGCCGCGGCGGACACGGTGTTCTTCGGAGACCAAGACACCACATTCTATCTGTTCTGGTCCGGGACAAGCTTCAGCTCCGCGCTCGCGGCCGGCGCGGCCGCCTGTGTGTGGCAGGCCCATCCATCCTGGTCGGCCGATAGCCTGAGAAAGGTTCTGCTCAAAACGGGTTCAGACATCCCCGGATACCCCGATGGGAACTATCTCACCGGCTGGGGAATGCTCAACGCTTGGGATGCCTTGAATGCGGAGCCGCCGGAGATCCCTGGTTCAACCCAAGACGCCCTAACGAAGATTTATCCGAATCCCTTTAATCCGGACAAAAACTCTGGGGTTCGTTTTGAATACAAAATGCTCCGTGTATCATCATTCAGCGAGATGAGCGTCTATACAATAGATGGATTGCTGGTCTGGTCGGACAGCCACGGCCAGGAATCCCCCGGTTCCGAGGAACCCTATTTCTGGGATGGAAGAACCGGCTCAGGGAACAGGGTTCAGCCAGGGCTTTATCTGGTGGTCTTCAGGACGCAGAAGTCAAATGATGTGAAGAAGCTGATGGTGGTGAGGTGAAACCGCGAGCCAGGGTTGCCAACTGACACGATCGGGATATGCTGGCCATAGCATTTCTGGTTGCTGTGAACCCCGCGGAATGGTTTAATCCCGCGGAAGCCGAGAGGCTCTTTTACCGAGAGACAAACCGGGTAAGGTCCGAAGAGGGCCTTGATACCCTCGCATACGATTCCCTGCTCTCAAACGCCGCGCGCGCACATTCCGAGGAAATGGCAAGGTTGAACTATCTGTCCCACACCTCTCCCGTGAAAGAGAACAGGACCGTGACGAAGAGGGTGGCCAAGGCCGGAGCTGACGCTATCAACCACTGGATTGGCGAGAACATCTGCCAGCTCTATGGCAATACATACATGCTTGACGATCTGAGCGATCCCTTCATGCGTTTCGGCTACCTGTCAATGGCCACGGACGCGATTGAGCGCCTTATGGGTAGCCCCGGCCACAGGGCCAATATCTTAAACAGGAATTATACCAGGCTCGGGGTTGGGGTCTCGGTCAGGTGGGATAAGGACAAGCGCGATCTCTGGATTTATTTCACCCAGGTCTTCTGGGGAGAATAGGAACCGGGACGCACCATAGTAACTAGGTACCATTCCCCCTGAGTAGGCACCTGAAGTATTTCTATGTGGTGCCCTTTCATGGGCTTTGTTAAGAGTAAAGAT
>JBMFOM010000044.1:0-14821 GCA_049969615.1 Caldifarciminota bacterium
TCTGGTCGCTTAGGGTTAGTTTTTTATTTTGAGCGATTGAAGGCCCTAAGGTTAGGGTTTAGTTTTGAGCGAAGAGGTAAACTTGTCCAAAGCATGCCTTGTTGCTGTGCGTCCACCCTCATATCTTTTGCATTCCGGGTTATACGGATACCCCCTGGGGAAGCGAACCTCTATGGGTTGAGCTGAGGGCAATATTTTTAGTTCTATTAGTTTGCAGAGCACGGCCCAATCGGTTTTACCTGCAAGGAAAACCCTTATCAGCCTTGTTTCGCCCATTTTTCTATGTCAATAATTTCAAAGAGCCTTCTGGGATCTTCTCCCATGGAAATGAAATCCACAATCCCTGATAATCAAACCTAAGGGCCTTTAGCTCCCCATTGTGCAAGATCAGGTGGTAAAGGACGAATTCATTTTCAAGGCCGTTATCCATGAGCGCATTCAGGAGATACTTCAGGAATCCCTGGCTGTGGGTGGTGAAGAAGGATTGAAGATTGGACTTATCCCGGAATATCCTTGCAATCAGTTTAGCGATGCCTTCAATGGCTGATGGGTTCTGGAAATTCTCATGCTCCTCGTGCAGATACATCCCCTCTTCCATCATAAGGAGGATGGCGGCAATAAATACGGCCATGCGCGCCCCGTCCGGAAGCTGCTCAATGTAGACACCAGCAATATCAGGGAATTCAAAGAGTATCTTATCTTGTAAGAACTGGACGCTGCTGATTTCCTTCCCAAGCATTTCTGCGTATAAATCATTGAAGATCTCTGCTAGTCTTTTACTTTTGTTCACCTTTATCAGGCTTTCATAGGCCTGGCTGAAGGCATCACTTTCCTTACGGATGTTTTCATCTACCAGAATAGATCTAAGCCATCCTAGATCTCCTAGCCCACATTAACAAATTTGTCCGGATTATCTATTTTCAGAATAAATGTAAGCCATCCCGGAGTCGTGCTAACAAATTTATCCAATTTGATATTTACAGGTTCTCGGCTAAATGTCAGGCCAAGATCAATATCACCAATTCCATGCCACGAAAATTTTCAATTTCAATCGCTGTGATCATGACCCCCTCCACCCCCTTACCTTGCCCTTCTTGAGAAGGGAATCATATTGTCGCATGACCAGGTGAGCGTTTATTTGGTTCACTATCTCCAGAGCGACGCCAACGACAATGAGTAGCCTGGTTCCGCCAAAATACAGGGGGATGTTCAGGCCCTTGGTGATATACCAGGGGATAAGAGCGATAAACGCGTAGAATATGGCGCCGGGGAGGATTATTCTGGTTAGAACCCTGTCTATGTATTCTGCTGTCTTATCTCCTGGGCGGATACCTGGGATGAACCCTGAGTATCTTTGGAGGTTATCCGCCATGTCCTTGGGGTTTATCACCACCGAGGTGTAGAAGTAAGCGAAGAAAATGATTAGGACCGCGTAGATTATGTCGTAGACCAGGGTGCCAGGTTGGAACAGGTTTGTTATCCCTTCGGCCCACGGCGCGGCCGTGAATGTCTGGATGGTCTGAGGGAACATCAGAACAGACTGCGCGAAGATTATTGGAATGACACCCGCTGTGTTCACCGTAAGGGGCAGGTATGTTGCCTGTCCTCCATAGACCTTTCTGCCGACCACCCGTTTGGCATAGTGTATTGGAATCCTTCTCTGCGCCTCGGTGATTATGACGACAGCGGCGGTTATGGTTATTATTATGATTAGTAACGCCACCACCGATACCCAGCTGACCGCGCCTGATCGCCAGAGGGTTATCGTGTTCATTATCTCGTTCGGGATTGAGTCCAGTGTTCCCACGAATATTAGGACGGATATACCGTTGCCTATGCCCCGTTCTGTTATCTGCTCACCCATCCACATAAGGAACATGGTTCCGCCTATGAGGGTGATCATCACGGATATGGTGAACAGGGGCCCCGGGAAAGGAACGATGGGCAGGCCGGAGGGACTGGTGAGCCTCTGCAGGAATGTTGATATGCCGAAGGCCTGGATTCCGGCAACGACTATAGTGAGGTATCTAGTCCACTGGTTTATCTTTCTGCGGCCATGTTCCCCTTCCTTTTGAACGCGCTCAAAGTATGGGACAGACGCGGCTAGGAGCTGGAACACGATGGACGCGGATATGTATGGCATTATGCCTATACCGAATATAGCCGCTCTCTGGAGTGCTCCACCCACAAATATGTCATAAAGCCCGAAAACGGTTCCGGCCAGGGCCTCCCTGAAGAACTCGCCTAGCGCGGCCGCGTTCACGCCAGGCATGGGAATGTGAGTTCCTATCCTGTAAATGAGTATGAGGCCAAGGGTAAAAAGGATCCTTTGCTTCAGTTCCTCTATCTTGAATATGTTCTGTGGCGACCGGAACATCAGCCTTCTCCCTCTGGCTCAGGTTCCTGTAGAGTCCCTGTTTTCTCGGAATCCGTTGCTTCCGCGGTCTCGGGTTCTTCGCCCAGCGTGGCGGATTCCTTTGATTTCTTTTCCTGCACGATCACCGTGCCGCCAGCGGCCTCAACAGCCTTTGCCGCTGAAGCGGAAACAGCATCCAGCCTTACGGATAACTTTTTGCTCAGGCTTCCATGACCCAGGAGCTTGACCGGTAGCCTGCGGCGTATCAACCCCTTGGCCCGCAAGGTTTCTGGAGTTATCTCGTCGCCATCGGAGAATCGCGCCTCCAGGTCTCGGAGGTTGACCACCTGATAGACCGTTCTGGTGGGATTGTGAAAACCCCTCTTTGGAAGCCTTCTGTGTAGAGGGGTTTGGCCGCCCTCAAACCAGGGGCCCTTACCGGAACCCCTTGAATTCTGTCCTTTGTGGCCCCTGCCGGAAGTCTTTCCACT
Source organism: Caldifarciminota bacterium (assembly GCA_049969615.1). Taxonomy (GTDB): domain Bacteria; phylum Hydrothermota; class Hydrothermia; order JBDRYB01; family JBDRYB01; genus JBDRYB01. Next base: position 2,848 of record JBMFOM010000044.1, read on the forward strand.
GCCACTGCCGGGCCCTCTTCCTAGCCTCTTTGCCTTCCTACGCGCGCCCCTGCCGGGCGTTAGGTTTGAGAGGTTTATCATTCCGAGACCTCCTCTACATCAACATATTGTGAGACCTTTCTTATCATACCCCTTGTTGCCTCGTTATCGGGCTGAAGAACCGATTGCCTTATCTTGCGAAGGCCCAAAGCCCTCAGAGTGGCCTCGTTCTTCTTGTGCATGTCTATGAGGCTAACCTTCAGGGTTATTTTCAGGAGTTTCTTTTTCTTTTCTCGGGCCACCTGAGAACCTCCTCATTATTTTTTCCGGATCCTTGCCCCTGGACTCCGCAACCTCAACGGGGTCCTTTAGGGACAACAGGCCCTTCATGGTTGCCTTGAGTATGTTAACTACACTGCCGCCGCCGTGAACCTTTGTCAGGACGTTCTTGTAGCCGGCGGCCTCCAGGACTGCTCGTGCGGCCTGGCAGGCCTTTATGCCAGTTCCGGGAGCCGCTGGTTTCATCGTGAGCCGAGTGGCTCCATGCTTCACGATGATGGGGTGGGGGATAGTGCCGTGCCAGAGTATGACCCTCTGCATGTTCTTCATGGCCTTTTTCTTCGCCTTTTCTATGGCCGCTGGGGTCTCCTTACCTGACCCACGCCCAACCCCAACCTTGCCCTGGCCATCGCCGACTACAACCCACGCGGTCAGCTTGAATGTCCGACCGCCCTTTGTCATCTTGGAGACACGGCTTATGGAGACTACATTTTCCGAAAGCTCGGCGTATTCTTCCTCGTAGGTTATTTCTCTGGGCATCAGAACTCCAATCCTCCTTCCCTCAGCGCGTCCGCGAAGGCTTTTATCACTCCGTGATAGGGGTATCCAGAACGGTCAAAAACAATCCTTTTGTAGCCTTTATCTTGGACCCTCTTTGCCATAAACGCGCCGAGAGACTTTGCCTTTTCTACCATTCCACCATTGAGGTTTTCCCTGAGTCCGGGGCTGAGGGTTGACGCGCCGGTTATAACATAGCTGGGAGCGCCCGGAGGGTCAATTATCAACTGCGCATAAAGGTGCCTGTGGCTTTTTACCACGCAGAGGCGTGGACGCTCGCTGGTACCGATCACCTTTTTGCCTATCCTTTTTTGTCTACGCTTGCGCTGATAGAATCGTAAAAAGGTTTTCTCGCGCTCAGAAACCGCCATTATTTGCCTCCTGTTGTGGCTGATTTTCCGGGTTTTAGGTGGATTACCTCGTCCGCATACCTTATGCCCTTGCCCTTGTAGATATTGGGCGGTTTTATGTCCCTTATGTGGGCCGCGGCCTGCCCAACCTTGTGTTTGTCGGGGCCGGAAACTGTCACCCTTATAGCATCTGTTCCACCAACAGAGACCTTTTCGCCGGAGACCTCCACTTTTATGCCCTCCGGTGGTTCAAATACGGCCGGGTGAGAGTAGCCCACTGTCAATATGAGCTTGCCTTCCTCCACCTTTGCTCTATATCCGGAGCCAACAACAAGCAATTCCCGCTTGAAACCCTTTGAAACCCCTTCCACGGCGTTGGCTATGATCTGGCGCAGGGTTCCCCGGATGGAGTGCGCGAACTTGCTGTTGCCTTTTTGTTCAACCAGAATGGCCCCTTCTTCAAAACGCACATCCACCTCTGGCCTAAGGGGCACCATGAGTTCTCCAAGGGGGCCTTTGATCAGACAGGATTCTTCTTCTATCTTGACCTCAACGCCCTTTGGTACTGGTATTGGTTTCTTTCCTATCCTGCTCATCTTTTCACCATATCTGACAGATGACCTCTCCGCCGACCTTCCTCGCCCTGGCCTCGGAGTCGGTGAGGAGACCCTTTGAGGTTGAGATTATCGCTATACCCAGGCCATTCTTTACCCATGGGATCTCGCTGGCACCCACATAAACCCTCCTGGATGGTTTTGAAATCCTTTCCAAGGAGCTCAAGGTAGGCTTGCCCCTCTTGTCAAATTTGAACCGGACGGTAATGCTCCTACCCTCAACAGAAAAACCTTCTATGTAGCCTTCCTTTTTCATTATCTCCAACAGGGCGGTTTTCATCCTGGAAGCCGGGTATATGGTGCATTCCCGATGGCCCGCGGAGAGGGCGTTTCTCATCCTGGTCAACATATCACCTATGACATCCATATCGTCTCCTACCAGCTGGCCTTTGTGACTCCGGGTATCTCGCCCACGAGGGCAAGTTCACGGAAGCATATCCTGCATATCCCAAACCTGCGTATGTAGCCTCTGTCCCTGCCACAGCGGGAACAGCGGTTGACCCTTCTGGTCCTGAACTTAGGTTTTTTCTTCAGTTTTTCCCACTGGCATTTGCTCGCCATTATGCTCTCCTCTCAAAGGGAAACCCCAGCGCTGAGAGCAGACGGAAGGCCTCCTCGTCGCGCCGGGCCGTTGTTACGATGGTTATGTTCATGCCGAAGACCGTTTTGACCTTATCCACCTCTATTTCCGGAAAGATTATCTGTTCATCCACGCCAAAGGTATAACTGCCTCGGCCATCAAAGGAATCCGCGGGTATGCCGCGGAAATCCCTGACCCTGGGCAGGGCAAAATTGACTAGTCTGTCTATGAAATCATAGGCCATGGCGCCACGCAGGGTTGATTTCAGGCCCAAGGGGATCCCTTTCCTGAGATGGAATCCAGAGACCGACTTTCTGGCCCTTGTGACCGATGGCCTCTGGCCCGTTATGATTGCAATATCATCTGCCATGACATCAAGCACCTTGGGGTCCTGAACAGCCTTGCCGGTTGTGGTTGAGACGACAACCTTGACTATCCGCGGCACCGCGTTGATGTTCTTGTAGCCGAGCTCCTTCATGAGCTTTGGCCTTATCTTCTTTCTGAATTCATCAAGCAGTCTGGACATCACCCTATAACCTCCCCGCATTTCTTGCAGACCCGGTGTTTCTTTCCCTCATCGTCAAAGGCGAACCCTACTCTCGTTGGCTTACTGCACTTCGGACATACGAGCATGACGCAGTCTATCCGGACCGGACCGGGTATCTCAATTATCCCGGAGGGCTTGTTCTGGCCGCGGGGGCGCTGGTGTTTTTTTAGCATGTTGACGCCCTCAATTATGAGCATCCGCTTCTGGATCAAAACCTTTGAGACCTTGCCCTCTTCGCCGCGGGCCCTGCCCCTGGTAACCTTTACGGTGTCCCCTTTTCTTATCTTGAGTCTCATCACAACACCTCCGGCGCTAGGGAGATTATCTTCATGAACTTCTTGTCCCTGAGTTCTCGGGCCACGGGGCCGAACACCCTGGTTCCCTTTGGGTCTCCGTTCTGATCTATTATGACGGCCGCGTTATCGTCAAACCTTATGTAAGTTCCGTCTGGTCTGCGGGTCTCTTTCCGGGTTCTCACTATCACGGCCTTTTCCACGGCGCCCTTTTTTATGGGTGCGCCAGGGACTGCGTCCTTGATTGCCACCACTACTATGTCCCCGACAGACGCATATCTGCGCTTTGACCCTCCCATAACCCTTATCACCATTGCTCTCTGAGCGCCGGTGTTGTCTGCTATCCGCAGGGAGGTTGTATCCTGTATCATTCCAGTTTCTCCGCCTTCTTGATTATCTTTACCACTCTCCACCTTTTCAGTCTTGACAGAGGCCTGGTCTCAGCGAGCTGAACAAAATCCCCAACCGAGCACTGGTTCTCGCCGTCGTGCGCATATAGCTTCTTGCGCTTCCGGACGAATTTCCCGTAAAGAGGATGCTTGGCCATGGTCTCGGTGACCACGACCACGGTCTTATCCATCCTGTCGGATATGACCGTGCCCCTGACAGTCTTGCGTTTGCCCCTCATCTCTTGGACTCCTTTATCCTTTCCTCTCTCATTATGGTCATCACCCTCGCTATCTCCCGCCGTATCTCCTTGAATTTGTGGAACTGCTCTACATGACCCAACTGTTTCGCTATTCTGAGCTTGAAATACTCGTCCTTGAGCTCCCGTAGCCTGGTCGCCCTTTCCTTCGGGGTCAGCTCCCTTATGTCCCTTGCCTTCTTTCCCATGTCTCAGACGCCTCCTTCTGTCCTGCTGACGAACCTGGTGGCAACCGAGAGCTTGCGTGATGCTTTTCTGTATGCTTCCCGTGCGGTTTCCTCGGAGACCCCGGAGAACTCAAAGAGCATTTTGCCCCGCTTGACAACAGCGACCCAGAGCTCCACATTGCCTTTCCCCTTTCCTTGGCGAGTCTCCGCTGGTTTCTTGGTTACCGGTTTGTCAGGGAATATCCTTATCCATACCTTAGCGCCCTTTCCCAGCATCCTGGAGAGGGACACCCTCACTGCCTCTATTTGTCGCGCGGTAATCCAGGCGCCCTCGGTTGCCTTTATGCCGTAATCCCCATAATATAGAGAGTTGCCTGATTGGGCTATGCCCTTTCTGCGGCCTCGCTGTTGTTTCTTGAATTTGGTTTTTTTGGGCACCAGAAGCATTGCTCTATTCCTCCGTTTCCACTTGGCGTGGGCCCAGCTTCTCGCCTTTGTATATCCAAACCTTTATGCCTATTGTCCCGTATTTTGTGTAGCAAGTAGCAAAGCCATAGTCTATGTTGGCGCGAAGGGTCTGGAGAGGAACGCGTCCCCTGAGATACCATTCCTTTCTTGCTATCTCGGCTCCACCGAGGCGCCCCTTGCATCTTATCTTGATTCCCTTGGCACCCATGCGCAATGCGTTCTCTACCGCTCGCTTCATTGCCCTGCGGTGAGAGACCCGTTTCTCTATTTGACGGGCGATGTTTTCCGCTACTATTTGGGCGTCAGTTTCGGGGTTGGATATTTCTTGGACATTGACCCCGACCCCTCGCAGTCCCGTCATCTTGATCAGATCAGCTCTCAGGGTGTCCACATCAACGCCCTTCCTTCCTATGACCACGCCGGGTTTGCCAGTGTATATGCTCACGGTCATTCTCTGAGCGGCGCGATCTATTACTATCTTGGAAATATCAGCGCCTGAGTAGTGATTCATTATGTAGCGCCTTATCTTCATGTCCTCTTCCAGATATGCCGGGAAACGCTTCTTATCCGCATACCAGCGGCTGATCCATTCCTTGGTCAGCGGGAGTCTAAAACCAGTAGGGTGAACCTTTTGTCCCATTACTAGGATTCCTCCTCGTTGGTTACCTCAACGATTATGTGGCTTGTTCTTCTTTTGATGGTGCTGTATCCACCGAACCTGAGAGGCTTTATGGCGGGTTTGAATATCCTCCAGGTTGGCCCCTGTTCTACTCTTACCGACGATACTACCATGTCGTCCTCATTTGCCCCTCCGCCGGATTTTGCTTTGCAGGCGGCCGCGGCCGCGGAGAGGGCCTTCTGGAAGATCGGGGCGGACCTCTTTAGCGTTATGGTTAGAATTGCCCTCGCCTCTGGCACGGACTTACCCTTTATTAGTTCCGCAACGAGCCGGGCCTTTTTGGGTGAGACCCGACGATATTTCAGAACGCACCTGCCTGTCATACTGTTATCCAACCTTTATCTTCAAAGCCTTCTTCGCTTCCTTGTGGCCCTTGAATGTTCTGGTGGGGGCGAACTCACCGAGTTTGTGTCCCACCATTTCCTGGGTCACATAGACCGGGATATGTTTGCGCCCGTTGTGTACCAGAAAAGTGTGGCCTATCATATCCGGGGTTATGGTGCATGACCTTGACCAGGTCTTCAGGGGTTTCTTTTCTCCGCTTTCGTTCATCGCTTTAACCCTGGCCAGAAGCCTGGTGTCCACATAGGGCCCTTTTTTAACTGATCTACCCATTATTTTCTCCTTTTGACTATGAACCTGTCCGAGGCCTTTTTGCCACGCCTCGTCTTGGCTCCCCTGGCCATCCGCCCCCACGGAGTCTTCGGGACCTTGCCTTTGTTTCTTCCCTCTCCTCCGCCATGGGGGTGGTCAACGGGGTTCATCGCTACCCCACGGACATTGGGTTTTCTACCCATGTGTCTGATCCTGCCGGCCTTTCCTATGATCACCTTTTCGTGGTCAGAGTTGGAGACCGTGCCGACCGTTGCGAAACACCGGCCGTCAAATATTCTCACCTCACCGGATGGCAACTGCACATGGACCCTGGTCTCCTCTTTGGAAAGAATGGTCGCGGATGTTCCGGCAGAGCGCACTATCTGCCCGCCCCTGCCGGGTATCATTTCCATGTTGTGAATCGGGAAACCCTCTGGTATCTCTATTATGGGCAAAGCATTGCCTGGCTTGACAGGCGAGCCCGGACCGGATATGACTGTGTCCCCAACCGATAGGCCCTCTGGCGCGAGTATATATCTGCGTTCCCCGTCCTTGTAAGCTATGAGCGCTATGAAGGCTGTCCTGTTGGGGTCGTATTCAATCGTCTTTACGGTGCCGGGTATACCTATTTTATCTCGCTTGAAGTCAATCTTCCTGTATATCCTTTTGTGTCCTCCGCCCCTCTGCCAAGCGGTTACCCTGCCCTGGTTGTTCCTACCAGAGGTATTTTTTATCCTCTTTCTGAGACTGCGCGGTGGCTTTGTCTTGGTGAGGCCGGAATAATCCGGAATGGTTATGTATCGTCTGGAAGGCGTTGTTGGCTTGTAAGTCTTTATTCCCATGTTATCCTACCTCCAGTTCACCTATGCGCTGGCCTTCCTTTAACCGTATAACAGCTTTTCTCCAACTGCGGCTACGGCCCGTGCGCCTACGATTTCTGGTCCTTTTGGGCTTGGGCTTAACGTTTATCACCTGGACATCCTCAACCTGGACGCCGAATATGGTTTCAATTGCCCTCTTGACTGACTTCTTGGTAGCGCCGCGGGCAACCTCAAACACATACTGGTTGTATTGCTCCCGGAGGAATAGCGCGCGCTCGGTGAGTATGGGCCTGATGATTATGTCCCTAGGATCAACTATAGTAACCTTCATGATAGCCTTTCCTCCAGGATCTTTATACATGGTTCCTCAAGGACCAGAAACTCTGACCAGAGTACATCATATGCGTTAGCCTCGTTGACATCGGTTACCCTGACCCGGTCTATGTTCCTTCCAGAAAGATATAGATTCCTGTTCCCCGGAGATGTGATTATGAGGGTGTTCTTGCCGGAGAGCTCGGCGGCCTTGAGGAATCCCCAAATATCCTTGGTCTTCGGGGACTCCATTTGGAAACCCGGCGAAACAACCACGATCCTCTTCTCCGAAGCCCTGTCAGAGAGGCTCATGGCGAGGGCCTTTCTGAGCGCTTTCCTTGGAAGGGAATAAGAATAGTCCCTCTTTCGGGGGCCATGGGCAACGCCTCCTCCCTTGAATATTGGCGCGTAGCGGTCGCCGTGCCTGGCCCTTCCGGTGTGTTTTTGTCGCCATATCTTTCGCCGGGAACCGATTACCTCTGCTCTGGTTTTTGCCTGGGCATTGCCCTGTCTCCGATTAGCCAGATACATCCTCACTGCTTCCCAAAGCAGGGCGGGGTTTGATTCCACGCCGAAAACCGCGGCCGGGAGGGCTGTCTCTCCGATCCTCTTTCCGTCTGGCGAATAAACAGGTGCCTTATCCACGGGATTGCCTCCTCTTGGAAGGGACTATGATCAGATAGCCACCGGTTGGGCCAGGAACCGCGCCACGAACCAGAAGAACCCCTTTCTCGGGCATGGCTCCGACTGCTTTTAGCCCGACCACGGTCAGCTTTTCGTTCCCGTACCTGCCTGCCATTTTGAGGCCCTTGAAGACCTTTGATGGCTCGGAGTGCTGGCCTATTGAGCCGGGTCTCCTGCCGAACTTTGACCCGTGGGCCTTTGGTCCTCCAGCAAATCCCCATCTTTTTACCCAACCGGCTGTTCCGCGGCCCTTTGTCATGCCCGTTACATCAACCCAGAAATCATTTATCCAGGAAAGGCCTTCGGTTTCTTCAGCGAGAGGAACCAGGTCCTTCAGGTTTATTTCCTGGCCTACCTGGAAACTGCCTGTGTCGGCAACGCGGAACTCCTTTATGACCTCGGCCGGATACGTTTCCCTTTCTCCGAGGGCGTTTCTGAGCTGATTCAAGAGAGGCCTGGATATCCGGGAGGGTTTTTTGTCCCCGAATCCCACTTTGATTGCAGAGTAGCCGTCGCGGTCGGGCGTTTTCAGATCAAGAACGAAACAGGGCCCAACCCTTATCGCTGTGACGGGGATCATGACCCCATCCTGGGATGGGACCCTGGTCATTCCTAACTTTATCCCTATGAGCATGTTTAAACCACCTTTATCTCCACCTCCACGCCCGCGGGGAGGTCAAGACGGGACAGCTTGTCTATGGTCTCGTTGGTGGAGGAAATTATCTCTATGAGCCTTCTGTGGACCTTCAGTTCAAAGTGCTCTTGACTTCTCTTATCTATGTGGGGGCCTCGTATCACCGAATATAGCGTTCTCCTTGTAGGCAGGGGAATCGGGCCCTTGACCTCCGCGCCAGTGGTGCGGGCCGTGAGCACTATTCGCCTTGCCCACACATCAAGGATAGCGGGATCAAAGGCCTTTAGCCTTATGCGTATCTTTCCCTCTACCATATCTACTCTACTATACTGGTTACGACGCCAGCGCCCACTGTTCTACCACCCTCACGGATGGCGAACCTGAGCTCCCGCTCAAGCGCAACGGGCGATATGAGCTCAACATCCAGCTCAACATGGTCGCCCGGCAGGACCATCTCCCTATCTTTGGGCAGGGTGATTGTGCCGGTGACATCCGTTGTTCTGAAGTAGAATTGAGGCCTGTATCCATTGAAGAATGGCTTGTGTCTTCCGCCTTCCTCCTGGGTCAGGACATAGACCTGGGCCTTGAACCTCTTGTGCGGGGTTATGGACTTGGGCTTCGCGACGACCATACCGCGGAACACATCGTCTTTCTCAACGCCCCTGAGGAGCAACCCGACATTGTCCCCTGGCCTCGCGTCGTCCAATATCTTCCTGAACATCTCTATGGAGGTCACGACGGTCTTGATGGGTTCGTCCCTGAACCCTATTATCTCAACTTCCTCCATGGGCTTGAGGATGCCACGCTCAACCCTTCCCGTGACGACGGTGCCGCGGCCCGTTATTGAGAAGATGTCCTCAATAGCCATGAGGAACGGCTTGTCCACATCCCTGGCCGGCTCCGGGAAGAACGTGTCTAGGGCATCCATGAGTTCCTGTATGGGCTTATAGACATCCGCGTTCGGGTCATCAGGCCCCTCCATTGCCAGGAGGGCCGACCCGCGAACCACGGGGATCTTGTCTCCCGGAAACTCATATTTGTTCAAAAGATCCCTAACCTCCAGCTCCGCGACCTCAACGATGTCAGGGTCATCAACAGCGTCAACCTTGTTGAGGAAAACAACTATCTGCGGCACATTGACCTGACGGGCTAGAAGAACGTGTTCCCTTGTCTGGGGCATCACGCCATCCGTGGCCGCGACAACCAGTATGGCACCGTCCATCTGTGCCGCGCCCGTGATCATGTTCTTGATGTAGTCAGCGTGGCCGGGGCAGTCTATGTGTGCGTAGTGGCGTTTCTCGGTCTCGTACTCAGCGTGGCAGAGCTGTATGGTTATGCCCCTCTCTTTCTCCTCAGGGGCTTTGTCTATCTCATCAAAGGGCATGTATTTGGCCAAGCCCTTCAGCGAGAGATACTTGGTTATTGCAGAAGTCAGCGTGCTCTTGCCGTGGTCAATGTGACCTATTGTGCCCACATTGAGGTGCGGCTTTGTTCTTTCAAACTTGGCTTTCGCCATTTCTAAGACCTCCTATCTTTCTCATCAATAGCGGGCATGAACCCCGCTATTTTCATCCAGAAGTTTCCTCGACCCTGGGTCAGGTTTCTGAGGTCAGTGGCATACCCGAACATGCGTCTCAGGGGCGCCCTGGCCTTGATCTTGTCAATCGCGCCTGGTCCGGGCTCAAGGCCCAATACCTCGCCTCCCCGTCCTGCGAGGTCGGCCATCACATTTCCGAGGAACTCCTTTGGCACCAGAGTTTCAACCTCCACTACAGGTTCAAGAAGAAGACTGCCCCCCTTTTTGAAGGCCTCTTTGAATGCCGCGGTTAAAGCATGCCTGAGGCCTAAAGTGGTGGTGCCTTCTTCCAGGCTTATTTTCGTAAGTTGCACCTCTACATCAACCACAGGATACCCTGCGAGAGGCCCAAATGATAAAGCCTCAGCAAGTGCTCGTGCAAGCTCTTGATCAAGCTCATCCGGAAGACCCGGAAAAGGCGCGATCCGGTTTCCAGCACCCCTTTGGGTTGGAGCGACCGTGATCTCAACTGCTCCGCGGTGCCGGACATCGCCTATTACTCTGTCAAATTCCTCGTAGGCCGTTGCCTTTTCCGCTATTGTTTCCCTGTATGTCACCTGCGGCTTGCCAGCCCTGACCGGAACCTCAAATTCCCTCCTTATCCTATCAACGATTATCTCCAGGTGGAGTTCACCCATTCCGCGCAAGATGGTCTGACCGGTCTCCTCGTCCCTGATAACCTGGAGCGTTGGGTCCTCCAGGCTAAGGGCTGTTAACGCCTCGGTGAGTCGTTCCTCGTCCGCAGAGCTCTTTGGCTCCACCGCTACCGATACGGCTGGCTCCGGGAAACTCATCCCTTCCATAATTATGGGATGGTCCGGGTCGGCTATGGTGTCGCCGGTCTGAGTGCCGGTCAGGCCTACCAAGACCACTATTTCTCCGGGCTGAGCCTCGCGCAGTTGGGTGTGTTTTTCCGCGTGCATCAAGTATATCCTAGTGACGCGTGCAATTTGGCCCGTTCTAACATTGAGGATCTTTTGATTTGCCCTGAGAACCCCTGAGTATATCCTAGTGTAATAGAAATAGCCAACATGCTTTTCGTGTTGGACTTTGAATATAACCCCGGCCAAAGGGGCGTCTGGTCTGGGCGGGCGCTCCTGGATCTCGTTGGTTCCGGGAACGGTCCCCTTTGCAGGGGGGATCTCCAGAGGATTGGGCAGGTAGCGGACTATGGCATCCATGATGGGTTGAACGCCCTTGTTCTTGAAGGCCGAACCCATCAACACGGGAACAAATGCCCTGGCTATTACCCCTCTCCTTATGCCAATGTCCATCTTTTCGGGGTTCACGAAGCCCTGCGCCTCGTATTCGTCCAATATATCCTCGTGGAATTCGGATGCGGCTATTACTATCTCCTCATACTCCTCGTAGAAATCCGATCTGTCCACATCTGTCTCGGTGAAAACGAGGCCGATCTCATCCTCCCACACTATCTTTTTCATTCGGAGCAGGTCTATGACGCCCTGCAGGTTTTCCTCCAGGCCAACCGGTTTTTGGATGACCAGAGGTGCCGCGCCGAGCCTCTCCCTCATCTCCTGGATGACCCTATCAGGGTTCGCACCCATCCGGTCAAGCTTGTTGATGAACGCGAGCCGCGGAACCCCATATCTGTCTGCCTGGTGCCAGACCGTCTCTGATTGCGATTCAACCCCTTCCACTGCTGAAAATATCACCACCAGGCCATCCAGAACCCTCAGAGACCTTTCAACCTCCGCGGTGAAATCAACATGTCCTGGGGTATCAATGATATTTATCCTGTGGCCTAGCCATGTGCAGGTCGTGGTGGCCGCGGTGATGGTTATCCCCCGCTCGCGCTCCTGGGGCATCCAGTCAGTGACCGTTGTCCCATCGTCTACCTCCCCCATCCTGTGAGTTCGCCCTGAGTAGAAGAGAATCCGCTCTGTCATGGTTGTCTTGCCAGCGTCAATGTGCGCCGCGAAGCCGATGTTTCGGACTTTTGCAATATCATATTCCTCAGCCTTTTGCGCTGGCATATCAATTCTCCCCTAACCACTATCTCCAAGCCCGAAAATTATAAGGCAAGGCCGGAGGCCGGAGAAACCCATTTTCTCCTTAATTCCCCTGATAAAAAGCCCCCGGCACGGAGGCTGGGGGCTGGCGTCAGGGGAAAGTCCTTTATTAGGACCTGGCCCTTTGCCAGGTTTATGACCTCAGAGACCTCCTTGTATCCGG
>JBMFOM010000045.1:0-14793 GCA_049969615.1 Caldifarciminota bacterium
TATGAATTTAACTCAGATAATAAGAGGATGTATTCAGGCAAAGACGGAACCATTATTTTGGATGAATGAGAGATTGAATAAGAAAAAACGGAAGCGAAATAAATAAAGAGTATCTTGCTTTGTGTATAAATTCCCTTATTGGAAAAATGCAGACAGAAAGGGATGGTGGAGGTTCTGTTATCCTTCATTGGAAACCAGAGCAAGTAAAAAGATTAAAGATCCCTATTCTTCCGCTCTCAACTCAGCAAAAAATCGCCTCTCTTGTCCAACAATCTCACGAAGCAAGAAAAAAGGCTAAGGAATTATTAGAGTTAGCAAAAAAGCAGTAGAGACTGCTATTGAGAAAAATGAAAAAGAAGCGTTGGCTTATATTTCAAAGACGCCTTATGGGGAATTTAATGAATGACAGAAAATAAGAAAAATTGAGCCTGTCTCACAATACGATTTTTTGACGCCTATCAACTCTGAGAATGAGGCCAGGAGCGGATCTTCTCTGATACAGCTTCTCAATAACCCTATTCTGGGACAGGCTTGATATAAGCTACATGTTCCTGAGCGACAGCCTGGCGCGATTGACTTTGAAATTTCCTGGCTCTGGGGTTTAAGCTTTGCTCATGCTGAACATGCTTATCCTCTTGTCTGTGATACCGTATCCCAGCAATCCGAACTGGGAATCAGTCTCAGGCTATGTTTCCACGGGTGGCGGGCTTGCTGACCTGAACGGGGACGGCATAACCGATTTCGCGGTGGCCGAGGGCAACGACATGCAGGCCGCGCCAAATCATGTTTATTATGGCAACGGCACGAGCTTCTCGGTCAATCCCTCCTGGTCATCAACGGACTCAAGGTATTCGGGCCACCTCGCCATAGGGGATGTCAACGGTGACGGCCACCCTGACCTGGCTGTCTCGGATTACATAAGATCCGGCTGGGGAAAGACGGTCTCTGTCCTCTACATGAACACGGGCACGGGCCTCGGAACCACGGCTTCCTGGACATCTGACTCCTGCCACTCCTTCTCGTGCGGGTTCGGGGATGTCAACGGCGACGGCAGACCGGAGCTCGCCCTCGCCTGCGGGGAGGCATACAACGGGTTCTATGAGAAAGCGATCATATACCGAAACACGGGCACTGGCTACTCCTCTCCACCCTGGTGGCAATCCACGGTGGCCTACACGGCCTATGATGTGACATTCGGGGATGTGAACAGGGACGGCTGGCTTGACATGGTTCTAGCTGGGAATTATATGCCGGTCTGCCTCTTCCTGAACAAGCGCGGATACTATGCTACGAGCCCGGACTGGGAATCCCCTGAGGATTACGAGGTCATCCAGTGCGCGCTCGGGGACATCAACGGCGATGGCTGGCTTGACCTGGCCATAGCTGAGAACGGGCAACTCGCGGGGCGTAGCAGGGTCTGGGTGTTCATGAATCAGTCCGGGAGCTTTGAGAGCACGCCTTCCTGGAACTCCCAGGATTCCAGGAGCTACTATTCAACCGTTGCTTTCGGTGACCCCGATGCTGATGGCGACCTTGACCTTGCGGCAGGCGGGTGGTGGGAGCCGGCCGTCATATTTGAGAACGCGGGCGGCACCCTGCAGAGGCCTCCAGCGTGGAGCTGGTATAGGAACGGCCTGGTCTGCGAGAAGATAAGCTTTGGCGGGGTTGACGCTGGCGGCCTGGTGACCCTCACGGACACATTCACCCTCTCCGGCAGGGGAAATGTCGTTCAACTGCCGAGGATGCCCTTCCACGAGATTGTCTACCTAAAGATAAACGGCGCGGATGTCCCGGTATCAGCGCTATATGCCGCGCCAGAGGAGGGGTTTGTCTGTTTTGACACAAGCTACACGACCTCCGGTTCCAACACCATAATCGTGACCTACACCTACTCGGTCTCCCAGGACCTGACGATAACCAACTGGGAGGATGGCATGGGCAACTACCTCTTTCTGAACAATAACGCCGCGACAGCCGATCTCCCAGCGCCAAAACCGGGCATAAGGATATTCCCCAACCCGTTCGTGTCCGAGGCTATGGTCTCATGGACAGGGGGCGAGGCCGAGCTCTATGACGCGTCCGGAAGGCTCCTGGGCACGGTAAAGGACGGACGGTTTGGCGCCGAGCTCCTGCCAGGGGTCTATTTCATCGGCTCAGGCCCGCAGAGGGTTAAGGCGGTGAAGGGGAGGTGAGGTGGTTGGATTACAATTGGCCCGGGACTGACCCTTGACTCTAAACTATGGCTATGAACTATGGCCGGAACCGGAAGCTGGTGCTTCGCGACCCCCTCTACGGACTCAATTGGCCGGAATTTGAACCTGACTCAGTAAACAGGGGCGCACGATGACTTATGCCGAGATACGCAAAGCCGCGAAAAAACTGAGTTGGCAACTCAGCGATAATGATATAGTTTGATCCTGCGCAGGAAGTGGGTTATAATTTCAGTCTGCCCCGCTAGCTCAATTTGGCAGAGCAGCGGATTCTTAATCCGCGGGTTCCAGGTTCAAGTCCTGGGCGGGGTATATTTGATATGCGCGAGATACTCTCTGAGCTCCGCTAATATCAGACATGAGACCTCTGACAAAGCATTGATAACTACTGGTCTGAGCCAGGGGCACTTTGTCCAACGAGAACAAGGCCATAAGAAGGGTCCCCTGAAAAATCCTGCCGAGAGAGCATTTCCTTATGGTTCTTTTCCAGCTATGATGAGGCTTTCGGATATGGACGAATGACAAACTCGGATTTTTTGGGGGGGTTGGCCTATGTATCACTGGAGAGGCAGAAGAGGCGTTGATGTTCTGTGGCAGGACCTACTCCAGCTCCATTTCTCTCCTGGCCTCGTCAATCTCCATTACGCCAAGGGTTACAAGGGTCTCAACCTTTCTCAGCGTGAATTCCCAATCCCTCGGGACCGGATCCTCAAACCGCAGGACGAGCGAATCTCCATACAGGTATGTTATCTCCGAATTCAATATATCCTCAAGGAATCTTAGGCGTGGCCTTATCACCTCGTTTAGGAAGGTGAGGTCGTTGGCCTCCGCGTTCGCCCTGTTGACATCCTGGACGAGGCCCAGCTTTGATCCGGGAACGCCGAATATGGCCAGAATGTTCTCCCTGGTAAGTCTGATGGATTCCGCGAACTCCCTGTCCACTGGCGGCACCTCAAGGAGCCTGACCTCGGTTCCCGGAGGGAGGATCGCGGGCCTGCCCGCGTTCGCCATTCCCCTGTGAAGGCGCTGGAACTCAGCCCTTATCCTGTCAATGTCATCCGGATTTGCCTCCTCGGAGATCACCATTGCCGCGGGCGGCACACCGCCGTTCTCAAGCCTGTTGTTCCTGTATTCTCCGGCCAGCCGCCAGAACTCGGTTTCCCCGAATGCGGCGCGCAGTGTTGAGGCGCCGTAATAGAATGGATCCTGTGGGTTAGGGCGCTTGAAGTGGATCACCTCATCATCCGAGAACGCCATTGGTTCCGGGAGCCAAGGAGGCATATAAAGGTAGCCCTCTATTACCCTGGGCCACTGGCCAGGGACAACTCTAACCCACTGGGGCGGCAAGGGCCAGAGCTCATTGCCAACCCTGACCCAATAGGCGTTGCCCGTCAGTTCCATCCACCCCTGGGTCAGATAAAGGAATGAGTATTGGGTTATGTATGGGTTGGGTTCCCCGATGAGCTCAAGGAGAGGATGGCTGGAAACCTCTTTCTCGGAATTGCCCTCTCTCAGAAAGAGCCTGATCCTCGCGCCCGCGACACGGGACGCGATTATGTTCACGCAAGCGAAGATGAATCCATCATAACCCTCAAGGAGCTCGGACGGGTTGTCCCTGTCCCTCTGACTGAGCCGGAACGAGAATACCTTCAACCATCCCATACCTTTCTTTTGTCTCTTTTTTCCGAAAATGTTGAGCATGATTCCTCCGCCCATAATAGTGTTTTTCCCTTAATAATTCAAGGCTTACAGCCTGCCCCAAAATCTGGGATGAAATGTGTCAGGTCAACAAAAGGCCCCGGTGGGGATCCGGGGCCTCAGGAGGTATTACCATGATGGTAGGGTTATCTTACCGTTATGCTCTTTTGGTTTATTACGCTCTTGCCTGCGGTCGCGCTCACAACATAGGTGCCGGGACTGAGTGGGACGAACCTCTCACCGCTAAGCTGCCCAGAGACAAGTTTTCTGCCGCTTATGTCGTGAAGCGAAAACTCCACTGATCCTGGGAAGCTATATGATAGGAGGAGGCCGCCCTTTCTGGGGATAACCTTGAATGTCGTGGGCTTTGGGTCATCCGGCGCGCCGAGCATGCATTGCGCGTCCGGAATCAGGTTTTCATATATAACGAAGGTGGAATTGCCGCTGTTATAGCCGGGGTAGTCTATGGCGGATATGTCCGGGCAACCATCCAGATCATAGTCACCTATCCAAAGCCCATAAGAGCCGTTGGTCTGGAGGACCTGTTTGACAAAGCTTCCGCCGATATTCTCAAAGGCCGCCAGCTCGCCGTGGGTGCCAAGGTGATCCTCGTCAGCGCCACCACCGGACGCGACTATGTCCATGTCTCCGTCCAGGTCAAGGTCCGCGGCCTTGATGTCCGAACCCCAGGCTATTGAACCGACATATACGGGCATAAAGTTGTTGTAGCCGTCGTTCCTGAACATCCAGATTGAGTTGTCGTCCCCGAGGTTCATGAAGTTGGTCGCTATGAGGATGTCGCTGTCACCATCGCCGTCCATATCACCCGCCCAGACGCCGTGTGGGTCAGGCCTTGACTGTATGAAGTGAGGAACATAGTTCCCCGGAACCCCAGTATACTCAAACCACCAGACTCCAGCCGTGTATCCGAGCCAAGCGTGGGTTACTCCGGCCAGGTCTATGTCCCCGTCGCCATCAAGGTCAGCGGGCCAGACTGACTCCGCGCTCACATTGGGATATATGTTGTAGTTGGTAAAACTTCCCGCTCCGTTGTTCAGGGATACATAGAACCCATAACTCTCGCATGTCCACGCCACATCCTGGTCTCCGTCTCGGTCAAGGTCAGCGCAATGAACATGGTTCGGGAAACCCCAGTTCTGCATTATGAGGATGACTGGTTGAAGATTCCGCCGTCGTTGCGAATCCAGAATACATAGACGCCATACCACGGATCAGCACCAACTATGTCCAGGTCGCCATCACCATCTATATCCGCCAGGTCAGAACCATACATTCCAGAGATGGGGAGGCTAGTGTTGGTGAAGCTCCACCCTCCCTGATTCCAGTAGACCATAGGCGTGTTCAGCGCGAACGGGGAAACAGCATCAGGCCAGGCTAAGCCTCCGATGTCCCTCGCGTTGTTCCGGACCTGGTAGAAGTGAAACCAGGACACTGTCTCCGTGTGTATATCGTGCCTCGCGAAGGAGAACGCCCTTGAGTGTGTTGTGGCTCCACCATCCATCATCTCGGTTTCGGCCGGCCTGTAGTCTGGGTGTTCACCCACCACAGTCAGTGGATAACTCCCCAGGAGGATCATCGTGCAAATTAACATCCCACACCTCCATCGGTTTCGGGTGAATTATAAGCCACTTCCTCGCGAAGGATCAAATACTGAAATCCGGTCTCCACCACACATGATCCTGCTCAGAAAAGTAGGTTATAATTTGCCCGTGATAGAAGTTTCAGATCTCTGGAAATCCTTCGGCAAAGCCCCTGTTCTGAAGGGTGTGAGCCTCAAAATCAGCGATGGCGAAACCGTAACCATCCTCGGCAAGAGCGGCTCCGGCAAGACGGTTTTGCTGAAGAACATCGTTGGCCTGATGCGTCCGGACAGGGGCAGTGTTGTGATTGATGGGGTGAATGTATCCAAGGCCAGGCTCAAAGCCCTATACGCTCTGAGAAGAAATATGGGTTTCGTGTTCCAGTGGTCGGCTCTTTTTGATTCCATGACCGTGTATGAGAACCTAGCGCTTCCCCTTGTTGAGAGGAGGGTAAGTGCGAAGGAGATTGCCGAAAGGGTCGCGGAGACGCTTGAGATGGTTGAGATGGGCGGGACGCAGAAACTCTATCCGGCGGAGCTCTCCGGCGGCATGAGGAAGAGGGTGGGGGTCGCCAGGGCCATAGTGGCGAGGCCGAGGTATCTCTTTTATGACGAGCCAACCACGGGCCTTGACCCCATCACCGCTGACACCATCTGTAACCTCATCTCTGATCTGGACAGAAAGCTCGGCGTCACATCTGTCGTGGTGACCCACGACATGCACCTCGCCACGAAGGTGTCGGACAGAATAGTCCTTTTATCCGATGGGGTTATATCCTGGGAGGGTAGGCCAGATGAGGCCATATCCTCAAAATACAGCGCGATCGCGGATTTTCTTGAGGCGACATCCCTTCAGGCCCAGGAGCACAAAGCATGAATAACCCAGAAAGAGATTTCTCGCCTGAAGCCCTGACCCAGGTTAAGGATATACCGGAATTCTCCGGCGGCTATGAGGACATAACGGATTGCGAGGCATTCGCTGTTGACGATCCGGAGATAGCCGATCCGGACGACGCTATATCCATTCAGGACTATGGAAAGTTCTATAGACTCGGCGTTCACATATCCTTGGTCTCCTGGTTCATTGGCAGTGGAACCCCTCTGGACAAGGAGGCAATGGAAAGGGCAATCTCGGTCTATATCCCCGGAAAGAACATCTACATGTTCCCGGAGGAGCTCATAAGGGAGAAGCTCTCCCTTTCTGACCGGAGAATCAGTCCTGTCCTCTCGCTTTTCGCGGACATTGATGATGACGGAACCCTCATCAGGGTTGAGATAAAGCTGGCCCAGATCAGGCTCACGGCCAGGTTCTCATATCAGGAACTTGCCGCCCTCCTGAAAACAGAGCCGCGAATACGCCAGCTATATTTCCTCTCGCTTGTCCTGTCTGAGCGCCGGGCCATGGCTGGCGGCAACTTGATACCCATACCGTATTTGAAGGTTTGCGATTCTGGCGGAGAAATGCTCTTTGAGAAGGTTAATCCGGAGTCACCCGAACAGTTGATGATCACCGAACCCATGATCCTCTACAACCATCTCCTCTCAAAATTTCTCGTCAATAACAACGCGCCCGGGGCATTCCGCCACCAGCCCGAACCCCACGGCAGGCCTCCTTCCCCACACAATCCCCTTTATCCCGTCAAGGCCCTCTACGCGCTGAAAAAATCCCACCTGTCACCGGATCCAAAACCCCACAAGGGCCTTGGTTTTTCATCATACCTACAGGCCACATCCCCCCTCAGAAGGTTCACAGACCTCATCAATCAGCGGCAGGTTCGCGCCATACTTGAGGGCAATAGTCCCCCTTATGAAAGGGAGGAACTGGCAGGCCTCCTGCCAGATCTTGAGGACAGAGAGGCCGAATCCAAGAGAACCCAACGCGATGCTCTTCTGGCTATTCTAATGGCTTATCTGGAGGGCAAGACCCTTTCTGGCGTGGTCTCCACCAGGAGCAAGGGCGGCCGTGTTTTTCTGCCGGATTATCTCACCCAGGTTCCCATGGGCGAGGAAGCCGAAGGCATAAAAGAGGGCCTGCGTTTGATGGTAAAGATAAAGGATGGCAAGGCTTACCGTGCATGATCTTACCCTGGTCTGATCGGAGTCAGGAACCATGGGATACCTGAGACTGGCGAGGCCTGGTCAATGGGTGAAGAACCTCTTCGTCCTGGCTGGGCCGCTTTTTGGCATGAAGCTCCTTTCCCCATGGGACATACTGCTTTCGGCCGGAGGTCTTGTTGCTTTCTGCGTCCTCTCGTCCGGAGTCTATTCCCTGAATGATTGGGCGGACAGGCACACGGATGCCCTTCACCCTGTCAAGAGTCGCAGGCCCATACCCTCAGGCGCGGTCTCGGCCACTGGCGCGCTGGTGTTCGGCCTCGTCCTCGTGCTCATTGGCCTGGCCGGTTCCTTCGCCCTGTCTTTCCAGTTTGGCCTGGTTGCTCTCGGTTATCTTGGCCTCAACATACTCTATTCGGTTGCTCTCAGGAAGATGGTGATTCTTGATGTCCTTTCAGTTGCCATGGGGTTTCTCCTCCGGGCGATCGCGGGCGCTGTCCTGGTCAACGTTTCGTTTTCTCACTGGCTCCTCTTGGCGACCCTTTTCCTCGCCCTCCTTATAGCCCTTGCAAAGCGAAGGCAGGAGATCGCGCTCATGGGCAATGGCGCCCGTGAACACAGGGAGACCCTCGGAAGGTATTCCAACAGCCTCCTGGACCAGCTGATAACCGCCTCGGCTGGGCTTTCCATCCTCACCTATGCCCTTTACACGGTTTCGGCCGAGACGGTTGCCCGGCTCGGAAACGATTGGGCAGTCTGGACGACGCCCATAGTAGTTTACGCGGTCTTCAGGTTCGTCTATTTGGTTGAAAAGAGGAACGAGTCCCCTGATAGGGTTATCCTCCGCGATCCCGGAATAATCGTTTCCGTCCTGGTCTGGGCTGGTGCGATGTTCGCTATAATTTACTGGAGATTCGTGGCAAGATAATAGGCCGAGATAGGGAAACCGGCCCTGCGCTGTTTCAAAACTCCAGCTCGCCGGAGGCAACCCTTTCTCCAAATGGTCTTGGAATGCCTGTGGCCGTTGCCATAACTCAAGAGGTTCAATTGTTGCTCTGAAACACCAAACTATCGCTCCAACTTGAATAGGGCCAAGGGAGCATAGCCGGGTGAGTGCACCGGACATCATGACTGGTTTATAATATCAAGCTGGGCCGTTAGCTCAGGTGGTAGAGCACCGGATTTTTAATCCGGGTGCCGAAGGTTCAACTCCTTCACGGCCCACTTGAGTTTACGCTGGTTTCCAAAGACAGACCCCCTATTGGAATCTCGCGGTGCGACCGGATTATACTATCATCGTGAGATACCAGAGGCCACGCGGAACCAGGGATATTCTCCCCCCGGAATACGAGGAGAGGCAGGCAATATATAATAAGGCCGGAGAAATCCTCCGGGCCTACGGCTACAGGTTCGTTGAACTGCCGGTCTTTGAGAGGCTTGAGTTGTTCGTCCGTTCAATCGGTGAGGCAACTGACATAGTTGAGAAGGAGATGTTCAGCTTCACCAGGGGCGATGAGACCTACGCGCTCAGGCCAGAAGGGACAGCGGGCGCTGTCAGGGCATTCCTTGAGGAAAAAATGGCTCCCCCGGTCAAATTGGCATACTGGGGGCCGTTTTTCAGGGCAGAAAGGCCCCAGAAGGGAAGGCTCAGGCAGTTCACCCAGCTCGGCGCGGAGTGCTTTGGCGTCGCGTCGCCGCTTCTTGATGCCGAACAGATAGAGCTCGCGCTTGAGCTGTTCGGGGCCTGGGGCATAGGGGATGTTGAGGTTTTATTGAACTCCATAGGCTGCCCAGATGACAGGGCGAGGTATCGCGTGGATCTGGTGAATTACCTGGAGGGCATAAAATCCGAGCTTTGCGAGGATTGCAAGAACAGACTGGAACGGAACCCCATGAGGGCGCTGGACTGCAAAATAGACAGCCCCAGGCTGGAGGACGCGCCCCGAATGACCGATTACCTTTGCGATGAATGCGGAAGGCATTACGCTTATCTCAAGGAGATGCTCAGCCAGCGCGAGATACCCTTCCGAGAGGAGCCGAGGCTTTGGCGGGGTCTGGATTATTACACCAGGACCGTCTTTGAATTCAGGGCAAAGGGCCTCGGCGCGCAGGACTCGGTCGGAGGCGGGGGTCGTTATGACCTTTTGGTTGAGCAGATGGGCGGGCCGAGGACTCCCGCTTCTGGATGGGCGATAGGCGTGGAGAGGGTCCAGCTGGCGAGGGGCGAGAGGACCGCGGACACAGCGGGCCCGGACTATTTCCTAGTCTCCATAGGGCCAAGGGCCAGAGACGAGTCCATCAGGCTCTTGCGTTCCCTGAGGTCAAGGGGCCTTTGGGTTGAAATGGACTATGAGGACAACAAGCCGGGCAAGCAGTTCAAGATAGCGGACCGACTCGGAGCAAAGAGGGCAATCATTATCGGTGACGAGGAGCTGGCAAAGGGGGTCATCAAACTGAGGGATATGGACACGGGAGAGGAGGGGTTTCTGAGGGAAGAGGACCTCCCCTGATGTGCTTGTTTTTGATCCTCATCCTGGGTGCCCGCGGAGTGGAGATAATCTCCTGAACCGCGCTATAATCTTTGTCTGTGAAATTCGCGTCCGTAGCCATACCCGAGGCAGGGGCTGTCCTGACCTACGTGGTGCCCTCTGATATGGGCGTTGAGAAGGGCGATGTGGTTCTAGTTCAGGTAAGGGATAAGCTATTCACTGGACTGGTAATGGGTGAGGCAGAACCTTTTCCGGGGGCGAGGCCCATCTACGGGAAGACCGGCCTCTCGGTACCGGAATCCCTTGTGGGCCTCGCTGAGTGGATCGGGGAATATTATCTATCCTCGGTTTCAGAGGCCGTGAGGCTCATCCTGCCGCCCGGCATGCCAAAAAAGGAGCGGGTTGAGCTCAGGATGAGAAGGGATCCCCCGTCCGTGAGCGTCAGGGGCAAGGTCCAGAAGGAGATATTCGCCTATCTCTGGGAAAGGAGGGGAACATGGTTGAGCCGAGATGGAATCATCAGGAGGTTCGGGGAACCGGGCAAGAGGTTCCTTGAGAGGCTGATTGAGCTCGGCGCTTGTCAGGTCAGGTCAAAACTACCATCGGCAAAAGGAAAGGAGGTAGAGGATTTCGTCAGGGAAGGGGGTGAGCCGTTCTTTCCGAAAAAACCGACGCCGCAACAGGCAAGGATTCTCAGTAATCTCAAGGGGGCCATGAAAAAAGGAGGGTTCACGGTCGCGCTCCTTCACGGGGAGACCGGCTCCGGAAAGACCGCTGTCTATGCTTGGCTGGCAATGGAGGCGCTCGGAGAGGGCAAGGGCGCGATAATCCTGGTGCCGGAGATAAGCCTTACCCCCCAGCTGGCCGCTGTTTTCAAGAAGGCTCTGGGCCAAGATATAGCCGTTTATCACAGTGCTTTCAGCCCCGCGGAGAGGATGTGGGTGTGGACTCGGGTCGCGACCGGAGAAACGAGAATTGTCTTGGGACCGAGATCTGCCCTGTTTCTTCCGATGAAGGACCTCGGCCTCGTGGTTGTTGATGAAGAGCACGATGACTCGTATAAGTCCCAGAGGCCACCTTATTATCACGCGAGGGATGTCGCGGCAGTGAGGGCAAGGGATGAGAACGCCCTCCTTGTTCTTGGATCCGCCACCCCATCCGCTGAGTCTTATCACAATGCCAGGAATGGAAAATACCTGTATCTCAGGATGCCGGAAAGGGTTCCCGCATACATTGATCCGGTTGTCAGGGTGGTTGATCTCAAGGACGCAGAGGTCTCCGGCCCGTTCTCGTTGGCCCTTCTGGATGCCATAAGGGAAACGGTAGGCTCCGGTCATCAGGCCATCCTGTTCCTCAACCGCAGGGGCTACGCGCCATACCTGCAGTGCCTGAGGTGCGGGGTTGTTCTGAACTGCCCCAACTGCTCCATTTCATACACATTTCACAAGGATACGGGCCTGATTGTCTGTCACCTATGCGGGAGAACCTCCAGGGTTCCGGGGGCCTGCCCATCCTGCGGAAGCCCCTCCCTGATCGCGATGCGCTACGGGGTCCAACGCGTCCAGGAGAACCTAAACGCGCTCCTGCCGGGCGTAAAGGTCCTTAGGCTTGACAGGGATGTCTCAAGAAGAAAAGGCGGTCCGGAAAGGGTTTTTAGGGAATTCGCGTCGGGCGAGGCAAGGATCTTGGTGGGAACCCAACTCGTGACAAAAGGCCTTGATTTTCCGAATGTAAAGCTGGTTGGGGTTTTGCTCGCGGACATGGGGCTTTTCAGGCCAGATTTCAGGGCCGCGGAAAAAACATTTCAACTGCTCGTTCAAGTCACCGGCAGGCTGAGGACCGGCGGGGTCGTGATTATACAGGCCATCAACCCCGGGGAGCGCGCGATAGCCTTTGTCAGAAATAGAGATTACGAAGGTTTTATGTCCCAGGAGCTCGCGGAGCGCATGAAATACGGGTATCCGCCTTTCTCAAAGCTCGTCCTGGTTGAGGCGAGGGGAAAGAATCTTCATAGGGTAATGGAGTTCCTGGAGGATCTGGGTAAGCAAACCGGGAGCAGGCTTGGCAACAAAGGCCTGGTCCTTGGGCCTTCGCCCTCGCCATATGAGCGCGTAGCAGGGCTTTTTAGGGCGAGGTTTCTGGTCAAAACCAGGAGGGGCCTGACGCCGGAGCTGGGCTTTCTGGCCGAATATAAGGCTCCCACTGGGATTGATCTCATGGTGGATGTTGACCCGGTGGATATGATGTGATCTCGTTGAAGCATAGTGCGAGCGGTTAGTTGGGTTTGTCCGGGTCAGAACGTTCAAAACCGGTAACCGATCCACGGCTTGCCCGAAAACGACTCATAGGCCTATAATTAAACCATGACCGAAACAGAAACTGTGCCGCCTCAGGTTGACGACAAGGAGTGGAGCGGATTTGTGAGGGAAATGAGGCTCGCGAGGCCGTGGATCATTGCCATGGCAGTGATAGACATAATCCTTGGCGTCATGTATCTTCCCCTTGGCGCGGGGTATATCGTCATCGGCGCGATGCTCCTGGTTGCCGAGTCCAGGTTGAAAAGGTTCCTGGAAGGCAAGGCGAATTCCCTCGCGGCTTTCGCGGAACAGATGAAACTATATTTCCTGCTCTCAGTAATGCTCACACTCGCCATGGTGGTCTTCTACTTCCTCCTCATCTTTATATACGTGGGCCTCGTGATCCTTTTCGTTGTCATTTTCATTCTTCTGAGCGCGTCCGGAAAGATACCGGCCTGACAGAATCCCACCCGAAAGCTCAGAGAATCAACGAGGAAATGCCCTCGTTGCGGGATTTTTCAGAAGGCCCCTCTTAGAACCCTGTTCTCCCCCAAACCAGTAAGTTATCACTGCTTTATTAGAGGTCTCATAGGCAATAACTGTATCCTCGGCCTGGCTCAGAATGGGCTAAAAGTTTCGGCCTTCACCTTGCTTTGTCTCCTGGCCTTACCCTATAATTTCCTTCGCGAACGGAGGTCTTTCCTCATGAGTGAAGGAATGATTCTTTACATAGCTCTCGGTGTGTTCGTTTTCATCCTGCTCCTCTGGATGATCAGAATACTGCCGGAGTATCAGCGCGCCGTTGTCTTCAGGCTCGGTCGTGTACTCAAGAAAGAAAAAGGGCCGGGGCTTTTTATCCTCCTGCCCATAGTTGATAAGATGGTAAAGGTATCTCTGCGGACTGTGACCATGGATGTTCCGTCCCAGGATGTGATAACCAGGGACAATGTCTCGGTCAAGGTCAACGCTGTCGTCTATTTCAGGGTGGTTGATCCGCTGAAAGCCATCCTTGAGGTTGAGGACTACTACTACGCTACGAGCCAGCTCGCGCAGACGACCCTGAGAAGCATCCTGGGCGAGGTTGAGCTGGACGATCTCTTGGCGGAGAGGGAAAAGCTCAATCATAGGCTTCAGGAGATCCTTGACAAACAGACGGATCCGTGGGGCGTGAAGGTCTCAATGGTAGAGATAAAGCATGTTGACCTTCCCCAGGAGATGCAGAGAGCAATGGCCCGGCAGGCCGAAGCGGAGCGAGAGCGCCGGGCAAAGGTCATCGCCGCGCTCGGCGAGGAGCAGGCCGCAGGCAAGCTCAAGGAGGCCGCTGATGTGCTCGCACAGAACCCCATAACCGTGCAATTGAGGTTCCTACAAACACTGGTTGAAATATCCTCGGAAAAGGCAACCACGATTGTCCTGCCATTGCCACTGGACCTGATAAGGCCCCTGCTTGGAAAGTAGTGCCTTGGTCTCACTCCTCCAGGCATAATTACCCGTGGCTTACCTGAGGCTGGCGAGGCCCCTGAACGCGATAATAGCGGGCCTTGTGGTTTTGACCGGCGCATGGCTCTCAGGTTGGACCTCATGGCTCCTCGCGATCCTCGCGACCATGTCTGGCGCACTCCTGATAGCCTGGGCCAATGTGGACAACGACATCTTTGACGCTTGGACGGACCGGACAGCGCACCCGGAGAGGCCTGTTGCAAAAGGTGAGATAGACCCCAAGAAGGCTTGGATCTTCTCCTGGTTCCTTCTCATACCCGCTATGGCCCTCGCGGCCTTTCTCCCACCCATTTGCATACTGGTTTTTCTCACGGCAATGGTCCTTACCGCGCTGTATAACCGGGTCCTCAAGAGATTTCCGCTCATCTCCAATATGGCTGTCTCCATAGCCGCGGCCCTGGGTTTTCTGTTTGGCGGTTTCCTCGGCAGGGATATAGTCGGGCCCATGTGGGCATTCCTACTGGCCTTCTTGTATCACATGGCCAGAGAAGCCGTGAAATCCCTGGAGGACATGGACGCGGACAGGTCATCCGGAAGAAACACGGTTCCGGTTGCCTGGGGAGAGAAGGCTGGGCTGATCCTCGCCAGCATATTCGCGTGTCTGATAATCGCCGCGACACCCCTGCCCTTTATCATGGGCCACCTGGGCTTTGGCTATCTCGTGGCTGTTATTGCGCTCGTGGACGCGACATGGATCTGTCTTATCGTGTATCTGTGGCTTAGGAGAAACTACCGGGTGGTCTCCACGATCGCCAAAGCCGACATGCTCGCCGCACTCCTTGCCCTGTTCTTGGGGAGGATATAGTTCTTTAGTCCAGATAACGCACAAGGTCAAAGTGCAATTCGGGTGCGCGATTCTGAATCCATATAGCTGGAAGAGAACCATGAGTAAATGCCCTCTTAGCTGGATTTTTCAGGGGTCCCTCTTAGAACCTTGTTCTCCC